>JABTUA010000001.1:3011884-3313072 GCA_015075635.1 Polyangiaceae bacterium
AGCACGCAAGGGGATCGACACGGATCTCCAAGTATGATCTCTACTCGTCTGTGGACGGGCTGGAAGCGCTGCGCAAGGAGAACGCCGAGCTCCGTGCGCAAGTCGCGCAGCTCCTCACCGAGCTGGCACGGCTCAACGATCGCGTCTCGGAGCTGCTCGCGGTAGCGCAGCGCAAGCAGCGAAAGGCTCCTGCTCCCGGCGCTGCAGCGCCAGCCGCTGCCCCGCCCGTCGTCGAGGGAGAAGCCCAGCGTGCTTTCGAGGAGCGGCCCAAGGCCCCGGACAAGCCTGCCGCCGAGCCTCCGCCGAAGAAGAAGGCGAGGCCAACGGGGCGCAAGCCGATCCCCAGCCACCTCGAAGCCGAAGAGCACGAGCTCCGCCCCGATGCGTGCGGCGAGTGCGGCGGAGCTGCCCTGGACGTCGTCGACGAGCTCGTCGAGGAGAAGCTCCACGTCGTCAAGGAACACCAGCGCCGGCGCGTCGTTCGTCGCTACACGTGTCGCTGTCGCGAGTGTGGCGAGCGCACGACGCTGCGCTCTCTGCCTGCCCCTTACGAGCGCTCCAAGGTCACCTGCGAGTGGCTCGCGTGGCTCGTGTACCAGAAGTTCTGGCTGCTCACGCCGCTCGACCGCATCCGGCGCGACCTCGCCGAGCGCGGAGTCCCGATCGCGATGAGCACGCTGGTGACCTTCATCGAGCGCGCTGCCGACCTGCTGTCGGGCATCGACGGTTTGCACTGGAAGCAGCTGCTCGCCGGCTCCTGGATGGCTACCGACGGCACCGGGTTGAAGGTCATCATCAAGAAGCTTCCCGCTGCGCACAACGGTTACGTGGAGCTCTACCGCAACCACGACGTCGCGGTCTTTCAGTACGAGCCCGACAAGAGCGGCGAGGTCGTCGCCGCGAAGCTCAGACCCTTCCGAGGTACCCTCACCGCCGATGCCGAGCATCGCTTCAACGACGTCTTCGCTTCAGGCCGCGTGCTCGAGGCCGGGTGCAACGCCCACGGCCGTCGCAAGTTCCGTGACGCAGAAGACACCCAGCCGGTGCTCGCTCTCGAAGGCGGCGCCTTCCTGGGCGCGATCTACGGCGAAGAGGGAGAGGCGCAGAAGCTCGGCCTGGTCGGAGAGGCGCTCAGAGAACATCGCCAGCGGTGCATTCGCCCCATCGTCCAGGACTTCGAGCGCTGGCGCGACGCCGTCGAGCCGACGCTCTTGCCCTCCGAGCCGCTGGCGGCGGCGATTCGGTACTACAAGAACCATCGGGACGCGCTCTTCCGTTTCGTCGACGACCCGCTGGTCCCCATCGACAACTCTCCCACCGAGCGCGAGTTTCAGAACGTCGCCAAGCTGCGCCTCAACATGCTCTTCGCCGGCAGCACGGAAGGCGCCCACCGTGCTTGCGTGCTCCTCGGCATCATCGCCACCTGTCGAGCTCTAGGTGTCCCTGCGCAGGCCTATCTCACCTGGGCCTTCGAGCGCCTCGGGACCCACCGCGATGTCTTCGCGCTGCCGCTCGAGGCCCTGACCCCCGCCGCGTTCAAGAAGACCCTCGGCTGAGCCCCACGCACGATTCCACCCGCCGCGCATCCCGGCGTCGCTGATCGGTCACGCGGCACTGAACCAGCTAGGATTAGCCCTTGGGTTCCTCAAGGCCATGTTCTGGCCACGGCCATGGGCTACGGTGCAGCACGGGATTCCCTGCCCGGACGAACAGCAGATCCATTTGGGCGAGTTCGTCGTCGGGCTCCAGGCGCAGGATGCCAGCGACGTCGTACCAAACGAATCCTCGCTCCAGCAGGTACATGATTACCTCGTGCGCGACGGGCGCCCCCTTCCAGAACCGTCTGAAGCTGACTTCGATGAGGATGCCCTCGCACCTTGCAAGAACCTTGGGCGCCCCCCGCAGGACTTCTAGCTCGTAGCCCTGGACGTCGAGCTTGAGGAAATCCGGTGAAGCGAGTGCGTGTCGTAAGACGAGTTCGTCTACCGTCAGCATGTCGGCACTCGCGATCTCGGCAGTTGTCGAGTCGGACAATACGCTCGTTCCGACATCTTCAGCGCGGAAGGCGACTTGCTCGCGGACACCTGGCCCGAGCAGGCCAATCCAGTAATTGAACGCGGGCAAGTCGGCCCGCGTCGCGTCGAGCGACAATCTGTTGGTGGCGTTGGGCTCGACACCAAAGATACGGCTTCGCGGCCATACGCCTGCTGCCATGCGCGCCCATGCACCCGATGCGGCGCCCACATCGAGGATGAACGCCGGGGCGAACCCAAGGCGGGCGAGGTTCCCGAGCCGCAGGTCTGGCTCGAGATGCCGCATCGATGGGATCTCAGTGCGAGCAGCGCCCCGCAGCAGGGAGCGCAGCCCTGTCGGCAGCAAACGTCCAAGCCAGGTGGGCATCGCGCCCGGATACTAGCGGCAGCCGCCGATGCGCGGGACAAGAATCGTGCGCTATTGCGGTCTCGAGAAGACGGCGTCCACAAAGACCACTCGCCCCTCCTTCGAATAGGTTTGGTGAAGATTACCAGAGTACCCAAAGCCGGCGTCCCTCATCAGGTGCGCCAACTCGAAGAAATCCGCTTGCCCTTCGTACAGTGGCTCGAGATTCACTTCCAATATGCACGCCGAGCACTCTCTCAGCACGGCAGCAGCTCCGCGCAGGACACGGTCCTCGAAACCTTGCACATCGAGCTTGAGCAAGATGTCTCGCGGCATGTTCACCATGTGTTTCTCCAGGGCACGATCTAGGGTGGTCAAACGCACCTTGGCGAGGCTCTGTGCGACCGTCTGAGGATAGAGCTCATGGGTTCGTGCGGTGGACGGAAGCAAGGATGACGATGGTGTGTGTGCGTCGTGGCGATGGATCTCCACCTCGCCTTCCTCGTCACCCAGTGCAACATTGATGCAGTGCACCCGCCCATGCTGGGTCTCTGCCCAGGCAGAAAGCGCATGGAATGGCCCTTTCAGCGGCTCGAAGCAGTACATCTGCGCCTGGGGGAAGACACTCGACATGTCGCGAGCAAACTGCCCCTCGTTGGCGCCACAATCTATAATGCTGCCAACATTCCTCGAGCGAAGGCCCAAAACCGTCCCCTGCGGTGACTCATGAAGCCGAAGAACGTCGATCCCGAAGACATTGGCGATTCGTCGAATCCTGTTCTGAATGCGCATCTCTCTTACCCCTACATAATCCTAGCCCAAGCTCCGCAGGCGGCGGCGGTCAGCGCGCAGCGACCGCGGCGATGGTCGAGATCAACTCCTCCTCTTGCCGGAGGACCGTGTCCGCGAACGCGCAGCAGCGGCTCGATGTGGTGGAGCACGAGGTTCGCCGTGACCAAGTCGAAAGTCTGGTCAGCGAATGGCAAGTCCGTGGCGCTGGCGATCGCGAACTTCATGTTCGGACGCTTCGCCAGCTCCTCGGCTGCCGCCCAGATCTGCTTCGGCACGGCATCGACCGCCCAGACTTCGGCGGCGCCGCTCTGGGCCATGGCGCCCGCGAGCACGCACTCGCCCGCGCCGATGTCCAGGACCCTCGCGTCCTCGACGATGTGCGCGTCCAGGATGCCCAGCCCCCGCATCATGTGCATGCCCGAGAACCAGAACTCGGCAGCATAGCCACGCTGGCGCTGGCGGTGCTCTTGAACGACTCGCTCGTTCACCGAGTAGTAGGCGAACTCGCTCTCAGCTGACCACGCCTGACGCCCGCCCAGGATCTTTCCGATGTTTGCGAGCCATTGTCGCGCCTGCTTTATTCGCATTCGCGGTCTCCTGTAGCCGTCCTGGTCGAACGAGCGCGCGGATGCGTCACGGGTGTCGCACCTGCTGCTGCACCAGTGACGGCACCAACATGTCGTTGTCGATTGGAGCGCGAGAAGCGATGAACACCGCGCGAGACAGCTCGTTCTGGTGCTTGTCCGGTGCCGACCAGTCGAGCGGGAACTCGTCGTGGTTCGGCTGCGTCTTCGGCACGTAGACGTGCGCGAACAGGCTCTTCAGCTTGTCGAACAACCAGGGGCGCGTGGGACGGCAGCCCTGTCCCGAGAACGCCTGCGTCCGGTTGGCGATGTCCTCGCCGACGATGTTGATCGCATGCTCGTCGCCGAACGAGACGCAGGTTTCCAGAAAGAGCATCTTCGAGCAGGACTCGCCCATGAATTCCAGCGCCCGCTCTGGATGGCCCAGATGGTAGAGCAACCCGTAGCAGTGCACGACATCGAAGCGCCCTTCCCCCACGGGCTTGGGGTCTTCCATGTCGAGGAATCGAATCTGTTGCCCCGGGTACCGTTCGCGCAGGTAGTCCAAGTTGTCCCAGCGCGCCTCGGTGATCGTCACCTTGCAGCCGCGGTCCGTGAAGTAGTGCGTGTGGTCCCCGATGCCGGCACCGACCTCCAACACGGTACTACCGGCGACGGGGATTCGCAGGCTCGCGAGGTGTTCGAGGCGACGCGCGTTGTGCCTCAAGTAATGGGGCGAGTGGAAATGCGAGGGCGTCGGCGCCGCCCGGACCAGATCGAAACCCGCCTTCCGAATCGCACTGCGCAACATGACCTTCAGCTGACCTTGCATCTCTCCTCCGCTCTGACTCTCAGCTTTCGAGCATCAATACCTGCGACGCGCCAGCGCGCGTGCCATGGCGAACCCCACCGGCCGAAACGCCGTGTTCATTAGCTTGCCCACGGCCCGGGGCGGGAAATGAAACCCCGCCCGAGCAATCTCCGCGAAATATCCGCTCTGGTCGTGGGAAGCGTTGGACTCGTGGAGCCGAAATCCGGCCAGCACCGTTGGGATGGTGTGGAGCTCGGTGAGCTTCGCGAGCTCCACCCAGAGCATGAAGTCTCCCGCGAGCCGCTGCGCACGGATCCGCTCGACCCGCCTCGGCGGCACGCGCTCGAGCACGCCGCGACCGAAGAACGTGCTCTCTTGCTGGAGGAAGCCAAGCGCCTTGCCGTGAAACAGCCCAGCGCGGAGCAGCGCCCGGGGATACCAACGCGGGATCCCCACGCTCTTCAGGCGCCCGCGCTCGTCCCAGAACGCGGGCGTCCCGGTGACCCACTCGGCGCCCGTCTTCTGCATGTAGCTCGACACGACGTCGAACGCCCAGGGCATCAACATGTCGTCAGCATTGATCCAGTAGCAGACCTCCCCGGTGCCCCGCTCGAACCCGCGAAACACGCCGTCGTACATGCCGCGGTCTCTCTCGGAGACGACGCGGATGCGCGGGTCACCCCGAGCCGCGTCAAGCGCCACATCGACGGTGTCGTCCTTGGACCCGCCGTCCATCACGAAGTACTCCCAGTCTTCGAAGCTCTGCGCGCGCACGGACGCGATCGTCTGCCCGACGAACGTCGCCCCGTTCATCACGGGCGTCACCACGGTGAAGCGGGGGCGCGTCATGCTCGGTCCGCGCCCACGACCGACCCGCGTTCCCCGGGCACGAACACCAAGTTGTCGTACTCGTACTTTTCGCGTCGCTGGTGCGGCGCGAGGGCGTTTTCCCGCCACTCGAACGGGGTGTATCCGAGCCGCGCCATCTCGTCGATGATCTCCAGGGTGCTCCGCGCTCCTGCGACGTCCATGTCGCCGATCTCGAGAGTCACGAGAGGGCGGGCGCGGGTCAATATGCCCCTGGCACCCTCGATGACCTGGTACTCGGCGCTCTCGGCGTCGACCTTCAAGAGGTCGGGGGGCCTGTTCCCACGCGCGACGTAGTCGTCGAGCGTCGTCGTCCTGACGGGCACCAGCGAGTGTTGTGCGGCCCGCGCCGCCTCGGATCGCGGCTGGAACAGCGAATTCAACGAGCTGTGCGCACCTCCCATGTCCTGCAGCTCGAGCCTCACGTCCGACGCGTTCCAGACCGCGAGCGGATTCGTGCGAACGTTCCGCGCGCGAACGGACCCGAGGTTCTGGCCAAGAATGCGGTAGGTGGACGGCGTCGGCTCGAACGAGTGGATCTCTCCCGTCGAGCCGACCAGCAAGCTGGCCAGGAGGGTGAAATAGCCGTAGTGCGCTCCCACGTCGTAGAAGCAAGCACCCTCCGCCAAGTAGGCCAGCAAAACCCCGGTGAGCCCCTCTTCGAAGATGCCGTATCGCACCAGCGCCATGGAGACGGACTCGGGCGCGGTAACGCGAAGCCGAGGACCATAGAACACCCGTGCACGCATCGGTAGGGCGAGACCTGGCCGGCGCGCGGCGATCCGCCCAAGGACATAGGCCGACTCTCGCTCGGGCGCGCTTCGCAAGAGCGAGGCGCGCGGCTGCCCCACCCGCTCCAGGCAACGGTAGTAGTCGTGCCAGAGCCGCGCGCGCTTCGAATCCACCGGCGTTCGTTCCATCGTTCGTCCCATTCCGCTCTCCGGCAGTCCGGTCTATACAACGTGTCGGGGCCGGAGACGTGCCCCAACCTCCAGGGCGCGTTCCTTGACATCGGCCCAGGTCGCCGGCGCCAGCCAGCGGAGCAGAAGCGCATAGACCGGCACGGAGAAGGCTGAGATGCCGAGGAGGGCTGGGATGTTCGCGACGCCCGGCCGATCCAGGACCCACCAGGGAGGAAGCATCGCCAGACCGGTGGCCGTCAGCGGGGGCCAGTAGACCTGCCAGACGTGCCGTAACGTGCCACCGTGTCGGCGGATGCTGAGCAACTTTTGTATGGGCGCGGACACGGCTAGGGCGAACGCGACGCCCCAGGCCGCGCCGACGGCGCCCCAGTATTTCGCGCCGACCACCACCGCCAAGAGGACGCACGCGGTGTACCCCGAATAGAACAACAGGAGCTCGCGGAACCGCCCCTTGGACCTCAGGAATGCGTCGGCTGCGATGGCTGCGATGCGAAGCGCCCAGCCCACGCTGAGGATCTGCAGCACCGGCACCGCTGGCTCCCACTCGGAACGGAAGAATGCCCTGATGAACGGTCCGGCGACGGCCGCCTGGATGGCACACGCTGGAATGCCGATCGCGTTGATCAAGCGCGACGCGCGCAGGTAGGAATGCAGGACCCGCTCGCCCTGATCGCCGATGTGGACGAAGGCCGGGAGCAAGACGTACGACAGGTTCGACACCGCCAACATCAGCGCCTGCGTAGACAGATTGTAGGCGAAGTAGTACACGCCGACGACCTGCGCGCTGTGGAAGAGGCCGAGCACGGCGTAGTCCGCCCGGCTGGCGACGGTCACAACGAGCCCTGTCGCCACGAGCAGGGCGCTGTCGCCGAGGAGGCTCCGGTACGCTTCCCACGTGCCGCGCGCGCGAACGGGTGGGCGGCAAGCCGTCCAGAGCGCGACTAGCTCGAGCAGAGCGATGGCCGGCCGCGGAATCACCATGCTGTAGGCTCCGAACCCGAGCGCGGCGAGGCCGACGGTCAGCACTGCCGTCGCCACCGCCACGATGAAGCGGAGCCTGGCGAGAAAGCGGAAGGACATGTCCATCTGCAGCCTCGCGCGGGGCACGATGGAAAACGCCTGAATCGGCAGCGCAGACGCCAAGAGCACGATGAGCCAGACCAGATCGGGGCGCCGATACACGCGCGCCGCTATTGGCGCCGCGGCGAGCATGATGACGCATGCAACTCCGCTCATGAGCAAGGCCAGGCGAAACGCCGGTCCCGCCCAGCGGTCGAAGTCGGCTCGATGCCGTACGAGCACCTCGTTCAAGCCTGCGTCTTGCAGCACGGTCACGAGCGCCGTGACCGTGTAGGCGAGGCCGATCACGCCGAATGCGTCGGGGCTGAGCAGCCACGCGAGCGCGAAGTGCGTCGCAGTGCCCAGCACCTTCGACACGACGGCCTGGACGCCCATCGCCGCAAACCCATGGCTCGCCCGCTGGGTCAGGGACGGTTCCGGGGACGCCGTTGGCGCCGGCCTCGTGTCGTCGCGTTCACCCGGGCTCACTCGGCGATCTCCGCGCGGCCGAGACTCATGGCGTTGGCAGCTCCATTGCACGCAGGAAGAGCTGCTTGCGCTGCTCCTCGACCCGCCGCGCGAGGCCCGGATCTCCAACGCCTGCGCGCTGCGCCTTCTCAATCGCGGTCATGGCCCGCGTGGCCTGGCCAGCCCTGCTGGCAGCGTCGGCCAGCTTCAGCCACAGGCCCACGGTACTGACCCGCTGGGCAGCCGTTGCGTAGTGGTCCGCCGCTGCGGCCCATTCCTGGCGCCCGCTGAGCACGTCGCCGACGAGAGAATGGGCATCAGCGCAGGTCTCCGCTTGCGAACAAGCCGTGCCAGTGTAGGCGCGGATCGCCGCCCCGAGCTCCGTCGCCGGAACCGCCGCAGCCGCGGCGCGGAGCCGCGCCGCCAGGCAGGGCAGAGGCCCCCGGCAGGTAGCACACGCCACCGCGAGGCCACGCTCCGCGTCTTGCGCACGGCCCCGCAGCACGAGCGCGCGGCCTTTCAGGATGGGCGCGTCACACGACCGCGGATCGACCCGCGCAGCGGTCTCCGCGAGCCCCTCGACGAGGGTCAAGCAGTCGGCTCGCTGGGACTCAGTGCATGGCGCCGCACCGACTTCGGCGCGGTCGAGGCGGTCGAAGCCCTTGGCCACTACCGCGGGCGCAAAATCGCGCTGCCTGTCGAGCGCCGCGTCGAATAGCTGGCTGCGCAACTCGAAATCTGACGCGGGGACGAACTTCCCGCACCAGTAGAAGAACTGCGCGCCAATGTTGCCCTCCGGCGCAGCGCGGTCGAGCTCTTCGGGCTCCCGGCTCCAGCGCACTGCGAGCTGCGCAGCGTAGCCGACCAGATCCTTGTCAGCCTCGAGCGCAATTCGCATCTCCATGAACGCCTGCAGCTTCGCCCCTCGCGCCGCGAGGATCTCGGCCAGCACGAAGTGTGCTCGGGCGTTGGTCGGGTCCCTCTCCAGAGCTCGGGCGATCCAGGGAAGCGCGTCCGCTCCGCGCACGCGTCTTGCGGCGATCGCGCCGAGCAAAGGGAAATGAGGGTCCGCGGGATGCCGCCGCATGGCCTGCGCTAGGCGGCGGTGAAACGCATGCAGCGAGTCTGGGTCTGAAATGGGCTTCGCGTTCAGGGCCGCGCCGAGCTCGGTGCGCTCCGACGCTGCAGAGTGGGTGGGCCCGAGCAGCACCGCCAGCACCGCAACCGCGCCTGTCCCAGCAACCGCCACCGCGGGCAGCCGGCGCCGAAGGCGCGAGCTCGGGTCCGTCGCGTTCGACGGCGCAGCCGCGCGCGCTGGCGTCCACAGCGAGCCGAGCGCGGCCGAGAGCGCAATCATCACTGCTGGGACCTCGAGCGCCAAGTCCGCGAGGTTCTGGAGCAGCACGACGAGGACGCCCACGATCGCCGCCACCGCGGCCCTGTTCGTACGCAGCCTGAGGCGGGCGGGACGGAAGTGCCAAACGAATAGCGCCAAGGCGAGCGCGGCGACGAGCAAACCCCATTCGGCCACCCACTGCACGACGAAATTCTCCGGATGGCTGTAGAGCACCCGGCCTCCTCGGGAGTTGTACGCCGGGAATACGGTCTCGAACGCGCCGCGCCCGACGCCTAGCCACAGGTGGTCCGAAAGCAACGGCTTCGACCAACCGAGCAAGCGCAGTTTCTCGGCGCTCGTATCGCCAAGCTCCTGCCAGGTTGCCTCACTGGCGCCGAGGATGGCCAGGAGCGCGCCACCGGCGACTGCCAGCGCGATGCCAGCAGCGCGGCGACGACCGCCGACGGCCTTGGCCTGATTGCCCCGGAAGACCCGCACCGCCACCGCCAGCGCAATCGCGCCCAAGCCGAGGCCGAGCACCCCACCGCGCGAAGCAGCGAGGAGCGACACAGCAACGACGACGGCAATCCCGGCGAACACCCAGCCGTCGGGTGGAAGCGGTCGCTCGGCGCGAGAGGAGCGGTGCGTCAGCAGAAACCCCATGCCGCATAGCGCGCCTAGGTTCAGGTACCCGGACAGGTTGTTGGGGTTCAGGAGCGGCGCAATGCCCCAGCGAGGCACCGCAGCCCTGGGGACGTAGACTCCGAAGTAGGCCTTGGCGCCGATTACACCGTGGATCACGGTCACGAGAGACACGACCACCGCGGCGGCGAAGACCAACAGAGGGCCCCAGTTGCGCCCGTTGCGCCGCCCAACGGTGTAGGCCAGAGTGAACACCGCGGCGTAGGTCACCCATTTCAGCGCTTCGACCGCGGAGGCACCCGGGTCGAGGGAGATCGATGCCAGCCTGGGCGCCGCCACCTCGAGCGGCTTGAGGGCACGCACCCAGATGTCTGCGTTGTGCGGCGCAATAGCGCCCAGGAGCTTCGTGGGCAGTGGGATCGCCTGGGCGGCGCTCCACGCGGCTAGCCCGAGCAAGACAAGCGCCGGCGACGGCAGCTCCGGGCCCTCTCGTCGATGGCTCCAGAGCACCCAGGCCGTGGCGGCGACCGTGGCGAGCGCCACGACCACCAGCACCGAAGTGTGCACCGTGCCCACCGCCAGCACCGACCCCATCACGACCGCTGCCAGCGCTGCGGGGGCGTATGGGCTCACCGAGTGCCGACGGTCGTGATCCATTTCGCGGGTGGCCCGCACCCGCGAACGCATCGGCGGGAGGCGAGTGCTCAGGTTCGTCGAGTGCGCGAGGCGGCGCCGATCACCAGAGGATCCAAATTCTGCCGGGGTTGGTGGCGAACTTATTGGTCTCACCGATGGCAATATCGGCAAAACCATCCCCGTCCATGTCCTTGATGGCGTTGCTGAGCGGTGACGCTCCGCCCGCCGTCAGCGCGGCCGGAGTCGGAAGCGCGATATCGGCGACGCTGACCACGTCAACGGTGCCGCCCGCCGCTGCCTGGGCGGACTCCCCGCTGACGAAGTAGATCTTCGGCTTCGCACCGTTCTCGGTCAGCGACCCAATAACGACGTCGCCCATCGGTCCGTTGATGAAGTTGCCGACGACCGCCGTGCCGGAGAACCCGCTGCCCAGCGTCATGTACCCAAAGGCGTCGAGGATGTTTGTCGCAGCCGAGTTCGAGTAGGTCGCGTGGCCGGCGCCGGGCGGGGTCGGCAAGCCAAACGGGTTGTTGGCGCCACCCAAGAAAATGTGGGCGCGCTGCGGCGCCGAGCCGGTGTACGAGGGCTCCCCCGCCGTGATCGCGGGCCCGCTCGCAGTGACTCCGAGGAGCTTGAGGGACGTACCGAGACGCCCTTGCCCGGGCGTTCCGTAGCTGGAGTCCGCGGCGGACGCCGCGATGAACCCGCTCGGAGCCGCCTGCCCTTTGAATGCGAACAGCTTGTTGGCCTCAGGGCCGGCGGAAGCCACTACCAGCGACTTCCCCGCTCCCGTGTAGAGCTGACCCGCTCCCAGGACCGATTCTCCGAACCAGGCGAACTTCGTTGGCAGGGGATTCGGGCCCTCGATTCCGATGGCCCGGGTCCCGAAGTCCTCCTTGGTCACTGTTCCACCGAGACTGACGGTGGCCGGGAAAGTCTGCCCACTGGCCACACCGCGAACGATGACGACCATGCCATAGCCGCCGTCGTAGCGCGGGGCACCGATGGCGAAGTCGTCGTTCCCGTCGTTATCGAAGTCGCCCAGGCGCGCCACCGACCAGCCGAACTGCGAACCGGCCCACTTCGCGTTAGATGCCACCACCGGCGTCACGACATAGTCGGCAAGCGGAACCACCGCGGGCCACGTGTCGCGTCCCTTGTAGATGTAGACCTTTCCAGTTCCGTCGAACGGGGCGCCGACCGCGATGTCCTCTTTGCCGTCGTGATCGATGTCACCGATGAACGCCACCGAGGAGCCGAAGTCGGCGGTGCCACCAGCCAAACGAACACTGGGAGTGTTCGCATAACCGGACGCCGCTCCGAAGTAGATGTACGCCGACGCGCCAGCGACGGTGCCCACCACCAGGTCCGAAAGCTGGTCGCCGTTGACGCTGGCGAACCCGTCCAGCGCGAAGCCGAATCCGTGTTGGTTCGCCATGCCATTCGGGTTATCCAAGACCAGCGAGTTGAAGGTCGCTTTGGTCGCCGCAGACGTTGCCAGGAAAGCGCCCTGGTTCCCGGCGGCGTCCGTGGCGGCTACGGCGAAGTAGTAGGTGGTCTCGATCAGCTGATCCGCAATGTCTATGCCGTCAGCGGCGCCCGGCGCCGCGGGCGCGCCGGTGTACGGAACGTCGACGGCGGCGTCGAACTGCGCCTGCGTGGTGATTGGGTTCTTCGAGACGCGAACCTTGTAGCCGCCTGCCGCTTGACCGCCGTCCGACGGCGCGGTCCAGGCCAGGTGGAAGGTCGTTTGGCGGCGACTTTTCACGCTGGCGACCAGTGCTGCCGGAGCACCCGGGACTACCGTGTCGACTGGAACGGTGATGATGGCGGTGCCCACTCCTTTGCCAGCGACATTGTTGGTCTCGGCCTTGAGCTGCACGGGGGCGGTCGCGTCAGCGATGGTCACGTTCGAGAGGGTCGCAGCGCCCGTTCCGTCGATTGTCACCGTGCCGCTCGGCAGCGGCGTGCCGTTGACCGAGAACGTGACTTGGCACGGACAGGCCGGGTTTCCAGCCAGATCCGTCTGCACCTTCAGCGTTCCCTGCCACCCTGGGGTCGAAGCGTCAGCGTCAGCCGTGGGATTGCCCGCGACGGAGTTCAGCTTGGAGGTCGCCGTGGGCGTGGTCCACGAAATGACCGGAGGACTCCCCACGGTCACCTGACAGGCACCTGGGAGCACCCCCGTATTGCCGGACGGTTCTTTGACGCTCGCGGTGACGGCGCTCACTCCCAACGGAAACTGCACGGCGCTGACCTGAGTGAGGTTGCCAGCGATGAGGGTCGTCCCCTGGTAGTTGACCCCGGATTGTCCTTGCGGGGTCACCGTGAGAGTCACGGGCACGAGCTGCGTGTTCAAGAACACATCCTCGATGACCGCGGAGCTCCCGATGTAGCTCTTGCCGCACAAGTCCACTGGAGTCTTCACGCTCAAGGTGGGCAGAATCGAATCGACCCAGACGTCCACGAGAGGGCTCTGTCCGGTCTCGCCGCTGGCGGTCACGTCGACCCGCAGCTCGGTCGCGGTCTTCAGCGCGAAAGTGGCGGCGTCGAAAGCACTCTCGTCGAGTGTGGCGTTGGTGAACTTCGCAACGAATCCGAGCCCATTGGGACAGCCGTCGCTAGTGGTCGCTGCAGTGAAGGTCGTCGTGGTCGCCTTCTGCTGGAGTGCGCCGCCCTTCATGCCCACGAAGAGGGCGGCGGTTCCGCTCGACTGATCGGTGCACGCGGTCACGGTGTACTGCGCACCTGGAGCCGCGGCGTCGAGATCTTTGCGCTTCGACGTGGCTGAGGCGGCCAAGATGTGTGTGTCGACGTCGTTACCAGTACCGTCAACCGGATCAACGATCTGAACGGACGGCGTGGTCGATGTGCACGTGACGCCTTGCACCGTCTGCTTGGTCGGGTTTCCCGCGTCATCGAGAAGCGTGACGTTGAGGTCGAAGGGCGCACCACCGGGGCAGTCGAAGACGACGCATGCGCCGTCGCCGCCGCTCGCGCCTCCGCCCTTCGTCGCAGGCGCGGACGTCGGCGACGAAGTGCCCACCGCAGCTCGGAAGTTCGCCTGACCCGGGCCGAGGCTCGCCGGGAGATCCAGAGCGTCCGCCGAGGTCGTCGCGCCGCAGACCTTGATCTGCAGCCCTGCTTTGACTGCGTCGGCGTCGTCATTCGGCCCAAAATGGGCGCCGTCCGACAAGTTGACCGTCAAGTTGGGTGGGGTGGTGTCGACGGTGTACGTCTTGTCTGCCGACTGGGTCACGACCCCGGACGTCGTCTTGCACCTGGCGAAGGCTTTGTGATCACCGTCCGGCGTCAGTGTCACAGCCGGGAAGTCCGCCACTCCGCCCGCGGCGGGAGCGACCAAGCCGATGGTCGCGCCATCGACGTAGAGCTCGACTTGGTTGGCGTTCGTCGTAACCTTGAACGGAGTCTGGTACGGCGCGCCATCCGCGCTGGCCCGGTCGCCACCGTTTGCAAGGGGCACCCCATTGAGCTTGGGGTGAGTTGCGGTGATGTCCGGGACGGCAACCTCGCAAGTGGGAAGGCCTCCGCACGTGACCGTCACTGAGATCGACCCGTTGCAGGATGGATCCGTGCCAACGCTGACCTCCAGCGTGGTGTCCGCATTTGGGTCGAGAGCGACACCCGTAAACGTGATCTTTCCGCCGGATACACTTCCGGTCGCGACTTGGGTTCCGTCTGCCCGAAGCACGGCGGCGCTCCCGGATGGCGCGTCGGTCGAGACCGTGACGTCGGTGGAGAAGCCGTTGGAACAGTTCTTGTCGTTGTCGTCCGCCTCCGTCAACGTCTGCCCGCTCGTCGGCTTGCTGAACGTTACGGTCGTACACATGGATGCGTCCCCTCCCGTGCCGCCCGTTCCTCCGGTCCCTCCGATCCCGCCGGTCCCGCCGGTCCCGGAACCTCCTCCACCTTCTTCCCCGTCACCGCAACCGGAGAATGCCAACGTAGAAGTCAGACCCACTGCTGCGAGGACGTACCAAAAGCGCTGCATCATCACCCTCTCCCAAGGATTTCGGGCAGTATAGAGGGAGTGCCCAGCGTGTCCAGGTGCGCGGGACGGGGCGGAGATTCAACGCGGAATTCGGGCAGAAGAGGCGTTGAACCGACGCCCGAGCGCCGCACCCAAAACCGGACGCGCCGCTCGTCTGGACCCTACTAGCCGAGTTGACCATACTCTAGGCTCATGGGGCCGACCCTGAACAGAGTCACCATCCCTGAAGACGTCGTGAGCGAGATCCTCGATGGCCAGGCCGTGGTGCTGAACCTGCGAACGGGCTGCTACCACACGCTGAACGCCTCGGGGACGAGGCTTTGGGAGCTCCTGGAGCGAGATGGTGACGTCGAAACGGCCACGCAGACCCTACTTGCGGAATACGACACCTCCGAGGAGACGCTCCGGGCAGACGTCGACAAGGTGCTCTCCGAGCTTCAGGAGCGGGGTCTGGTACTAGGGGGCGCGGCCGGATGAGCGTCTGCTCCAAACTCAGCACACTCGCCCGACTCTCGCCCCGCGAGCGCCGGGCGGTGGTGCGCATGGCGCCCGCCGCGCTGGTGGTGAGCGCCGGGCTTGGGCGGATCCCGGTCACTAGTTTGCTCCGGCTCCTCGGGCTCCGGGCCGAGTTTCAGGCTAGACCGAACGCCGCCGACCAGGCACAGGCGATCCGGAACGCTTCCTTTGCCGTGGGCATCTGGGCCCGGAACTGGCCGGGAATGAGCAGCTGCCTCCCGCGAGCGCTCGTGCTCACGCACGCGCTGAGAGCACACGGAGCCGTGTTGCGCATCGGCGTGGCGCGAGGCGCAAGCCAAGAGGTGGCTGCGCACGCGTGGGTCGATGTGGATGGTAGGTCCCTGGATGGCCCGTCGGCTGCGGACGCGCCTCGGGTGTTCCTGCCGCTGCGACACGCCGGCTGTCGATGACCGCCCAGTACCTGCTGCACGGCCTGGTAATCGAGTCCGAGCTCCGATTGCCGGCCCGATCTCCCGATGAGAGGGCGCCGCCCCAGCTGCGCGTCGTTCTTGGGGGGCCGCCGCCTGGACCTGAGGCACCCGGCGAGGGCGAGATCGTCGCAGAGATGCCCGCTTACGGGTACGCGGCCGTCCGAAACGGCGACATTCTGCGCTGTTGGTTCTCTGACCTCGCGGAATTCGCCATCAACACCGCCAACGCTGAGGTGCGCGTAGGTATCTCACCCGGGTGCGACCGCGAGCTCGCGTCGCTGCTGCTCGCCGGGACGGTGTTGTCGCTGGTGCTTGCGCTACGTCACGAGACTGTGCTGCACGCGAGCGCGGTTCGACACCAGGGCATGACGCTAGCATTCGTCGGAGACGAAGGAAGGGGAAAAAGCACGCTTGCGACCCTGCTCTGCGCAGACGGCGCTGAGCTCGTGACCGACGACGTCCTGCGCTTCGAGGTCAAAGGCAACGATGTCCACTGGTACAGTGGAACCAACGAGCTCAGGCTGCGCCGCCAGGCCTGGCCGCTCGCGTCGAACCTGCCCTACCCAAGCAGCCCCACGAGTGACGGGAGGCTTCGGCTGGACCTTGCGTCCCGCTGCGCGCCCACGCGCGGAAAGCTGGACGCGATCATCCTACCCCGGCCTGACACCGCTCTTACACAGCTCGAGTCGCGTGTCGTGTCCGCCCCAGACGCACTCCTCGCGCTAGCGTTCTCCCCACGGCTGCGTGGGCTGTGCGACATCCCGGCGCTGCGCAGACAGTTTCACGCGCTCGGGGCGTTAGTGCGCCGCGTGCCGGTCCTAGATGTGGCGCTTCCCTGGGGGCCTCCTTTTGCCGAGCAGCTATCGGCGGAGCTCTGCGCCGTCGCTCGCGCGGGGTCCCGCTGAGATGCCGCTCGCACCCCTCGCCGACCTGCTGGCTTTCCATGCTCCGGATCCGGAGCTGCGTCGGCACGCCGAGCGCAGGCTGAGTGGAAGCGGCTTCTGGCATCGCATCCTCAGTTCGGACCAGTGGGTGCTCGCTCAACGTGCGCACTACGCTTCGTCGTTGGACTCCGAGCTGCTCACCAAGAACGGCCTCGCGTTCGCCGAGGGTCGCCGCCGCTTGCTTCCGCTGGAGAGCTCCGGTGCGGTTGCAGGACTGCTCGCGCGGCTCGCCGCGCCCGAGCGCCTGGATACGCTGCCGGGAGACTTCACCTTCTTTCGGCTGCAGTCGGGTGGGAGGGTGACTGCCGTGCGGGGAGTCTCGGGGCGGGTTCCCCTCTACTACTTCGCGGAGCGTGACCGCGTCATCGTCTCGACCCGCTTCGTGGAGCTCGCGCGCCTCATGCCCGAGATCCGCCTCGACCCCCTCGCGAACGCCGCTTACTCTTGGATCGAGCCAGCGCTTCCCCATGACCGCGCGTTTCTGCGCGACACCTACGTGATCCCGAATGGTTGCGTCGCGGAGCTCCGACCGGGGCGGCGCCGTGTGAGGAGCTACTGGAGCCCGTGTCGCTCAGCGCTCCCGCGACCCTCCGAGCGGGCCGCGCGCCAACACCAGGAACGGTTCGCCGCGCTTCTCGAGAGGCACCTCGCGGAGGAGATCGATCCCAGCGGAGGTAACCTGCTTACCTTGAGCGGAGGGGTCGACTCTTCGGCGCTCGCAGCGGTGATCCGCCGTCGGGTTCAGCGCCCGCTCATGACCTTGAGCTTCGTCCCACCCGCGGACCACCCGGCAAGACGGCGGGAGCTCGGGTTCATCTCACCGCTCGTCCGCGAGCTCGGGATCGAGCAATCCTGGCTCTTCGACGCGACGCAGGAGGTCTTCTCGGCCTTGCTGGCGAACGCGCCCGCCGTCCCGTTCTACTTTGCGCACGTCGGGTGGGCTCAGGTCGCGCGTCTGCAGGAACAAGCGTCCATCCGCGTGATGGTCGGGGGCGAGTTGGCCGATGAGCTGTTCGGCGGTCCGCCTCGACTTCCAGACTGGTCTCGGGCCGCCGACCTGCGAGACGTGCTGCGGTTCCCAGCGAACCTGCCCACGGGTTCGAAGGACTACGGGCGCTGGGTGAAGCACCACGGGCTCGAGCTAGCCGGCCGGCCTCTGCTCCCGCTGCCACGCCCGCTGCCGGAGCTGTTCCGTCGAGAGGTCCGTGAGGAACACGCCGAGTGGGTCGCAGACCGGGGACGCGAACTACGCCGCCTTCCACCCAGCCACCGACTGTTCGTCGCACTGCTGGCAACGGACGTCTGGAAGGCGATGCATTGGGAGGCCGGCAGCACATTGGGCGTCCGCCGCCCCTTCCCGTTCCACTTCCGAGAGATGATCGAGCTGGCCGCCGAGCTGCACCCCCTCGAGCTCTTCGGCCCCGGGACCAAGAAGATCCTTCGGGGCGCCCTCAGCGATTCGGTTCCAAGGCGAAACCTGCAGCGGGCAGACAAGGGGTATTGGGCCGGCTGGCGCAACGACCCTGTTCCCTGGAGCCAAACCCTTCCCGAGGCGCTGGCCAGCGTAGTCGATGCCCATTTCTTCGAATGTCCACCAGCGTCGCTGCGACGAATGGAGCGTGGCGTGCTGACGCCGCTCATGGTATTCACGCAGAGTCTGGAGCGGGTAGCGGAGCACCTTCGGCCGTAATTGGCGTAGAAGTCCCGGAGATCGCAAGGATGAAACCGAAAGACCAGCCCCAACTCGAAGCGCCCAAGAAGCCCTACGAGCCCCCGCGCGTGACCGACCTCGGCCGCGTCACGGATCTGACCCGCGGCAACGACGGTCCTGGGGGGCCCGAGGGACGCAGCGGAGTCTCCGGCGGGTAACAGTGAGGGCGGGGCCGAGGCTGCCCATCGACCCTGGGTACTCGCTTCTCCTCCAGGGGGAGCTCCTGGGAGTGTGGCGGGTTCTCGAGGCCGAGAAGATCCGCGGCGTGGTGTTGAAGGGGATGCCGCTGGCCCACCGCCTGGGCGTGGCGCCATCGTCCCGTCGGGCTGGTGACAATGACATCCTGGTCCGCCGCGCCGACGCGGTCCGGACGGTGCGCGCCTTGGAGGGCGCCGGGTACGTTCGTAAGCCGACGCCCGACCTCGGGTGGCTCTTGGAAAAGGACTTCCAGGTCGCACTGACGCGGCACGTGGACGGCATCCCGCTGGTGGTGGACCTGCACTGGGCGCCGTTCTACCCGACGCTCCACCAAGTGCCGGAGCGCATCGTCTGGCAGCACGTCGAGCCACTGCGGCTGAGGGGCGCGACCGTGCGCGTCTTCGACAAACCGCTCACGTTGCTACACCTCGCGGCACACTACGAGCAGCATGCGTTCTGCGAGCCGCGCATCTTGCGCGACCTCGCCCGAGCGTGGAACGTGTGGTCCGCAGAGATCGACGTCGCCGCGCTCGTGAGCCTGGCCGAGGAGCTGGGTCTGCAACATGCTCTGGATTTTGCGCTCCAGTCCGCCGCGGGACTCGGCTGGCTCGACGCCAAACCTCCAGCGATCGGCTCTCGCCGCGCGGCAAGGCTTCGGCGCCTCCTCTCTCCGGCGGAGCTGGCGACACCTCGACGCGCCGGCGACTACGCGCGAACGCTCGGCGCAGCGGTGCTGCTCGATCCGCACCGCGTTCCTCGCATGTTTCTGGCTGCCGTGTTTCCGCCCCCGAACCGGCTTGCTGCGATCCATGACGAGCCGGTGGGCCCCAAGTTGATTCTCCGTTATCTGGCGCGGCCCATCGAGCTCGGCTTGCGTGCGCTCGGCAGGGCTCGCCGATGCTGAGCTGCGCGCATGCAAGCGGGCTCTCCGGCGCGCCGCCATGAGCCTCGGTCGCGACGTGGTCCTGAAGACGTGTGTCCCGCTCTCGGTGCAGCGGACGGGCAGCCACGTACGGCTGATCGGCGAGCTCGAGCCCATCGATTGTGAACCCGAAGCGCTCTCGGTGCTGGCCGCGTTCTGGCGGCCAACCACCCTGGGCGATGGGCTATCGGTCCTACGTCGCAGGGCGCGAGGTGCCCAGAGTTGGGTCGAGCTCACGCAGCTCGTCCTGGCGCTCCACCGAGCCGGGATTCTCGTGAGCGACGAGGCGGTCGCCCCTGGTCTCCGGAGCTCGAACACCGACGACGCTCTGGCATCACTGGCGGGCCTCTCCTCAATTGGAGCCGCACTGCACCAGGTCGTCAGGGCAGAAGACGTGGTCCTGATTGTGGGTCCGGGCGCGGCGCTCCACGCCCTGGCTGTAGCCCGCGTGGGTGCGCGGCGCGTCTACGTGAGCGAGACCAGCCCCATCAGTGCCGTCGCGGGACGCCTGTTCCAAGACAATGGCGTCGAGGGTCGAGTGCAGCCGCTCCCCGGGGGAGGCGAGCGGGCGACGGTCCTGGTGGCCGTCGGCTGGCAGGACGAAGGTCGGCTGGCACGCGACGTGGAGAGCCACCGGCACCTGCTCGAGCCCGGCGCGCGCTTCGTCCCGCGCGGGATCGCGCGCGTGGCGCAGCTGATCGTCGTCCCAGAGCCCATCCTCGACGAGCACGACTTCACCGTGCGCAACACTGAGCGCTGGAGCCGAGCATACGGCATCGACTTCTCGGCGCTCGCCGCCGACCACGAGCGCCAGTTCGCGATTCGGCTCAGCTCGTGTGCCGACTGGATCCGACGGTGCGTTCCGATCGTCCTGGCCACCTGGAAGCTCGGCTCCGAAGGCTGGGCCGCGCCGGCGGCGACCACCACAGTCCAGGTGGATGGGCCATTCAACGCCGTCTTGGTCCACACCGATCCCCAGTGGGCTGCCGAGCCACTCGGGTTCGGCGTGGGAGACCTGGCGGCGGCGCGCGCGACCGTGCACCTCTTGAGCAAGGAAGTGGCCGGCTTCGCCGGCGAGCGGATCACGCTCCGCGCGCCGCCCGGAGATCCCACCGGTCCACCGCAAGTGGTGCTCCATGACCGCTGACGTGGCCCATCGCCTGGTAGAGAAGCTCTCCATCGAACGCGACGGTGAGCTCGTCCGCCTGCGGGCGGGCGACGCGGTGGTGACCGGCACTCCCGAGCTCCTCGTCGCGCTCGACCTCTTGTGCTCACAGCCGCGCCCACGCGAGCTCGTGCGGCAGCGCCCCGAGCTCGGGGTGGCTGTGGGTCGCCTCTGCGACGCCGGCTGGGTCGTCCCCGTGAATCACCCTGCACCCGCGGAGCGTCACCGCGGTTTCGATGATCCTACCATTCATGTTCGGATGCTCGACGACGCTGCTCGCACCGCGGCGTACCTCGATGCGATTGCCGGACTCGTGCGCCCCGGAGACGTGGTCGTCGACTTGGGCACCGGCTGCGGCGTCCTGGCGGTGGCGGCTGCAAAGGCCGGCGCACGTCGAGTCTTCGCCATCGAAGCAGGCGAGATGGCGTGCCTCGCTGAGCGCTTGGCTCTCGCCAACGGTGTAGGAGATCGCGTCGAGGTCGTGCGTGGCTGGTCCACCAGAGCAGACCTGCCAGAACGCGCGAACGCCCTGATCACCGAGACGATCGGCAACGAGCCGTTGGGCGAGAGCATCCTGGAGCTCGTGCAGGATGCGCGGCGTCGGTTCCTGCTGCCGGACGCCCGCGTCATCCCGAACTCTCTGCGTCTCTCGGTCGAGCTCTTGTGGGTGCCGAACGAGCAAGGGAGCGCCCTCGGCGACCGCGCCGCCAGCGCCCTGGCCCGGGGCGGCCGCGACGGGCTCGAGCTGGCGGCACTCACGAGACTGACGCAGGCGCCTGGGTTCCGGGTCGAAAGCGGCTCCGCCCAATCATGGCCGCGCCTCTCCGACCCCACGCCACTGGTCACTCTGGACCTGGCTCGCCACGAGACCGCCGTGGTCGACGCGACGACGCGAGTCACCACCACGCAGGGTGGCAGCGTGAACGGCGCCGTCGTCTCGGCCGAGGTCGTGCTCGCGCCGGGCCTCTCAGTGTTCACCGGGCGAAGAGGCCCCGAGAACAGCTGGTCCGCGTGGGTGCACCGCGTGCCGGCCACGCGCGTTCGGGCTGGAGAAACGCTGACCGTGCGCTATCACCGCGGGCTCGGAGGCGCGCGCGTCGAGGTCACTCGCTAGGGCTCCTGGGCGCGCCCGTTCTTGACCCACCAGTCGAGCGTCCGCCCGAGCCCCTGACTCAACTTCACCCTCGCCTCGAACCCAATCCTCTCCCTGGCTCTCGACACATCCAGCCGCCTTCGCGGCTGCCCATTCGGCTTCGTCGCATCCCACACGACGCGCCCCTCGTACCCGACCAGCCGCTGCACCTTCTCCGCCAGCTCCCTGATCGAGATCTCCTCCCCCGACCCCAAGTTCATCGGCTCGCTCGAGTCGTAACGCTCCGCGGTCAGGAGCAGGCCCTCCGCGCAATCCTCGACGTAGAAGAACTCCCTCGTCGGCGACCCATCCCCCCACAGCACGACCTCTGCGTCCCCTGCCTTCTTCGCCTCGTGAAACTTCCTCAGCATCGCCGGGATCACGTGGCTCGACTGAAGGTCGAAGTTGTCCCGCGGACCGTACAGGTTGACCGGGTACACGACCACCGAGTTGAACCCGTACTGCTCGCGATACCCGGCCGACTGCACGCTCATCACCTTCTTGGCGATGCCGTAAGGCGCGTTCGTCTCTTCGGGATAGCCGTTCCAGATGTCGTCCTCCCTGAACGGCACCGGCGTGAACTTCGGGTAGGCGCAGATGGTGCCGCAGGCGACGAACTTCTTCACGCCGGCCCGCCAGCTCTCGTGCAGGAGCTGGATGCCCATCATGGCGTTCTCGTAGAAGAAGCGCCCGGGGTTCTCGCGGTTCGCCCCGATGCCGCCGACGCGCGCGGCCAGGTGCAGGACGACGTCGGGCTTCGCGTCGGCGAGCAGCCTCCGAACGGCGTCGCCGTCCACCAAGTCGTAGTCCCGCGACCGCGGGATCACGATCTCCTTGACCCCGCGCTCCCGGAGCTTCTCGACCACGAAGCTGCCCAGGAAGCCCGCGCCACCGGTGACTACGACCCGGGTGTTCTTCCAGTCGATCATGACTCGCCTCGACGGACACGCTCCTTGTGCTCCGCCACTGCCTTCTCCTCCTTGGCGAGCACTAGATCCGACTCCACCATCATCTTCACCAGCTCGTCGAAGCTCACCTTCGGCTCCCAGCCGAGCTTCGTCTTGGCCTTGGTGTAGTCGCCGAGCAGCAAGTCCACCTCGGCGGGGCGCTCGTACTTGGCGTCGTATTCGACGTACTGCTTGTAGTCGAGGTCGAGGCTGGCGAAGACCTTCTCGGCGAACTCGCGCACGCTGTGGGTCTCGCCGGTGGCGAGCACGAAGTCGTCGGGCTCGGGGGCTTGCAGCATGCGCCACATGCCCTCCACGTAATCGCCGGCGAAGCCCCAGTCGCGCTTGGCCTCCAGGTTGCCTAGGTAGAGCTTCTGCTGCAAGCCCACCTTGATGCGCGTGGCGCCGCGGGTGATCTTGCGCGTGACGAAGGTCTCTCCACGTCTGGGCGACTCGTGGTTGAACAGGATCCCGTTCACCGCGAACATGCCGTAGGCCTCGCGGTAGTTCAGCGTGATGTAGAAGGCGTAGGCCTTGGCCGCGGCGTAGGGGCTGCGCGGGTGGAAGGGCGTGGTCTCCTTCTGGGGGACCTCGTGGACCTTGCCGTAGAGCTCGCTGGAGCTGGCCTGGTAGAAGCGCGTCTTCAGGTCCAGGCGGCGGATGGCCTCGAGCAGGCGGACGGAGCCCATGCCGCTGATCTCGCCGGTGTACTCCGGGATGTCGTAGCTCACGCGCACGTGGCTCTGGGCGCCCAGGTTGTAGACCTCGTCGGGCTTCACCTCCTCGAGCACGTTGGCGAGGGAGGTCGAGTCGTTCAGGTCGCCGTACACCAGGCGGAGCTTCACGTCCTTGACGTGCGGATCCTGGTACAGGTGGTCGATGCGCTGCGTGTTGAAGCTCGAGGAACGGCGGACCAGGCCCCAGACGTCGTACCCCTTCGCGAGCAGGAGCTCGGCCAGGTAGGAGCCGTCTTGGCCGGTGATGCCGGTGATGATCGCTTTGGGCATGGCGGGGGGCAGACCTTACTCGGGTTTGGCCGGAGTTTCAGCGCCGGGATTGGTTGATCGGGGGCCGACCGCGGTTCACGCGGCGGGCAGCGGGCGGCGGGTGGCGGGGCCCCGGCCCCGCCCAGTCCCCGGCGCTGGGCGAGCCCGATTCGCGATTCACCTCCGGTACGCGAGGACCCAGAGCACGGCGATGATGCCGTCGAGGCTCGCCATGACCCGCGTCGCCTCGGCCGGCGGCAGGTAGCGACACGCTCGCGCGATGCGCAGGGCCATGACGGTCTCGCGAGCGGAGTTGAGGGCGTCCTCGAGCCGCGAGCGGCGCTTCCCTCCCTTGTTCCACACACCTTCGCTGCCGTTCAGCGCCGCGCTGTTGCTGGCGCGCTTCATCTGACCCGCCAGGTCGCGATCGTGCCGGGCGACCTGATCTGCGAGCTGATGAACGTCGCGCACCATGTCTTCGAGCGAATCCAGGACTCTCATGAATCATCTCTCTTTCTGCCTCTCTTCTCTTCGAGGGCGACAGCCCCCCGCGGCGCCGCGCGAGCCCCTTGGGAATCCCCGGAGGGGGAGAGCGCGGGTCAAGGGCGCGCACGAGCGAAGCGAGTGCGCGGCGCGGCGTCAGCCGCGCGCACCCTTGACGCGCGCGAGCACGGCGCGAGAATGGGGAAGCGAAGAAGAGAAATTCCTGAACCTGGTCCTGGTCCCGAACCTGGTCCTGGTCCTGATCCTGGTCCTGTTCCTGAACCTGTTCCTGGTCCTGATCCTGGTCCTGATCCTGGTCCTGATCCTGATCCTGAACCCATGCGTGTTCACATCGCGCGCATGCGCGGCTGCGCGCCGCCCCTCGAGGGCGCTCCGCCGAGCTCAGTCGAACATCGCGCTCGTGACCGCGGTCCGAAGTTCGAGAGTCAAAGCGCGCTCATCTGGACCGTCCGCGTCCCAGCGCGGAAGCGATGTCGCTGACCTTCTGAACCAGTCGGAACGGATTGCCGGGCACCGGAACGAACCCATGGTGCGCGTAGAAACCCGCCGCCGCCGCATCGATGGCATCGACCACAACGACCCTGGCGGCGGCGACCTCGCTCGCTGCAACTGTGCGCGCCAGGGCGTCCCAGAGCAGCTCGCCCCCGAGGCCCTGCCCGCGCAAGCGGCGATGCAGAGCGAGCCTGGCGAGCAGCACGGCTGGAATGCTGTCCGGCGCGCCACGCCCGACGCGCTTCGGAATGCCGGCTCGGTGGACCAGATGGGCTGCGAGGCTGAAGTATCCGACCACGATCTCGTCTCCGGCGTGCCAGACGAACGTCCGGGCGGTACGCGCCGCCTGGGCGTGCATTGCGCTGCTCTTCAGCCAGCCATCTAGGTCAGGCTGCCCCGAATCGAACGCGTCGAGCGCGTGCCGCGCTGCGAGCGCCTCGGACACCCACGGACCCACCGACTGCCCCGTTCACTTCTGAACGACTCGCCGCGGAGCGGCGGCACGTTTCGCGAGCGCGCGATTCGCCCGTGGTGCGGTTTCCAAACCTTTCCAGAGCTTTTCGAAGAACGACGAGGGTACCGTCGTGGTCGTCTCCTCCGCGATCACCCGCTCCGCTCTTTCGCTGGCCGCGTCGAGCATGAAGGCGCTCACGGACTGCCGGCGAAGCTTCGCTGCGTGGCGAATGCGCTTTGCGCGGTCCGGCTCAGCCCGCAGTTCGATGCGTTCGGTCCTTGGGGAGGTCGTGGACATGGTGGTCTACCGGCGATTGTACGGTGGTCCGGCGCGGCGTCAAACCGCCGGTTTCCTGAACCTGTTCCTGTTCCTGATCCCGACCCCGGTCCTGTTCCCACGGACCTGTGTCCTGCCGAGCTACCGCGCCCTTCGCGGGTTGCGCGCGAGCACGCGGATGCCCCGGCCCCGCCCAGTCCCCGGCGCTGGGCGAGCCCGACCCGCGATTCACCTCCGGTACGCGAGGACCCAGAGCACGGCGATGATGCCGTCGAGGCTGGCCATGACCCGCGTCGCCTCGGCCGGCGGCAGGTAGCGACACGCTCGCGCGATGCGCAGGGCCATGACGGTCTCGCGAGCGGAGTTGAGGGCGTCCTCGAGCCGCGAGCGGCGCTTGCCGGCCTTGTTCCACACACCCTCGCTGCCGTTCAGCGCCGCGCTGTTGCTGGCGCGCTTCATCTGACCCGCCAGGTCGCGATCGTGCCGGGCGACCTGATCTGCGAGCTGATGAACGTCGCGCACCATGTCTTCGAGCGAATCCAGGACTCTCATGAATCATCTCTCTTTCTGCCTCTCTCCTCTTCGAGGGCGACAGCCCCCCGCGGCGCCGCGCGGAGCGCGGGTCAAGGGCGCGCACGAGCGAAGCGAGTGCGCGGCGCGGCGTCAGCCGCGCGTACCCTTGACGCGCGCGAGCACGGCGCGAGAATGGGGAAGCGAAGAAGAGAAATTCCTGAACCTGTTCCTGAACCTGTTCCTGGTCCTGTTCCTGGTCCTGAACCTGGTCCTGGTCCTGATCCTGTTCCTCTTCCTGAACCTGGTCCTGGTCCTGGTCCTGGTCCCGACCCCGTTCCTGTTCCCGCGAACCTGCGTCCCCATCGCGCGCATGCGCGGCTGCGCGCCGCCCCTCGCGGGCGCTCCGTCGAGCTCAGTCGAACATCGCGCTCGTGACCGCGTCAGCTGCCCTCCGGTGACACGCAGCAGGGGCGGCAGCCCGATGTCCGCGAACTGCGGACCCGGCGCCTTTGCCAGGTGGGAGGACCCACGCTAACTTGTCGGCATGGATCCCGCGCGCCAGATCGAGCCCCACATCGACGACACCGTGCCGCGACCGGTGGTCTCGGGCACGGACATCAAGGTCAGCCAGATCGCGAGTGAAGCCGAACATCTGGGGATGACTCCGGACGAAATCGTCGAGGCCCACCCGCACTTGAGCCTCGCGGACGTGCACGCGGCGCTCGCGTACTACTACGACCACCAAGCAGCCATCCAGCGAGACTGGCAGGACGCGCGTAAAGTCATCTCGTCGCTGCGCGAGCATGACCCCCGGCGGACACCTCAACCCCGGCGGTGAGCTCGCTCCATACCGCTGACACTCTACGCCGACGAGTGCGTCGCGCTGTCGATGTGCTGACCGCGGGTGACGCGGATCTGTTGGGCGCCTCGGATGAGCAGCAGCTGCGGCGTGCGACGGAAATGGCTCGCGTCGTCCTGACGGGCGACCACGACTTCCTGCGCCTGACCCAAGCGCCGTCCGTTGCGTTTCCTGGGCTGAATGGGGAAGCGAAGAAGAGAAATCCGAACCTGGTCCTGATCCCGAACCTGATCCTGAACCTGATCCTGATCCTGTTCCTGTTCCTGTTCCTGAACCTGTTCCTGATCCTGATCCTGGTCCTGGTCCTGAACCTGTTCCTGAACCATCTGGAAAGTATCGACTCCTTCGAGCCCTGGTCCCCCGGAGCGCGGGGCGCTAGACTCGAGGAATGCACGCTTTCGAGGCGCGACCACCGCCACTGACCGAGGGTGAGGAGGGCGTCCTCCGCGTGGCCGGCACGCGCGTGACACTCGACTCGCTGGTCGCAGCGTTCGACCGTGGGGCCACTCCCGAGGAGATCGTCCATCGTTATCCGTCGGTCGATCTCACGGCGGTGTACGAGGTAATCGCCTACATGCTGCGGAATCGAGCGGTCGTGGACGAGTACCTGACTGCGCGCGGGCGCAAGGCCAGCGAGCTGCAGGCGAATGTCGAAAAGCAGTTTCCTCCGGATGGCATTCGCCAACGGCTGCTGGCGCGCCGCGAGCGCGACGTCCCGGGATGATGCGCTTCGCCGTCGACGAAGACTTTGACAACGACATCGTGCGCGGACTCAGGCGGCGCTTGCCGGGTGTCGATCTGATTCGCGTGCAAGACGCCGGCCTCCGCGGCGCTGACGACCCGGCTGTTCTCGCCTGGGCGGCAGACAACGCCCGGATCCTATTGACGCATGACGTGTCGACCATGGTCCACCACGCCCTGGACCGTGTGCGGCTCGGGCGCCGTATGCCCGGGTTGCTCGCTGTCCATCAGCAGTTGTCGATCGGAGCGGTGATTGACGACCTAGTGCTCATCGCAACTCTCGGCGATGGCGCGGAGTGGGAGAACCAGGTGCGCTACCTGCCGTTGCGCTGAACGACGCCGTCGCACGCGGATAGCCCCGGCATCGCCATCAGATCCGATCTGCCCTGTTCGCGCTGAGCTCGTGCGTGGACCTGCGCTCATGCGGCGCTGGGTGCGCGCGAGCAAGCGGATGCCCCGCCCCCGCCCAGTCCCCGGCGCTGGGCGGGCCCGAACCGCGACTCACCTCCGGTACGCGAGGACCGAGAGCACGGCGATGATGCCGTCGAGGCTCGCCATGACCCGCGTCGCCTCGGCCGGCGGCAGGTAGCGGCAAGCCCGCGCGATGCGCAGGGCCATGACGGTCTCGCGAGCGGAGTTGAGCGCGTCCTCCAGCCGCGACCGACGCTTGCCGGCCTTGTTCCACACACCTTCGCTACCGTTCAGCGCCGCGCTGTTGCTGGCGCTCTTCATCTGACCGGCGAGGTCGCGATCGTGCCGGGCGACCTGATCTGCGAGCTGATGAACGTCGCGCACCATGTCTTCGAGCAAATCCAGGACTCTCATGAATCATCTCTCTTTCTGCCTCTCTTCTCTTCGAGGGCGCCAGCCCCCGCGGCGCCGCGCGAGCCCCTTGGGAATCCCCGGAGGGGGAGAGCGCGGGTCAAGGGCGCGCACGAGCGCAGCGAGTGCGCGGCGCGGCGTCAGCCGCGCGTACCCTTGATGCGCGCGAGCACGGCGCGAGAATGGGGAAGCGAAGAAGAGAAATTCCTGAACCTGGTCCTGGTCCTGTTCCTGAACCTGGTCCTGTTCCTGTTCCTGGTCCTGGTCCTGAACCTGGTCCTGGTCCTGAACCTGGTCCTGAGCCTGTTCCTGAACCTGGTCCTGTTCCCAACCCCGTTCCTGTTCCCGCGAACCTGCGTCCCCATCGCGCGCATGCGCGGCTGCGCGCCGCCCCTCGCCGCCCCTCGCGGGCACTCTGTCGAGCTCAGTCGAACATCGCGCTCGTGACCGCGGTGCGAAGATCGAAAGTGCCGTGGTCGGCTCCGAAGACCTGCTACCTCGTTGTTTCCGTCCTTGCGGCGTGGGATAGTTGGCTCCGATGGCCGCGCGATATGACGAGCAGATCGTCCTGCCTCGCGCGATTCGGTTTCCCGTCGAGCTCATCCCGCCCGAGGGATTCGACGAAGAGCGCCCGGAGACGTGGCCACGCGTGGACGGGCGGCTCGAGTACGTCGAAGGGAGACTTCTCTACCTGCCGCCGTGCGGGGACGAACAGCAGGACGTGGTGGCCGACGTGGTGATCACCGTCGGGGCCTGGGTCCGAGCCCATCGGGAGTTCGTCCTTGGCACCAACGAAGCAGGAATGCGCTTGTCCGGAACGACCCGCGCCGCAGACGCCGCAGTTTGGCGACGCTCGGACCTGGGCTCGCGAACCGGCGGGCTACGCCGCGTTCCACCAGTGTTGGCCGTGGAGGTCGCGGCGCTCGACGAGCCCGAGGGCGCCCTCGCGGAAAAGACCAGCTGGTACCTGTCTGTGGGCGTCCCGGTGGTCTGGGTGGTGCTGCCCGCCGCGCGCCAGGTTCTCGTCACGACCGCCGACGGCAGCGCGCGGTTCGAATGCGGCTCCGCGTTGCCAGCGCACCCGGCGTTGCCGGGCCTCGTGCCACGGGTCGATGACTTCTTCGTGCAGCTCTCCGGGGGCTGACTCGATCCGGTGACACGCAGCAGGGCGGCAGCCAGATGTCCGCGCGCCTGACGCCCATCAAGGCCGCTCCGATGACGGCTCACTCGCCAGACCGCTCGCCTCGCAGCGCGGCTCGATACTGAAGCACCGCAGTCGTCATCGGCTTCACGCCTACGAAGCCGACCAGCAGCTCCAGGTCGATGCCGGCGAGCACCTCGCTGGCTCCGAGCTCTTGGTACTGCTCCCCGCGGAGGACGTCTCGAGCACCCCTTCGAGGTAGGCGAAGCGCGGGGCGGAACGGTCAGCCCGGATCTCGAGCATCCGCTGGTAGTCGGCCCAACCGACGCCGCGCAACACCACGACCTGGTCGTGCTCATGTCGCTCCACCGGTTCGGGCGTAGTCGGGATCGGATGGTCCGTTTGCACCTCAGCTCAACTTAGCACGCGCGGATCCTGGTCCTGAACCTGTTCCTGGCCCTGGTCCTGTTCCTGTTCCTGGTCCTGGTCCTGATCCTGGTCCTGATCCTGGTCCTGATCCTGATCCTGTTCCTGTTCCTGTTCCTGTTCCTGTTCCTGGTCTCCGTCGAGCTCAGCCGAAGAACCCATATATAGTGCCTTAACTCACTTAGTGTCGTATATATGAGTCCACCATGCGTTCCGCCGTCCTCGACGTCATGCCGCTGAAGGTCCGGCGCTCCCTGCGTACGTTCGGCGCCGATCTCGCGCTCGCGCGGCGCAAACGCGGCCTCACCGTGGCGATGATGGCGGAGCGCCTGGGCGTCGCCAAGAGCACGTACGTGCGCATCGAGAAGGGCGATCCGACGGTTTCCCTGGGCGCCTACGCCATGGCGTTGTTCGTGCTTGGCTTCGGCGACGCGCTCGGCACTTTGGTGCACGCAAGCCGCGACGCTCAGGGCCTGTTGCTGGGCGACGAGCACCTGCCCAAGCGGGTGCGGCCGAAGCGAGAGCCCACGGCGACATGAAGCGCACGATGCGGGTCTTCCTCGGCGACGACAACCGCTCGGTCGGCCAACTCCACCATGCGGCGCTGGGTGCGCGCGAGCACGCTTCGTTCGAGTACGACCCCACCTGGCTCGGGGCGCCGGACCACTTCGCCATCGACCCGGCTTTGCCCCTGGTCGCCGGTCCCCAGTTTCATCGCAAGGTCGGAGACGGCTCCATCTTCCACTCCGCCATCGCCGATACCGAGCCCGACGGTTGGAGCCGGCGCGTCATCTTGCGCGACCACGCCAAGCGCCGCCAGGAGGCCAAGCGCTCCGGTGCGGCGGTCGAGCACCGAGCACTCGACGCGCTCGACTTCCTTCTGGCCGTCGATGATCACAGCCGGGTTGGAGCACTCCGCTTTCGAGACGAGCAGGGGCTCTTCCAGCGGGCCGCCGAGCCCCATCGCCGCACTGCGCCGCCGCTCGTCGAGCTCGGGATGCTGCTCTCCGCTACCCGCGCGGTCGAGACCCACAGCGAGACGGCGGCCGATCTCGCGTACCTGAGAGGCCGAGGCACTTCGATCGGAGGCCTGCGTCCGAAGTGCACGGTCGTCGATGACGACGGGCGCCTCTCCATCGGCAAGTTCCCGAGCGTCAACGATGAGCGGGCTGTCACAAAGGGAGAGGTGCTGGCGATGCGCCTGGCCAAGACCGCCGGCATCAACGCGGCTGCGGCGCGGGTCGTCGACAGCGACGGAGTGCCGGTCGCGCTCGTTCGCCGCTTCGATCGCCTGGGGAGCGGCAAGCGCCTCATGTACGTCTCTGCCGCCACGATGCTCGGGGCGGCAGCGTCCGACGCGAGCGACCACGCCTACACGGACCTGGTCGACGTTCTTCGGACGAGCGGAGCAGCAGCCCAAACCGACATCGATGAGCTCTGGCGGCGCATGGCGTTCTCCATCTTGATCACGAACGTCGATGACCACCTGCACAATCACGGCTTCCTGCACGTCGAGCGGGGCAACTGGCGACTGGCGCCGGCGTTCGACCTGAACCCGTTTCCAGAACGAGCGCGAGAGCTGAAGACGTGGATCTCCGAAGAGACCGGACCGGAAGCGACGATCGATGCGCTGCTCTCGGTCGCTCCCTATTTCCGGATTTCTGCGCACCGCGCCCTGGACATTCTGCGGGAAGTCGAGCAAGCCGTGGCGCGCTGGCGTGAGCAGGGTCGCGCCATCGGCATGAGTGAGCTGGAGCTCGACCAGTTCGAGGATGCGTTCGAGCACGCGGAGCGCAGCGCCGCTCGAGTTGCGCTGGGTGGGTGACGCGGCCTGGGCTTCGCCGAAGAGCGCCCCGAGGTGGCGATCGCCAGTGGCGGCCACCTGATCGCCACCTGCAAGCGCCTGAATTTCGCGACAATCACGCGGGTGCGCGCCTGGCACGACTCTCGCTAACGCGCGTGCCATGTCTAAAACACTCGTGGGTTCCTTCCTGCTCTCGTCAGCCGTCGCCATCGCCGCGCTCGGTTGTCTCTCCCTGCACGCGCAAGCTCGCGCGCCCGCTCGCGTGCCCGGCGCCGATGCGCGACTTCTCGAGCACTCTAGCGAGGGCGATGCGAAGAGCGACGCAGTGCCTCGAGTCGAAATCGCTCAGCCGAGCATCGAGCTCGCAGAGCTCCGCATCGTGGGACGGCGCGCGAGCCGAAGCCAGAAGGTTGCGCCCGCTTCGCGCCCGCCCCCGCGCGAGCTCATTCCCTGCTCCGATTGGGAGGAGCTCGGCCCCGTGTTCGGCGCCCGCGCGGGCGAAGTCCCCCGAACAAGACACGTGCGCCGACTCTGTGCGGCACCGTGAGCGGTATGCCCACTCAGGAGCCCTCGGTCCTCTCGCGAGACAGGAAGTCCGCCGGAAGCGGGTCATCGGTCAACCTTCGCCAGCGGCTGCTGGCGCGCCGATCGCCATCAGATCTGCCCTGGTCGCGCTGAGCTGGTGACGCGAGCCACCGGTTCGGGCGTCGGGGCGGGCAGCCAGATGTCCGCTTAGCCGTCGCCCGTAACCGCGCCCTTCCTGTTCCTGGTCCTGGTCCTGTTCCTGTTCCTGTTCCTGTTCCTGTTCCTGGTCCTGAACCTGGTCCTGAACCTGTTCCCGACCCCGCTCCCGTTCCCGCGGACCTGTGTCCCCATCGCGCGCATGCGCGGCTGCGCGCCGCCCCTCGCCGCCCCTCGCGACGCGCTTCGCGATACCCGACGGGGTGGGCGCTCCGTCGAGCTCAGTCGAACATCGCGCTCGTTACCGCGGTGCGAAGTCACCGGCGATTGTACGGTCGTCCGGAGTACCGTCAAACCCGACGAACGCGCGGCCAGCTCGTGGTAGGCTCAACGAGTCATGGACTCGGCTACGCCCAGTGACCCGAGCTTGGATCTCGAGCGTCCCGACGCGGTCCCCTACTTCAACTGGGACGCTCCGGTCACGAACGCCGAGATCCGGCGCGCGCTCGCGGTCGGGTCCGACGAAGAGAAGCTGTTCTGGACCGCGCGCATCCTCGCGGAGGCGCGTTATCCCGACGTGTGGAAGTACCTGTCGCTGCGCCGGGACGTACTGCCGCGATTTCCACGACTCGAGCGGCGACTCGGCAGGAAACAGGCTTTCTGGCAGTACCTGATCCGGGGATGGCAACGTGACGGGCTCATCCCCTAGCCTGGACGAGCTCCAGCGCGAGCTCCTGCACGCCTTCTTCGCACGAGAACGCGACTTCTTCTTGACGGGCGGCGCAGCGCTCGTGGAGTTCTACCTCCATCACCGCGTCACCAAGGACCTGGATCTGTTTGGTGGTCCCGGCGCCGATCTGGAGCGCGCCGAGCGGGCGCTGCGCGACGCCGCATTCGCCCTGGGCGCGCAGATGACCACGCTGCAACGCTTCGCAGAGTTCAGACGGTTCTCGATTCAGCGACGGAACGAGTCCACCATCGTCGACCTGGTCATCGACCGCGTCCCCGCGCTGCAACCCAAGCGCGTGGTCGGCGACGTCGTGGTTGATTCGCTGGAGGAAATCGCAGCAAACAAGCTCTGCACCGTACTGGGGCGCGCCGAGCCGCGCGACCTCGTGGACCTCATGCTGATCCTGAGAGCCGGCGTCGATCTCGGCTCCGCCGTTGCCGGCGCGAGCGCCAAGGACGGGGGCGCAGACCCTGCAACCCTCGCTTGGGTCGTGGGGCAGATCCGCATCGGCTCCGAAGCTGTCCTGCCTGCCGGGATCAGTGGCACCGAGCTCGAGTCGTTCCGCGCCGACCTGGAGCTCCGTCTGAGGCGCCTCGCGTTCCCGGACGAGAGCCTTTGAACGAACGCGCTCCCCTCATCACTTCTGCTCGTGCTCCTCCGCGCTCGCGCCCGCGCTGCCATCCGGCGCGGGGTTCAGGCCGATGCCCGCCACCGAGCCTCCCTTGCCCTTCGCGCCGCCGCTGCCCGCGCTGAGCGTGGTGCTGGTCTTCGCGGGCGCGGTGCCGCTCCAGACGAGCGCGTAGCTCGCGCCGCCCGTGCCGCCGGAGCCCGAGCCGCCCACGCCACCGGTGCCGCCTTTGCCGCCATCGCCGCCCGCGCCCATTCCCGTGCCCGCTGCGCCTCCCGGCGCGCCGCTGCCACCGGAGCCGCCCTCGCCTGCGTTTCCTCCGCCGCCGCCGTCGCCGCCCTGCTGCGCGACGAGCTCGCACGCGTCGAGCGTCACCGCCGACTGCCAGGACAGGAGCGCGACGCTCGCGCCACCGCCGCCGCCGCCGGTCCCCTTCGTGCCGGGACAGCCGCCGAGCCCGCCCGCGCCGCCGCTCGCGCCGATGCAGGTCGGGAGCGACGCCGCGCTCGCCCCGCCGCCTCCACCCCCCTGTCCCGGGAAGCCGTCGGTGCCCGCGTTGCCCGACGCAGGGGTGAAGCCGGTAGCAGTGAAGGTGCCCGCGGTCGGAGCGGCGGGAGCGAGGGTGCCGGGGTTGCCGTCCGAGCCGTTGGTCCCGCTGGCGCCGCTCAATCCCGCCGTCGATTGCCCTTTGCCCCCGTTGTCGATGCTCGACGGAGTGACGTTCGTCTGCGGTGTCCCGAAGTTCCCGTCGCTTCCTTTCGCCCCCTTCGTCGCCGTCCCACCCTGCCCCCCGAGCGACCCGCAAGCCGACGCAGCGGCCCACGCGCCTCCACCGAGAAACGGCGGCGCGCTCGTACACGTCGCCGCCGCTCCTTGCTGGGCGGCGGCTGGCGTTGCCCCCGCTGCTCCCTTTACGCCGCCGATCCCGTCGGCGCCCTTGCCGCCCGCGCCAGCGGTGAGCTTCACGCGGCGGAGCTTCACGCCCTGCGAGCTCGTGACCGTCAGCGCGAAGCTCGACTCGCCCGCGCCCGCGGCGTTCGCGGCGGTGACGTCGAGGTTCTCGAGCACGAGACCGCTCGACACCGACGCGACGCTGAGCGCCTTCGTCGCTCCCGCGAGCTTCGCCTTGCTCGTCGTCGAGTATTTCCATCCCGTGCACTCGAAGCCGCCGAAGAGCCCCGAGCCGTCGAGCGGAGTCAGATCGAGCGTCGCGCTCTCCGCGAACCCGCTGCCGTCGTCGCAGGCGTACACGCGCTTCTTAGCCGTCGCCGCGGCGCTCACTGCCTTGCTCAACGTCTTGAAGGGCTTCGACTTCGTGCCGTCGCCGCCCGCGTCGTCGCCCGTCGGCGACACGAACACTCCGTACGCGTCATCGATCACGCAGGCGTCTTCACCTGGTGCCTTCGTCGGATCGCACTGGCCTCCGTCTCCGCCCGCAACGCCGCCGCTGCCGCCGCTGCCGCCGCTGCCGCTGGTGCCGCCGCTCGCGCCGGTTCCGCTCGTGCCGCCGCCACCGCCGCTGCCGCCGCTGCCGCCGCTCGCGCCGGTGCCGCCATCGAACGGCGTACACGTCCCGTCATCTTCGCAGCTGTCGCCGCGGTCGGAGCACGCGAGCGCCAGAGCGCCGGCAAGAACCATGATGAAGGCAATCCCAAGAGTCTGCTGTCGCATCGTAACCCCAATCAGAAGAAGCGGCCTTCGAGGCCGAACTGCGCTCCGCGCGTGCCCACCTGCGCGCTCGGGCGAATCCATCCCGCGGCCGCCGTCGGCTCGGGCCAGAGCAAGTACACCACCGTCCCGGCGAGCGCGACGCCGCCGACCACGAAGCTGGCGGTGGACAGGTTCGATTTGCGGCGCGACGAGTCGTTCTTGTCGCTGACCTCGGCGCATTGTGCGGCGTAGGGCGTCCCGGTGCCGCAGGGCGCGGGGCCGAGGCGATCGAGGATCGCGTCGGCGTCGTCGGCGTCCGAGGCGGCACCGAGCCCCCACATCACGCCGAGACCAATGCCGACCGCGGCGACCCCGCCGCCGATCACGGCGGGCACGATGCTGCGCTTCGCTGGGCTCGGCGCAGCGGGCGTCGCTCCGTCGGATCCGCTCGGGCTCGGGCTCGGGCTCGCCGCTCCGGCGGACGCCTCGGGCGGCGCGGCGCCGCCCGCTTCGCTCAGCCGCAGGCCGACCTTCTCCAACGCTCCGGCTGCGACGCGCACGGTCTGTTTGGCTTCGCCCGCGCCCGCCTTGCTCGCCGCGACTTCGTGCTCTCCCGGGCTGACGTGCCAGACCCAACCGAGGGGCGACTGCCCCACCGTCTCGCCTCCGACCGTGATCGTGGCCCCGTCGGCATCCACCTCGAGCTCCAAGCGTCCGAGCTCATTCTCGGCCTTGCGCACCAGCTCGACGAGCTCGTCGCGCTCGCGCTTCGCCAGCTCTCTCGCTCCCGCGAGATACTCCGTCAGGTGGCGCGCACCTTCGAGCTCGTGACCGCTCATCACCTCCGCTGCGCCCAGGTTGCGCAACACCTCGGGGACGGGCTTGAGCGCAAAGGCCTGCTTGAACGCCACGCGCGCGGCCTCGAAGTCGCGCTTGGCCGCCGCTCTGACGCCTTCTTCGAAGCGCGCTCGCGCCTCCGCAGTCAGCGTGTCCGGCGCCTTCGAGATAGTGGGCGAGCTGCCCGGCTTTTGGCCGAGCACCGTGCGTGGCGTCAGGCCAGTGAGCAGCACGAACAGAGTGCAGAGCACGAGTGCACGTTGCATGAGGTGGGCGCCTAGAAAGGAGGTTTGGTCGTGAACGCGCTCGGCGGCGCCGCAGGGCTCGCGCCCTTCTCCGGCGAGAGCGCGGGTTTACCCGTTGGGGGTTTCGGTTTCGTCTGCGGCGCGGGCTCCGCTGGCTTCACGGGCTCCTCGACGGGCGCGGGAACGGCAGCGCCGCTGGCGGCGGGAGGCACTGTCATCGTCGGGATGACCGGCGCGCTCTGCACGGGTGCGCTCGTTTCGCTCGCTGCGTTTCGCTTCGCCGACCCGCCCGACGCCACGACCACTAGCGTCACGGCAGAAACGGCGAGCGCGACCGCCAGCACCGTCCAGAGCGCGCGCGATCTGCCCCGAGCCGCCGGCATGGTCGCGGCCGGGATCTCGAGCTCGTCGCGAATCACGTCGGCCGGCGCGGACGGCGCAGGCGGCTCGAGATCACGCACGGTGTCTCGCGTTGGCAGGGCATCCGCGTCTGCGATCTGCTCGGCCCGCTCCGCGGCCACGTTCGGCGGGATCGTCACCTCGCGCAGCTGGAACACCGACGGCTTCTTGGTCTTGTCGATGATGAAGTTTTCGGGATCCGCCGCCTTGCCGCCCGGGACGACTCCGAGCCCGCGCTCGATGCGGCGCTCGCCGGTCTCGTCGGGTTTGTCGTCGTGGCGGGTCATCGCGGCTCAGAGTCCAGAGGCGGGAAGCTTGGTGCTGGGCTTGGGTGTGGGCTTGGGTGTGGGCTTGGCTTTGGTCGGGGTCGGGGTCGGTGTCGCGGTCGCGAGCGGCATCACCGCCGAGGGATCGTCGTCGTCGTCGTTGATCGGACGCGGCGCGCCCTCGCGCTTGGCCGCTACCGCGCGGGGCCGCGGCGTGCTCGGGGTGGTCGCGGCTGGCGCGGGCGCTCGCGTTGGGGTTGGCGTTGGCTCGGGCGCGGGCGTTGGCTCGGGCACGGCGCGAGTCGCGAGCTCACCTGCGCGCGCGACGGGCGCAGACAGCGCAGCCGCCGGCGCGGACGCGGACGCGCGTCGTTTCATGAGGTTCATCCCCGCGACGATGACCAGACCGATGAGCGCACCGGCCACCGGCGCGAGGAGCACGCGGCGCGGAATGGCGGGGCGCTTCGGGGCCAACGCGCCCAGCGTGACCGCCGGGGGCTCGGGGCTCGCCAAGCGCAGGTCGGGCGAGGTGCGCGTCTCCGCGATTGCCGCCGGATGGATGGGCGCCCGCGGCGAGTCGAGCCGCTCGGTGCCGAGCCGCGGCGCAGCCGCCGCCGCCCTCGGCGCGTCTTCGCTCACGAAGGCCGGGATCGGATCGGGCTGGGTATCGGCGTCGAGCGAGAGTGCCTTGTGCCGCTGGCTGGACCGCTCGCCGGCCGCGCGCTCCTCGACGAACCACCTCGCCGCTTGCCGGAGCTCGATCTCGAGCTCGCGCATGGTCGCCTGGCGCTGCTCGCGTTCTTTGGCGATGCCGGTGCGAACGATGCGCCACACGTAGTCCGGAACCCAAGGCGCGACGTCCGGGAGCGGCTCCGGCATCGAGTAGATCTGCATGCGTGCGAGCTCCGTGGAGCTGGGCATCTGGCGCGTGTCGCGGTTGTGCGCGAAGGGGTGAAACCCCGCCAGCATCTCGTAGAGGATCAGGCAGAGCGAGTAGACGTCCGTGCGCTGATCGATGGGCAGCCCGTCCACTCCCCCGAGCAAGTGCTCCGGCGACATGTAGGCGACGGTGCCGATGACCCGCTGGGTCTGCCTTCCCTTGACGTCACCGAGCACCTTCGCGGTTCCGAGATCGAGGACCACGGTGTGCCCGTCGCTGGTGACGAAGATGTTCTCGGGCTTCAGATCGCGGTGAACGACCCGAAGGTCGTGCGCCGCCGCCGCACCGTTGGCGATGCAGGCCGCGTGGTGGAGCGCCTGACTCACCGGCATCGGCTTGCCGTTCATCAAGTGCTCCCGGAGCGTCTTGCCCTCGAGCAGCTCCATCGCCATCCAGATGCGGCCGTCGAGCTCACCCGCGTCGAAGACCGTGACCATGTGTGGGTTCTTGATCTCGCTCAGGACCCGCGCCTCTTGCTCCAGCCGCGCCCGGAGCTCGTCGGCGTTCATGTGGCGATTTTGCAGGATCTTGATGGCGACCCGGCGCCGGAGCAGGTGGTGGACGCCTTCGTACACGTCGCCGAACCCGCCGGCGGCGACGAGCCGGACGATCTCGTAGGGCCCACAGCGCTGACCCCGATCGAAGCGCAGCTCGGACGCCCGCGCGCGCCGCCCCTCCAGATCGATGATGGTCGCTGCCTCCGCCACGACGGAGAAGAGTCTAGCGGCCGGCCCCGGCGCGGACGAGCCCGAAATCTCGGCCGAATCCCGGGCCGAAGCCGAGAGCGGAGGAGTCGTGCGGCGCGCCAAGCCCACTGCTCGGACGGCCAGAGAGCGAAGTTGCGACTTTTTTTCGCTGCGCCGAACTTCGCGCGCAACCTCTCCGCCCGCTGGGCCGATATTCTCTCCATCGCGATGGCTGCCCCTCCCGGACGTCGAACGTCAGCCGCCGCGGCCGATCCCCTCGCCGGGACGGCTTATCGCGCTCGCGGAGTCCTGGGTCAGGGCGGCATGGGGCGCGTCTACGACGCGGAGCACTCGGAGCTCGGCAAGCGCGTCGTCGTGAAGGTGCTCGCCGATCGGCTCGCGGACGACCCGGCGCTCATCGAGCGCATGCGCTTCGAGGCGCAGACGCTCGCGCAGCTGAACCATCCGAACATCGTCAAGGTCACGGACATGGGGCGGCTGCCGAGCGGCGCACCCTTCATCGTGATGGAGCGCCTGGAAGGCCGCACGCTGGGCGCGGAGCTCCGCGCGAACGGACGCCTCGGCGTGCTCGACGCGCTGCGCTGGACGCGCCAGCTCTGCGCGGCGCTGTCGGAGGCCCACGCGATCGGCATCGTGCACCGCGACGTCAAGCTCGAGAACCTCTTCGTCCACGACCTCCCGGGCGGCGAGCGCGCGCTCAAGGTCCTGGATTTCGGCGTGGCCAAGGCCCTGCCCGGCGTCTCCGATCGCACGCCGAAGCCGCCGTCCATGCCGACCGAGCAGGGCGTCCTGGTCGGGACGCCTCGCTTCATCTCACCAGAGGCGGCGCGCGGCGAGCAGATCGATCAGCGCGCGGATCTCTACGCGACGGGCATCGTCCTCTACATGCTCCTGACCGGGAAGCACCCCTTCCACGATGTCCACGGCAAGGACGCGCTCGTCGCCGCGCACGCCCATCGGGAACCCGAGCCGCCTTCGTCCCTCGCGCGGGATCCGGTCCCCGCGGAGCTCGATCGGCTGGTGCTCCGGATGCTCGCCAAGAGTCCCGCCGACCGCTGTCAGACCGCAGCGGAGCTCGACCGCGTCCTCGCTCGCGTCGAAGAGCTGGTGCAGCGACCGACGGGCTGGATGGAGACGACGGTCTTCGATCCGAGCGAGCTCGAGCCCCCGGCCAAAGCCGCCCCCGCCCCCGCCCCCGCCCCCGCACCCGCACCCGCCCCCGCACCCGCACCCGCACCCGCACCGTCTCCAGCCCAACAGCTGATGCCGACCAGCCCCGAGGCACCCGCAGCGGTCTTCGCGCTAGCGGACACGGAGCCGAGCGTGGAACCACCCCAGCGCGCCCTTCCGAGCGCGCCCGCACCCGCGCCGGAGCGCGCGCGCCGAGCGCTCGCGCCGCTGGTCTTGATGGTGCTGAGCGCCCTCTTGGTGATCGTCATCGGCGTGCTCGTGTCGAGGTGAGAAGAGATCCCATGGCTCGGCACGCGCTGTATTGGTGCACCACGCCGGACGGAGACGAGAACTGGTTCGTGGTCGCGTCGTCCGCCCGGGCAGCGCGCTCCTTTCACGAGCGCGCCGAGGGCTACGACGCCGGGAGCGCCAGCGCCGAACGCGTCGCCCCGCTGCCACCGCACCTGCTCGACGGCGGCGCTTGGCGCGACCCCGAGACGGGCGAGCTCTCCACCCGCGCGGCTTGGCCCAGCGACGTGCTCATCGAGGCTTGCGGCGGCGAGATCGCTCGGCTGCGGACCGACGCGCTTCGCGACCAGGTCGGCGTGGTGTGCAAGCTCGTTCGCTTTGGCGAGCGAGTGTTCCGAGCTGGAGACATCATCGAGAATCGGGAGCGCGTGATGGGCGTCCCGTTGCCGCCGCGCCTCGGGGTCTTTCGCGGCGGCAGGCAGCGCTGATGGGGCAGCCCGCGGGCGACAGCCAGATGTCCGCGCGGTGGGCAGGTTCGACCGTGACGCGGAGGACGCGTCCGACCTCGGCCACGCTTTGCGACGCCGCGCCCGCGCCGGCAAGCGCCGAACACGAGCTGACCGCGCGGACATGGCGACCCATGCGCCGCGCATCCTGATCCTGTTCCTGATCCTGTTCCTGATCCTGATCCTGTTCCTGATCCTGATCCTGATCCTGTTCCTGTTCCTGATTCCTGATCCTGATCCTGTTCCTGATCCTGATCCCGGGCACGCGTGTTCACATCGCGCGCATGCGCGGCTGCGCGCCGCCCCTCGCCGCCCCTCGTGGGCCCCTCGCCGAGCTCCGTCGAACAGCGCGCTCGTGACCGCGGTGCGAACAAAAATTTCTCCCCCAGCCACTTGTCACCCGTTCAGTTCCACACTACGTTCCGCCCATGTTTCCTGCTGGCTTCGCCACCAGCGGGCGGCTGGCGGGGAGCGGGGGCAGCGAGCCCGGGCGACCCGCCGTCGCCGCTCCGCTCAACGAGGTGGAGCGCCTCGACGCGCGCCTCGCCGAGCTCGCGCGGGGCAGCGGGCGCGCGCGGCTCGCGCTCGGCGAGCTGCTCGAGGCGCTCGCGCGTCGCGGGGGTCATCACGAGCTCGGCTACTCGTCGCTCGAAGCCTACGCGCGCGAGCGTACCGGGCAGAGCGGGCGCTGGGCCGTGGAGTCACGCACGCTCGCGCGCCGCCTCGCGGAGCGCCCGCTCTTGCGCGCGGCGCTGGCCTCGGGCGCGCTCGGCTGGTGCAAGGCCGAGCTCGTGGCGCGCCATGCCGAACCGGAGACGGAAGCGGATTGGGTCGCGCTGGCGCTCGGCTCGACGGTGCGAGAGCTGCGCGAGCACTTCGCGCAGCCCGAGGCGCAGCGCGACGTGGACGACACCTGCACGCTCACGTTGACGCTGAGCCAGCGCGATGCGTGGCTCTTCGCGTGGACGCGTCGCTACGCGGAGCGCGTGGCGGGCAAGCTCGACACGGACGAGCTGGTGAGCGCGCTCCTGGCAGAGGCGTTCAACACGTTGTGCGGGGCGGTGCCGTCGAATGACGTCGGCGCGCACGCCGACTCGACCAGGGAGCTCGAGTGGCGGGCTCAGCTCGCGGAGTGGAGGCAGGAGTCCGAGCGCCGCTGCGAGGCGAATTTCGCGGCGCGCGGGCCCGGCGGCGGGGGCGCGGTGGTCTCGGAGTTGCCGACCCTCGGGGCCGGGGCCCTGGACACGCGGATCGCCGCGCTGGCCGCTGAATTCGCTGCCCAGGAGGTCGAGCTCGCGCGCGCTGCGCTCGCGTTTCACCAGGCGGAGGGCGCCCGCCGCCTCGGCTACTCCACGGAGGCTCAATACGCCCGCGAGCGGCTGGGCCTGTCGGCGTCGAGCTTCCGGGCCAAGCTCACCTTGGCGCGCCGGCTGCTCGCGCCGGTGCGCGGCGCGCTCGCGCGGGGTGAGCTCGGGCTCGAGGCCGCCCTCGCGATCTCGCGGGTGGCCACGCGGGAGACCGCCGTCGCCTGGCTCTCCCGCGCCCGCGAGCGCACGGTCAAGCACCTCCTGGAGGACGTGCGCGCGGCGGAGCTGGTGCGCGACCTCGGCGGGTCCGCCGCGCCGCCCGCGCCGGAGACGGTGCGGGAGCTGCACGACCTGGAGGGGCGCCTGCTCGGTGGGGCTCGCGACGCGGTGCTCGAGGCGGGCAGCCAGATGTCCGCGCGCCTGGCGCCGCGGGTCGGCAGCGTCCGAGTGCGGCTCCGAGTGACCCGCGACACGGCGCGCTTCTTTCGCGGGCTCGGGGCGGCGCTCGGGAGGCACCTGCCGCGCAGCGTGAGCTTCACGGAGCTGCTCTGCTTCCAGTTCTGGGACGCCTGGAAGCACCTGTGTCAGCGCGACGAGGCCTACGCGCGGGTCTACGCGCGCGATCGCTACACCTGCTCGAGCCCGGTGTGCTCGCGGCACGACGTGACGCCGCACCACATCCGCTTCCGCTCGCAGGGGGGCAGCGACGAGGAGGACAACGTGACGGCGCTCTGCACGTGGTGCCACCTGGAAGGTGTGCACGGCGGGCACATCGAGGTCACGGGCCAGGCGGGCGCGCTCAGCTGGCGGCTGGGCGGGTTGCGCGTCGAGGGGCGGGACAAGTCCGCAACTTTGGCGCAGGCTCGGGCGCCCGGCTTGCGCTACCTTTCGTCGGGATGAGAACTGCACTCGGCCTCGGGCTCCTGGCGCTGATTGTAGCCTCCTGCTCCTCCGACGACGGCGGCGGGGGCGGGGGCGGCGAGACTTGCCCCAAAGAGGGCGAGGGCTTCGCGGCGGGCGATCCGGCGGGGCACGCCGATCCGTTCGGGGCCAAGGCGGCGAAGCAAGCGCGCGCGGGGCGGGTGCAGAGCGACGCCCAGATCGTGCAGCCCGCGCACGGGCGGCAGCGCGTGCGCGTGGGGGACTTCGTGCTGGCGAACGAGCACGTCGCCGCGTACATCGAGGACAAGGGGCTGTCGGACGGCTACCAGCGCTTCGGCGGCGAGATCCTGGCCATCGATCGCGTGGGCGACGACGGGCGGCCGGTGGGCAAGTCGTACTACGGCGAGACGCTGATGGCGCTCGGCATCGACATGATCGAGCCGGAGAGCGTGAGCGTGGTGAACGACGGCGCGGACGGCAAGGCCGCGGTGGTGCGGGTGGCGGGCCCGTTGAAGCCGATCCCGTTCTTGGACGGCTCCCTCGGCGCGCTCTTCCCGCGCCGCTACAGCGGCTTGATGGCCGCGTACGACTACGTGCTCGAGCCAGGCGCGAAGAAGCTCGTCATCCGCGTGGGTATGAAGAACCCCGGCGAGGAGCCGGTGAGCATCGGCGCGGGGAACATCAGCGACGCGATGCACGGCTTCTTCCACCTGAGCCGCAACCAGTTCGCGAGCGCCGAGACGGGCGTCGGCAAGTCCACCGGCAAGGTCAGCTACGCGGGATTCGTCAACGAGGACTCGTCGTTCGCGTGGCGGCTCCCGGGCGGCGAAAAGCTCGAGGTGGGCCTCGAGGTGAGCGGCTTCGTGTACTCGCTCGGGCCAGGGTTCACGGTCGAGTCCTGCCAGACGCACTGGACGGACCACGCCGAGGTCATCCCCGGCGCGGCTGATTTCGACGGCCTGCGCCAGGCCGTGCGCCAGGCCGACGGGCTCGAGAGCCGCGCGGTGAGCGGCGTGGTGAAGGACGCGGCGGGAGCGCCGGTGGCCGGCGCCGTCGTGCACGCGCTCGACGACGCCGGCGCCTACCTGAGCCGCACGCGGAGCGGCGCCGACGGGAAGTACACGGTGCACCTCGACCCCGGTCAGGGCGCGAAGCTGGTCGCGCAGAAGCAAGGCTACGCGCTCAGCCCGGAGGTCGCCGTCGCGAGCGACGCGACGAGCGCCGACCTCGGCCTGCCCGCGCACGGCACGCTGCACGTGACGGCCAAGGACAAGGTCAGCGGCAAGGCGCTGCCGGTGCGCGTGCAGGTCATCCCCACGACCGCGCTGCCGAAGGTGCCGGACGCCTACGGCGTGGAGGGCGAAGCCAACGGCCGGCTGTACGTCGATCGCGCCATGACCGGAGACACCAGCTTGCGCGTGCCACCGGGCGAGCACCGCGTGATCGTCACGCGCGGTTGGGAGTGGGAGCTCTTGGACACGACCGTGACCGTGGCCGCGGGCCAGACCGTGGACGTCGCGGCGGAGCTCGAGCACAGCGTGGACTCCACCGGCTGGATGTGCGCCGACTTCCACATCCACTCCTGGTTCAGCGCGGACTCCAACGATCCGGTCGTCGACAAGGTGAAGAGCGCCATCGGGGACGGCCTCGAGGTCCCGGTGTCGAGCGAGCACGAGTGGGTGATCGATTTTCAGCCCATCGTCGAGCAGCTCGGGATGAAAGAGTGGGCGTTCGGCATGCCGAGCGAGGAGCTGACGACCTTCACCTGGGGCCACTTCGGCGTGGTGCCGCTGTTCCCCAAGCCCGACGAGGTCAACAACGGCGCCATCGAGTGGGTCGGCAAGAAGCCGCCGGAGATGTTCGCCGACGTGCAGAGCCGGCCGGAGAACCCGGTGCTCATCGTCAACCACCCGAGCGGCGGCGGGTTCGGCGCCTACTTCAGCCAGTCCAACTTCGACGACGCGACGGGCGTCGGCAAGGCCAAGGACCTCTGGAGCACCGACTTCGACGCGGTCGAGGTGTTCAACGACTCGAGCTTCGACGAGAACCGCAGCACCACGGTCAAGGACTGGTTCGGCCTCCTGAACGCCGGCCACACCATGTGGGCCGTCGGCTCGAGCGACACGCACCACATTCGCAGCAAGGCGCCGGGATATCCCCGCACGTGTCTGTACTTCGGCCACGACGATCCGCAGCAGCTCACCGCCAACGCGGTCCGCGACGTGCTCGCCAAGGGCACCGCGACGGTGAGCGGCGGCCTGTTCATGACCGTCGAGGGCCCAGGTGGCGCGAAGCCCGGGAGCACCGTGACCGGCAAGCCGGCGACGGCGGACTTCACCGTGACGGTGCAGACCGCGAGCTTCGTCGATGCCACCACCCTGGAGGTGATCGTCAACGGGGTGAGCCAGAAGACCGAGCCGCTGGCGCCGCTCGGCACGGGGCCCGGCAAAAAGTTCGTGAACGTGGTCAGCGTGCAGCTCGATCCGGCGAAGGCGCGGAACTGGGTGGTGTTCCACGCCCGCGGCGAAACGAGCCTCCAGCCGCTGATGGGCCGTTCGTCCTTCGCCGCGTCGAACCCGGTCTTCTTCGAGTAAAGCTTGCGGGGTGAACCGGGCTCGTGGCCCTGGCATCGAACGCCAGGACCTCTTACATTGCGCCCGCCATGGCCTCCCTCTCCGAGAAGATCGCCCAGAAGACCGCTCACGTCGTCGTCGTCGGCATCGGCTACGTCGGCCTGCCCCTGGTGGCCGAGCTGGTGCGCGCGGGCTTCCGCGTCACCGGCCTGGACTACGACAAGGAGAAGGTCCGGCTCCTGAACGCCGGCGAGTCGTACATCCAGGACGTGCCGACGGCCGACATCGCACCCCACGTGAAGTCGCGGCGCTTGGGGGCCACCGCAGATCCGGCGATCTTGTCCGAGGCGGACGCCGTCATCGTCTGCGTCCCGACTCCCCTCAACAAGACCAAAGACCCGGACATGCGCTTCATCGTCGAGGCCACCGACGAGATCGCCAAGCACCAGCACCCGGGCATGTTGATCGTGCTGGAGAGCACGACCTACCCGGGGACCACCGACGAGGTGGTGGTGCCCAAGCTCACCGAGAAGGGCGCGGTGCTCGGCAAGGACGTGTTCGTGGCCTTCTCGCCGGAGCGCGTGGACCCGGGCAACCAGATCTACAAGACCAAGAACACGCCCAAGGTCATCGGCGGCGCCACGCCGGAGTGCCTGAAGATGGTGCAGGCCTTGTACGGCAACATCATCGACACGCTGGTGCCGGTCTCCAGCACCGCCACGGCGGAGATGGTCAAGCTGCTCGAGAACACCTTCCGCGCGGTGAACATCGGCCTGGTCAACGAGGTGGCGATGATGAGCCGGCGGCTCGGCCTCGATCCCTTCGAGGTGATCCGCGCCGCGGCCAGCAAGCCCTTCGGCTTCATGCCCTTCTACCCGGGGCCGGGCCTGGGCGGGCACTGCATCCCCATCGACCCTTTGTACCTGTCGTGGAAGCTCCGCACGCTCAAGTACCAGGCGCGCTTCATCGAGCTGGCCGACACCATCAACAGCGCCATGCCGGACTACGTGGTCGAGCGCGTGACCGACGCGCTGAACGACCAGAAGAAGGCCGTGAAGGGCTCGAAGATCCTGGTCTACGGCGTGGCCTACAAGCGCGACGTGAACGACATGCGCGAGAGTCCCTCGTTCCACGTGATCCACGGCCTGATCGGCCGCGGCGCCGAGGTCAGCTACATGGACCCGCACGTGCCGAGCTTCGACGAAGAGGGCATGCAGATGACCAGCGTCGATCCGGCGTCGAGCTTCGCGAGCTACGACTGCGTGGTCATCGTCACCGACCACGAGAAGCTCGATCGCGGGCGCTTGCTCCGTGAGGCGAAGCTCATCGTGGACAGCCGCGACGCGCTGCACGGCGTCGCGGGCGATCGCTCGAAGGTGTACGGGCTCTGAGACTCGTCCGACTGCTGTTCGTCGCTCTGGCCCTCTCCGGCTGCGAGGAGCGCGCGAAACCGGCGGGGCCTGCGCCCTTCCCCAGCGCCGGGCCCTCGTCCGCGCCGGCTGCCGCCCCCTTCCCCAGCCCCGGCGCCGCCGCCGCGCCGAGCGTGCCGCGCGAGCTCAACATCCTGCTCATCACCATCGACGCGCTCCGCGCCGACATGCCCTGGCTCGGCTACCCGCGCGCGATCGCGCCGAACCTGACGCGCTTCGCGGAGAAGGCAGTGGTCTACACCCACGCCTCCGCCCTCTCGAGCTACACCTCGATGAGCCTGGGCGGGCTGATGAGCGCGCGCTACCCGTCCGAGCTGCCGCGGAGCGGCCTGGCCACCAGCGCCTTCGGCCCGGAGGCGCTGATGCTGGCGGAGGTGCTGAAGGCCGGCGGCCTGAAGACCCTGGCGGTGCACGGCCACGTGTACTTCCAGGGCGACACCGGGATGAGCCAGGGCTTCGACGACTGGCGCGTGGTCCCGAAGATCACCACCCTGCCCGCCCGCGAGGGCCACATCGTGGACGACAAGCTCGCGGACATGCTGATCGAGGGCTTGAAAGAGCACGGCAGCGGGCGCTTCTTCGCCTGGGTCCACTTCATGGACCCGCACTTCGCCTACGCGCGCCACGAGGGCCAGCCGCGCTTCACCGGCTCGGCCTACGGCGACGCCGGCAGCGTGGTGCCGCCCGGCACTCCGCTCGGCGAGGTCGGCCAGTCGCTCCGGAACCTCTACGACGGCGAGGTGCTGTTCACCGACGCCCAGGTCGGGCGCGTGCTCGACTTCGTCGAGCGGCAGCCCTGGGCGGACAAGACGGCCGTGGTCATCAGCGCCGACCACGGCGAGGCCTTCGGCGAGCACAAGAGCACCTTCGAGCACGGCTACACGCTGTGGGAGGTGCTGACCCGGGTGCCGCTCCTGATCCGCGTGCCCGGCTTGCCGCCGGCGCGCATCGACACCCGGCGCAGCCACATCGACCTCGGCCGCACGCTGTGCGAGCTCGCCGGCGTGCCGGCGCCGGAGTCGTTCCGCGGCGTGAGCCTGGTGCCCGAGCTCGGCGGCGCGCGTCCCCCGGTCCGCGACATCGTGATCGACATGCCGTACACCGATCAGGCGCCGCGCCGCCGCGCGCTGATCACCGGCGGCAAGAAGATCGTCGTCACCGAGACCGAGCAGGTGCCGCAGGTGTTCGACCTGGACGCCGATCCCGCGGAGCAGAACGACCTGGGCAGGCAGAAGCTGGCGGACGAGCTGCGCGCGAAGTGGACCGAGGTCGATCGCGCGCTGCCGGACTTCCCCGCGCCGCGCCGGGGCAAGCGGCGGTACTGAGGGACGTGCTATCTTGGCCCCGGATGTCGCGCCTCGCCGAACGCACGGGGCTCTCCCCCGCCGAGTACCTGACCTGGGAAGCGAGTCAGCCGGAGCGCCACGAGTACTTCGACGGCGAGGTCTTCGCCATGGCCGGAGGCAGCCCGCGCCACAACGCGCTGGCGGTGAACGTGAGCGCGGCGCTCCTCGGCGGCCTTCGAGAGAAGGGGTGCAGCGTGCTCTCGTCCGATCAGAAGCTCGGCGTCGGGCGAGGGACGCGCTACGTGTACGCCGACGTCACGGTCGTCTGCGGCCCGCTCCGCTTGCAGTCGGGCACGACCGACGTGCTGGAGAACCCGAACGTCGTCGTCGAGGTGCTCTCGGGCACGACGGAGCAGTACGACCGCGGGCTGAAGTGGGAGAGCTACCAGCGCCTCGAGTCACTCACGGACTACCTGCTCGTCTCGCAGACCGAGGCCCGCATCGAGCACTACCGCCGGGGCGCCGACGGTGATTGGACCTACCGGGCGGTCGAGGGCGGCGGCCGCGTGGAGCTCGCGAGCGGAGTGACGCTGGACGTGGACGCCATCTACTCGGGCGCGTTCTCGATAGAAGGGGAGTGAGCTCGCCGTGAAAGGCATCCTCCTGGCCGGCGGCGCCGGCAGCCGGCTGTATCCGCTGACCGAGGTCGCGTGCAAGCAGCTCGTGCCCGTGTACGACAAGCCGATGGTCTTCTACCCGCTCACCACGCTGATCGACGGCGGCGTGCGGGAGCTCTGCCTGATCTCGACGCCCGTCGATCTGCCGCGCTTCCAGCGGCTGTTCGGCGACGGCAGCCGGCTCGGCCTCCGCATCGGCTATCGCGAGCAGGCGCGGCCGGCGGGCATCGCGGAGGCGCTCTTGATCGCCGAGGACTTCGTGGGCGAGGACTCGGTCGCGCTGATCCTGGGCGACAACGTCTTCTACGCGGGGGACGCGCTCGCGCGCGCGTTTCGGGACTACGCCTCCGGCGCCACCATCTTCGGCTATCAGGTCAAGAACCCGGAGCGCTACGGCGTGGTCGAGCTCGACGACGCCGGCCGGGTGCTGAGCATCGAAGAGAAGCCCGCGCGCCCGAAGAGCAACCACGCCATCCCGGGCCTCTACCTGTTCGACGCGCGCGCACCCGCGCTCGCGCGCCAGCTCCGGCCGAGCGCCCGCGGCGAGCTCGAGATCACCGATCTGATACGCAAGTATCTGGAGCAGGGCGCGCTCCGCTGCGAGCTCCTGGCGCGGGGCACGGCGTGGCTCGACGCCGGCACGAGCTCCAGCCTGCACGAGGCCTCCGCCTTCGTGCAGACCGTCGAGAAGCGGCAGGGCATCAAGCTCGGCTGCCCGGAGGAGGCCGCGTTCCGGCGCGGCTTCATCGACGAAGCCGCGCTCGCCGGCCTGGTCGCCGCCATGCCGGCCTGCGAGTACCGGGAGTACCTGGCGAGCGTGCTGGCCGAGGCGCGCCGATGAAGCGCGGGCCGGTGGTGGTGTTGGGCGGCACCGGCTGGGCCGGCGGCGTGTTCGTGCGCGCGCTCGAAGCGCGCCGCATCGAGCACGTGGTGCTGAGCCGCAAGAGCGTACTGTACGACCGCTTCGGTGTCCTACGCGAGGCGCTCGAGGGCCTGAAGCCGAGCTTCTTGATCAACGCCGCCGGCTTCAGCGGCAAGCCCAACGTGGACGCCTGCGAGGACGCCCGCGGCGAGACCTTGCGCGGCAACGTCACGCTGCCGCTGACCGTGGCGCACGCCTGCGAGGTCACCGGGACGCCGTGGGGCCACGTCAGCTCGGGTTGCATCTACTCGGGAGCGAAGCTCGGCGGCGTGGTGCACCGGGACCTGCTCGCGCCGGAGGCGCAGGCGCTGCTCGCGGCGGGCACGCCCGCCGAGGGCTTCACGGAGGACGACCCGCCGAACTTCAGCTTCGACGCTCCGCCGTGCAGCTTTTACAGCGGCAGCAAAGCGCTCGGCGAGGCGGTCCTGCAAGACGCGCCGGGCCTCTACGTCTGGCGCATCCGCCTGCCCTTCGACGAGCACCACGGGCCGCGGAATCTCTTGAGCAAGCTGCTCGCCTACCCCAGGCTCTACCAGCACCTGAACTCGCTCTCGCACCTGGGTCAGGCGGTGGACGCCGCACTCGGGCTCTGGCTCTCGGGCGCGCCGTTTGGCACCTACAATCTCGTGAACCCCGGGCTCGTCTCCACGCGCGAGATCGCGGCGTTGCTCCAGGAGCACCTCGTGCCAGGTCGGAGCTTCGAGTACTTCGCGGACGACGCGGAGTTCTACTCGCAGGGCGTGCGGGCGCTGCGCTCGAACTGCGTGCTCAGCGCGGACAAGGCCCTCGCTGCCGGCGCGAAGCTCGCGCCGGTGCGCGAGGCGCTCGCCGACGCCCTCACCCGCTGGGACGGCCCGCGGTGAGGGTCCTGGTCACCGGCGGCGCCGGCTTCGTGGGCGCGAACCTGGTGCGCTTCCTGCTCGCGCAGCCGGAGGTCGAGCGGCTGGTGAACCTGGACGCGCTGACTTACGCGGGGCACCTCGAGAGCCTCGAGGACGTCGCAGACCCGCGCTACGTGTTCGAGCACGTGGATCTCCGAGAGCGCGAGCGGGTGCTCGAAGTGCTCGGCGCGCACGCCGTCAGCCACGTGATGCACCTGGCCGCCGAATCCCACGTCGATCGCTCCATCGCCGCGCCGGCGGACTTCATCCACACCAACGTCGTCGGCACGTTCCATCTGCTCGAGGCAGCGCGAGCGACCGGCGTCGAGCGACTGCTGCACGTCTCGACCGACGAGGTGTACGGCTCGCTGGGCAGTGACGGGAGGTTCAGCGAGAGCACGCCCTACGCGCCGAATTCGCCCTACTCGGCCAGCAAGGCGGCGGCGGACCTGCTCGCGCGCGCGTATCACCACACCTACGGCTTGCCGGTCTTGGTCAGCAACTGCTCGAACAACTACGGCCCCTACCAGCACCCGGAGAAGCTCTTCCCCACGGTGATCCTCGCGGCCCTGGGCGAGGCGCCCATCCCGGTCTACGGCGACGGTCAGAACGTGCGCGACTGGCTGCACGTCGAGGATCACTGCCGCGCGCTCTGGGCGGTGCTGCGCCGCGGCCGAGTCGGCGAGACCTACGCCGTGGGCGCCGAGAACGAGCGGGTGAACCTCGAGCTGGTCGGCCTGCTCTGCGACGCGGTGGACGCGCACCTGGGCCGCCGCCCGGGCCGAAGCCGCGAGCTGGTCACGTTCGTCCCGGACCGGCTCGGGCACGACCGCCGCTACGCCATCGACCCGGAGAAGCTCCGGAGCGAGCTCGGCTGGCGGCCGGAGCGCGCGTTCGACGCCGGCATCCGCGCCACCGTCGCGTGGTACGCGGACCACGCGACGTGGGTGGAGCGGGTGCGGCGCTGACCCGAGCAGTCGAGTCGAGGCTAGTTGCCGGCCATCTTCGCGACCTCGGCCGCGAAGTCTTCGCCGGTCGGCTTCTCGATGCCCTCGCCGAGCTGGAAGCGCGCGAACTGCTTGAAGGCGACGTCGCCGCCGAGCGCCTTGCCCAGCTCGGCGCGCAGCTGATCGACGGTCTTGCCCGCCTCGATCACGCTCTCCTGCTCGAGCAGGCAGACTTCCTTCATCCACTTGGCGAGCTTGCCCTCGATGATCTTGGGGCGCGCCGCGTCGGGCTTGCCCTCCTCAATCAGCTGGGCGTCGTAGATCTCGCGCTGCTTCTGCTTCGCGTCCTCGGGCACGTCGCCCTTGGCGAGCCACTGCGGGCTCATCGCCGCGGCCTGCATCGCCACGTCGTCGATGAACTTGGCGAACTCGGGCTTGTCCGTGGCGCCGGGGGCTGTGGCCTGGAGCGCGACGAGCACGCCGACCTTGCCGCCCATGTGCACGTAGGCGTGGACCTTGCCGCCGTCCACGCTCAGACGCTCCCAGCGGCGCACGATGATGTTCTCGCCGAGCTTGCCGACCAGGGCCTGGCGGTTCTCCTCGACGCTGCCGCCGCCCGGGAAGGGCTCGGCCGCGAGGTCCGCGCCGGTCTTCGCCTTGGAGGCGACGTCCAGGATCTTCTGCACGAAGGCCTTGAACTCGTCGTTGCGGGAGGCGAAATCGGTCTGGATGTTGACCTCGACCATCACGCCGGAGAGCCCGTCGGGCGCCACGCGCGCGGCGACCTCGCCCTCCGTGGCCACGGCCCCGGCGCGCTTCGCGCTCTTGGCGAGGCCCTTCTTCAGGATGATCTCGACGGCCTTCTCCATGTCACCGGAGGCCTCCAAAAGCGCGCTCCGGCAGTCGTTCAGACCAGCCGAGGTGCGATCGCGAAGCTCCTTGACCTGCTGCATGCTGATTTGGCTCATGACTCTCTCCTGAAAGCTCAGCTCTCGCCGCCGCGCCGCTGGTACATGACCTCGGCGGCGGGACCGGCTGCTGCCGCGCCCTCGCGCTCGCGGCTCGGGGCGTGCTCGCGCCGGCGCGCGGCCCCGTAGATGCACGCGTCCGCGACGGCCGCCGTGATCAGGCGCACCGAGCGGATGGCGTCGTCGTTGCCCGGGATCAGGTAGTCCACCCGGTCCGGGTCGCAGTTGGTGTCCGTGATGGCGACGATGGGGATGTGCAGGCGGCGCGCCTCGCTCACGGCGATCAGCTCCTGCGCCGGATCGATGACGAACACCGCGCTCGGCACCGAGCCCATGCCCTTGAGGCCGCCGATGTACTTCTCGAGGCGCAGGCGCTCCTTCTCGAGCTTGACGGTCTCCTTCTTCGGCAGCTGGCTGTAGGTGCCGTCTTCCTTCATGCGCTCCAGGTTGCGCAGGCGCTCGAGGCCGCCCTTGATGGTGCGGAAGTTCGTCAAGCTGCCGCCCAGCCAGCGGTTGGTGACGTAGAACTGGCCGGCGCGCTGCGCCTCTTCCGCGACGATGGCCGCGGCCTGGCGCTTGGTGCCCACGAACAGCACGTGACCGCCGCGCGCGGTGGTGTCCGCGAGGAAGTCGAAGGCGCGCTTGAACAGACGCGAGGTCTGATCGAGGTCGATGATGTGAATGCCGCTGCGCGCGCCGTAGATGTACGGGCGCATCTTCGGGTTCCAGCGCTTGGTCTGGTGTCCGAAGTGCGTGCCGGCCTCGAACAGGTCGCGCACGCTCAGCGGGTTCGCGGGATCGCGGGGCTCGCGCGTGTCGCTCTGCGCGCGCTCGGCAGCGAGCACGGCGGTGAGCGGCGGAGCCGCGGGCGGCGGGGACACTTCGGTCGTGATGTCGGGGGTCTCGGTCATGATGCGCATTCCTTTCGGTTGAGCCTCCGTCCCGCGCCGGGGGGCCCGGCGAGCGTCGTGCTCGCCGAACACCGTTCCCGGTCGTTCGCGCTTCGGGACGTGGGGTCTCCTCGCCGAGGGGTCCCGGCGAAGGGGCGCGGAACTTACGGCAAGCCGCGGGGCTAGTCCAGGCTCACAGGCCCGAGGCCGGCAGCTTGGTGGCCGCGGGCTTGGGCTCGGCGCGCTTGTCCCTGGGTTTTTCCGGGGCGCGCTCGGGTTTGGGGGCGGGCCTCACGACCGCGGTCCGAGCCGTCTGCGCCAGCGCGGGGGCCGCAGCAGGCGCCTCGGCGCTCGGCAGCGGGGCGGGCTCGGGGCTCGGGGCGGGCTCGGCGCTCAGCGTCGGCTCCGGCTCGGGTGGGTTCGGCAGGGCTTCGACCAGCGCGGCGGGCTCCTGCTTCGGCGCGCTGGCCCTCCCCCGAAGCGCCGCAAACGACCCGACGCCACCCACCAAGATGACGAGCGCCAGAACGCCCAGGTAGAGCGGCGTGCGGCTCGGCGCCGGGGTGCGGCTCGACGGCGCAGGGGTCGCGGACATGAACGGCGGCGGCGTCTCCGCGAGGCCGAAGGCTGGCAGCGGCGAGACCTGGGGCATGGACCGCGTGCCCGGCATCGGGGGCGACAGCTCCGCGGCGGGCACGGAGGTGCGAGTCGGCGCTTCGTTGGGCGGCGGAGTGACCGGGCCGTCGATGGGCAGCGTGTAGTCGTCGCGCACCGGACCGGATTGCGCTGCCGACGGTGGCGCCGAGGCGACCAGCGTGTCCTCGACCCCGAGCGCGACGCTGCTCGCGCCGGCCACGGTCTGGAAGCCATCCTTCGCCCACTCCATGCCGGTCTTGGTGTCCGCGGTCGCCGAGAGCGTGGTGGTGCCGTCGACCGGCGTGCCGCCGATCAGCGTGGTGTTGACGGAGGGCGGCGGATTCGAGCGCCTCGCCACCAGCGGCGCCTCCACCGTGGGCAGCTCCGAGACGCGGCCGGCGACGCCGTCCGGACGGGTGGACGGCAGCGCGGTGACCTCACCTTGGGTCGGATCCTGATAGCCGGCCTCGGGGGTCACCGAGCTGGTGGAAGGCACGCGCGCCGCGCGCTTCAAGAGCGCGCGCAGCGACGCCGCCACTTGCTTGGCGCTCGAGGGCCGCGCCGCCGGATCCTTCGCGAGCAGCCCGCTCACGATCTCGTCGAGCTCCGCTGTGACGCCCCGGTGGAAGCTGGACAGCTTGGGCACCGGCTTGGACAGGTGCGCGAGCAACAGCTCGTTCGCGTCACGGGCGTCGTCGAAGGGGCCCTCGCCGGCGATGGCCTCGAAGAGCACCAGGCCGACTGCGTAGAGGTCAGCCCGGGCGTCCACCGCCTGACCCTTGGCCTGCTCCGGTGACATGTAGCGAGGCGTGCCGATGGCCACGCCGCGCGCCGTGATCACCTCGGCGCTCTGGTCGGCGAGCTTGGCGATGCCGAAGTCGAGGATCTTCACGCCCCCGCCGGTCACCACGAAGATGTTCGGAGGCTTCACGTCGCGGTGAACGATGCTGATCTGGTGGGCGGCGGAGAGCCCGTCGAGCACCGCGGCGGCGAGGCCGAGAGCCCGGGGGATGCCGAGCGCGTGCTCGCGCTTGAGCAGATCGGCCAGGGTCTCGCCCTCCACGCGCTCCATCACGTAGAACGGCACCCCGTTGTCGCTGGTTCCGGCGTCCGTGACGTTGACGATGTTCGCGTGGTTCAAGCGGGCCAGCGCGCGCCACTCCTGGCGCAGCCGCGCGACCAGGTCCTTGCGGCTCGCCAGCTCGCGGAACAAGGCCTTGAGCACGAACGGCTTGCCGAGCTCGGTGTGCTCCACCAGGTACACCGAGCCCATGCCCCCGGAGCCCAGGTGGCCCAGCACCCGGTAGCGCGTTCCGGGCACGATCTGTCCATCGGCGAACTCTCGGCTCATGCGGCGGGGCGGCGCCGGCCGTGCGGGGTGGCCGGAGACCAGCGTCGAGGGTACGCCCGCGCGGGAGGGGCGTCGAGGCCAAGGCTTCTTCCCGAGCACGCGCGGCCCATCGGGCACAGCCGGCGCAGAGTTGCGCGCTTTGTCAGCCCAGGAGCGCGGCCAGCACGAAGATCACGAAGTACACCGCCCAGCCGAGGAGGTTCAGCACGCCCAGGATGATGCCGGCGATGGCCAGGCCGCCGCCGCCCACGTTGGCCGGATCCTTCTTGACGGCGCCCCGCGCGATGATGCCGGCGATGATCGCGGGGATGCCCGTGAGCGGGCCCAGGCACATCAAGATGCCGCACACGAGCGCGAGCACGGCGGCGGTGCTCGCCGGAGGCTTCTCGCCTTTCGGCATGCCCGTGGTCGGGTCGATGGTCATGGCGTGCAACGCCATCGTCTGCTTGCCGCCGGTGATGGGCTTGCCGCCTCCACCCGGCGGAGGCGCGAAGCCACCCGGCGGCGCCGGCTGGAAGCCACCCGGCCCAGGCGGCGCACCCGGCGGTCCGTAGCCTCCAGGCGGTCCGTAGCCTCCAGGCGGTCCGTAGCCTCCAGGCGGACCCCAACCCCCACCTTGCGCCCGACGCGTCTCGGACCCGGGCTCGAAGCTCATGGGTCTTTCTACCTCACCCGCCCGAGCGCTGGCGAGGGTGGAGCGCGACTGGCCTGTCGCGAGGCCTTGTTTTACGGTCCGCGGCCGATGGCCGTGACCCGAGACGAAGTGCGCCGTATGGCCCGGCTGGCCCGCCTCCACCTCGCCGAGGAAGAGCTGCCTCGGCTCGAGGCCGAGCTCAGCCGCATCGTGGCCTACGTGGACGAGCTCGGCGGCGTGGACGTTGGCGGCGTGAGCGAAGCTACAGGCGTCGGCCCCAGCGTCGCGCCCTTGCGCGACGACGAGCCGCGCCCGGGCCTGTCTCGCGAAGCCGCCCTCGCCGAGGCCCCGCGCACGAGCGACGGGGCGTTCGCCGTGCCGGAGTTCGTGGACGAGTCATGAGCGCGCTCGGCCTGTCGATCGCCGAGCTCGCCGCGAGCGTGCAGAGCGGCAGCGTCGCGGCCGAGGAGGTCGCGCGGCAGAGCCTCGCGGCGATCGCTCGGCGAGCGAGCCTCAACGCCTTCCTGCACGTCGCCGAGGACGCGACCCTCGAGCGCGCCCGAGAGCTCGACGAGCGCCGCCGCCGCGGCGAGGCGCTGGGCCCCTTGGCGGGAGTCCCCGTCGCGCTCAAGGACGCGCTCTGCACGCTCGATGCGCCGACCACCTGCGCCTCGAAGATCCTGACCCGCGCCGGCAAGGGCTGGCGCCCGCCCTACGACGCCACGGTGGTGGCGCGGCTTCGAGCCGCCGACGCGCTGCTCGTGGGCAAGACCAACATGGACGAATTCGCGATGGGCTCGTCCAACGAGAACAGCGCCTTCGGTCCGGTGAAGAACCCTTGGGACGAGTCGCGCATCCCCGGCGGCTCGAGCGGCGGCAGCGCAGTGGCGGTGGCCGCTGGCCTGGTCAGCGGCGCGCTCGGCAGCGACACCGGGGGCTCGATTCGCCAGCCGGCGGCGCTCACCGGCAGCGTCGGGCTCAAGCCGAGCTACGGGCGCGTGTCGCGCTTCGGTCTGATCGCCTTCGCGTCGAGCCTGGATCAGATCGGCCCCTTCGCCCGCGACGTGCGCGGCGCAGCGCGCCTCCTGTCGGTCATCGCCGGCCACGATCCGGCCGACTCCACCTCGTCCGCCGCGCCGGTGCCCGACTTCGAGGCCGCCTGCGAGCGCGATCCGAAGGGGCTGCGGGTCGGCGTGCCCGAGGACTACTTCGGCGAGGGCCTCGACCCGGAGGTGCAGGCCGCGGTGCGCGCGGCGATCGCTCGCCTCGAGTCCGACGGCCTGAGCGTGGTGCCGATCGCGATGCCCCACACCCGTCACGGCGTGGCCACGTATTACGTGCTCGCCACCGCGGAGGCCTCGAGCAACCTCGCGCGTTTCGACGGCGTGCGCTTCGGCCTGCGCGAGGAGGCGCCCGGCTCGGACCTCGGCGGGTTGTACGAGGCCACGCGCTCCGCCGGCTTCGGTCGCGAGGTGAAGCGCCGCATCCTGCTCGGCACCTACGTGCTGTCCGCCGGCTATTACGACGCCTACTACGCCCAGGCTCAGCGCGTGCGCGCGCTGATCTGCAAGGACTTCGAGCGCGCCTTCAGAGAGGTGGACGTGATCGCCACGCCGACCAGCCCGACCGCCGCCTTCGAGCTGGGCGCGCGGATCGAGGATCCGCTCGCCATGTACCTCGCCGACGTCTACACGCTCCCGGCCAGCTTGGCGGGCGTCGCAGCGCTCTCGCTGCCGGTGGGACTCACCGGCGCGGGACTGCCCATCGGCATGCAGCTGATCGCGCCGGCGTTCGCCGAGGAGCGCCTGCTCTCGGTCGCGCGGGCGGCGGAGCTGACGAGCCCGTTCCAGGGTGCGAGGCCGCCGTCGTGAGCGACGTCCGCGCGCTCCCGGTCTCGGCCGCCCACGGCGCGGGCCTCGCCGCGCTGTTCGAGCGCACGGGCTCGCCCTGCTTCTGCCGCTGGTGGCACTTCGACGGCGACAAGAACGCCTGGCTCGATCGCTGCGCGAATCGTCCAAACGAGAGCCGCGACGAGCTCGCCCGAGCGCTCGCGAGCGGCAGCGACGAAGCGCGCGGCGTGGTCGCGGTGGACGCGGACGGTCAGGTCGTGGGCTGGATGAAATGCTCACCGGCCAGCGCCGTGTCGAAGCTCTTCGAGCAGCGCTTGTACAAGGGGCTGCCCTGCCTGAGCGAAGATCGCAGTCGGGTCTGGGTGGTGGGCTGCTTCTTGATCGACGAGGCCTGGCGGCGCCGCAAAGTGGCGGGTGCGCTGCTCGATGCTGGGCTCGAGCTGGCCAAGAGCGCGGGCGCCCGGAGCCTCACGGCCTTCCCGCGACGCGCCGAGGGCGTGCCGCCGGAGCAGCTCTGGACCGGACCCTTCGAGCTCTACGTCGCCCGGGGCTTTCGCGTCGTGAACGACTTCGCGCCGTATCCGGTGCTGCGCTTCGACTTCCCGGCGGGGTCCGGCGCGTGAGGCGGCTCTGGCTCTGGGCGCTCGCCTCGCTCGTGCTCCCCGGCTGTCAGCGCTGCTCCTCCAAGACCGCGGCGCGCGACGCCGGCGAGGCGCCGCTGGCCGTCGGCACGCCGGCGCGGGCCGCGGCTCCCGCGATGCGACCGCTGGACACGCCGCAGGGCTACGGCCTACCGAGCGGCTGCCGATTTGACGGCAAGGTGGAGAGAGCCCAGCTGCCGGAGGGTCGCACGCGCTTCGTCGCCGCGCGCGCGACGCTCGACGCGCTCGCGCTGGCCCATGGCCAGACCGCGGTGACGTCGGCGGGCTTCGTCGACCTCGCGACCCGCGCCGTGAGCGACGCACCCTGGGCCGAGCTCGAGGCGCCGCCGCTGATGGAGCGCGGGCGCGCGGGCTGGCTCGCCGCCTGGCTCGACTCGACGGCGCTCGGCACGCGGCGCGCGCTCCTTTGGCGCGGCGGAGCCAGCGCCGAGGTGCTCGCCGAGGGCGACCAGCTCGAGCTCTCCGACGTCGCCTGTGCGGGCGACGACTGCGCGATCCTCGCGAGCCTGGTGCGGAGCGCCGCGGCTCCCGGCGCGAGCTGGCTCGCGGGCAAGGCGGGCGCGCCGGCGAGCAGCTGGCGGCGCACCGACCTGGACCTCGGCGGAGACGAGCCCTGGCTGCCTTTGGCCATCGCCGGGCTCGCGGAAGGCGGCGCCGGTTGGGCGGCGCTGTCGAGCGGCAAGCACGTGGCGCTCTTCTCGGTGAACGCCGAGCGCGCCGAAAAGAAGCAGGTGCTCGACGCGCCCCACGGCGCCTACGACGCCACGCTCGGCCCGGAGCCGCTGGTGATCGTCCCCGGCGATCGCATCGACCGCCCGTGCGGCGCCGAGGAGTTCCCCGTCGTCGTGCTCGGCTCGGGCGGGCAGCGTCACGAGCTGCGCACGCCGGCGCCGCCGGAGAGCGTGATCGCGCGCCCGCTCGCCCACGGCGCGCTGGTGGCCTGGGTCGCGCCGGTGAGCTGCCAGCTCCAGGAGCGACGCGTGGTCTACCTCACTCGTCTCGACCCGAGCGGTGCCCCGGCGTCGAGCCCGATGGCCGTCGCGGACGCCACCGGCTTCGCCCTCGCCACGCGCGGGGACCAGCTCTCGCTCTGGCTGATCTCGGGCCAGGAGCTGTCCTGGGTGCGGGCGCGCTGCCCGAAGGGCTAGCCTCTCGTCCAGCCCGGCGCGACCAGCAGCCCCGCGGACAGGCCGATGAACAGCGCGCGCGCGGTCACCGCCGGCGAAACGCCGGTCAGCGCGAGGCGCTCGGTCAGCTCTCCGATCGAGCGCGTGCCCGGCGCGGCGGCGAGCACCAGCGACTCCTCCGCGTCGAGACCGAGCGCGTCGAGCTCGATGGGCGGAGCAGGGTGGAGCGCCAGCGGCGCCAGGCCGATGGCCGCGAGCGCGTCTTCCACGTGACGCGGGGCGAGACGCTCGCGCACCAGGCGCGTCACCCACACCGCCGGTGAGCGCGCGGGCGGGACGACCTCGTGACCCGGGCGCTCGCCTCTGCCGAAGCTCACGTCGCCACCCGACCAGCTCCCGAGATCGATGGCGCGCGCTTCGATCTGCGCGTGCAGCGCGCGCACCAGCGCGGCCGGGCGCAGGTAGCCCCGATCGACCAGCGTGACCCCGAGGTGCTCGCCGCTCGCAGCGGAGTCGCAGAGCGCCACGCCGAGCTCCTCGGTGCGCACCAGACCCTGAGCGACCAGGCGGCGCCCGAGCAGCTCCTCGCGCTGCGTGCTCGCCACCGTCACCGGCGCGCCGCCGCGCAGGTAGATGCGCTTCTCGCGCCGCCGGTCCCGCGCGACCAGGAGGCCCGTCGCGCGCTTCGCCGCCAGCGCGTACAGCAGCGACGGCAAGCCGCTCGGCACGAGCGGCGCCGGCTCCGAGCGCTCCGGCAGCGTGCCGAAGGCGTAGGCGGGTTGGCCCACGATGCGGCCGAGCGCGGCGATCTCGGAGATGGGCCGCGCGGCGCGCCCGGGCTCGATGACGCGCGCGCTGCCCGGCACACGGCCGGTCACGACGAGCTCGACGAGATCCGCGGGGCCGAGCAGCCCGACCTCGCGCCCGACGGCCGCCTCGAGGCGGAAGCGCGCGTCCATGTCCGGGACGCGCCCGGGCTCGGTGGGGCGATCGCTCGGCACCGCGCGCAGGCGCGGCGGCATCGGGATGGTGTCACGCGCCTGGACTGCCGGCCTGACCCCGCTGCCCGGCATGATGCCGAGCTCGGACAGCCAACCCGAGAGCTCGCTGTCGGACAGGCTCACGCCGGCGGCGCGGGCGACGGCCCGCAGGCTGTCGGCGAACTCGTCCGCGGACGCGAAGCGATCTCGGGGGTGCTTCGCCAGCGCCCGCCGGAGCATCCCGAGCAGATCGGGCCGCATGCCCTGAGCGTGGCGCTCGAGCACGCCGAGATCCGCGTCGTGGATGCGCGACAAGATCTCGATCTCGCTGCGCCCCGGGAAGAGCGGGCGAGCCATGAGCATCTCCGCCAGGATGATGGCGACGGTGAACAGGTCGCTGCGCGCGTCGATCTCGCTGCCCAGGGCCTGCTCCGGCGACATGTAGCCGATCTTGCCCTTGAGCTCGCCGGGGTTCGTGCGCCGGTCGATGAAGTCGCTGCGCACGATGCCGAAGTCGGTCAGCTTGACCTCCCCGGCGCGACCGAGCAGCACGTTCCCGGGGGACACGTCCCGGTGCACGATGCCCAAAGGTCGCCCGCGGTCGTCTCGGGCGGCGTGCGCGAACGACAGCGCCCGGAGCACCTCGTGAGTGATGAACAGCGCAGCGCCGAGGGGCACCCGTTCGCCGCGAGCCGCCACGGCGCGCAACAGCTTCGCGCAGGAGACGCCCTCGACGTACTCCATGGCCATGAACAGCTCGCCGTCTTCCTCGCCGAAGTCCACGACCTGCACGATGTTCGGGTGCGCGAGCGCAGCGCAGATCCGAGCCTCGTCGCAGAACATCGAGACGAAGTGCGGATCGCGGGCGAGCTGCGGCAGGATGCGCTTGATGGCGAAGCGCTTACTGAAACCCCGCGGCCCGGCCCGGCGCGCGATGTAGACCTCCGCCATGCCGCCCGAGCCGAGGCGCTCCCCGAGCTCGTACGGGCCGAGGCGCTGGCCTCTGGCGGCGGGCAGCTCTGCCATGATCGAAAACCTACCAGACGCGCGTTCCTGGCGCCCCTCGGATTGTTCGTCCGTGGTTTTCCCGGCCGCGCAGCCGAGGCGAGACGGGAGGTCCCACTTTCGCGCAGGTTCGATTACCGTGTCGGTCCGATGGCCCGAGGCCGCCGCAAGAACGCGAGCAAACCGGCTCGCACCGACACGAGCGCTCCCGCTCCGGCTGTCGCCCAGAGCCGCGCCGTGACCCGGCCCAGCCCGGCGACGCACTCCGTCGCAGTCACGGGCGCCTGCTCGTTCTTGGGCAAGAACCTGATCGGCCTGCTGGAAGAGGACGAGCGAGTCGGTCGCATCGTCAGCCTCGACATCGAGCGCCCCACGACCGCCGGGCAGAAGACCCGGGTCTATGACGTGGATCTGACCCAACCCACCGCCGAGGAGCGGACCGCCGAGATCCTCGCCGCCGAGCGCGTGGACGTCGTCGTTCACCTCGCCTTCCTGGCCTCGCCGACCCACGCCACGGCTTGGGCCCACGAGCTCGAGAGCGTCGGCACCATGCACGTGCTCAACGCTTGTCGTCGCAGTGAGGTGCAGAAGCTGGTGATGTGGAGCCAGACCGTGCTCTACGGCGCACACCCCACCAACCCGAATTTCCTCTCCGAGCGCCACCCGCTCAGGGCGCGGCGCGAGGACCCGTTCTTCGCCGACAAGATCGAAGCGGAGAACGAGGCGCTGCGCTTCGGCAAGCCGGGGAAAGGCCGCGTGGTCACCGTGCTCCGCACCGCGCCCATCCTCGGCCCCACGGTCAAGAACTACGTCACGCAGTACCTGAGCCGGCGCTTGGTCCCCACGGTGCTGGGCTTCGACCCGCTGATGCAGTTCGTGCACGAAGCCGACGCCGTCGCCGCGTTCAAGCTGGCCGTGGACCACGACGTTCCCGGCGTGTTCAACATCGTGGCCGACGGCGTGCTGCCGCTGTCCACGGTGGTGAAGTTGGCGGGTCGCATGGCGCTGCCGCTGCCGCGTCCGCTCGCCACCCCGCTGGTCAACGCGCTCTGGCTGGCGCACCTGTCGGAAGCGCCGCCGGCGCTCTTGGACTACCTGCAGTACCTGTGCGTGGCCGACGGCGCCCAAGCCGAGCGTGCGATGGGTTTTTCACCGGTCTACACCACACGTGAGGCCGTGATCGACTACGCGAGCGCACAGCACCTGCGCGACGTGAGACTCTTGTCGGAGACCCCCGCGTGAGCATCCGAGGCAAGACGCCCAAGCCCAAGACGGCCACTCGCAAGCGCCCGAGCGCGAAGCCCCGGACCAAGAAGACGGCGGCGCGCGGGCGCACGCGCGGCGCGCAGAGCCCCGAGTCCGTCGACGAGAGCGAGCTCGGCATCGGCTCGCGTATGGTCCCGCCGAACACCGACTGGGAAGAGCCGAGCGGGGGTCGCGCCGCGCGCTCGCGCACGCCCGCGGCGGACGGCGACGTGGAGGAGCAGATCCGCGCGCTCGAGGCGCGCCTCGACGGTCTGATCCGCGGGGCGAGCGAGGAGCCCCCGGCGCCGACGTTGCGCGAGCAGGTCGAGAGCGTGGCGCACGAGATGGCGTCACGGCTGAGCGTCCCGGTGGAGCCGCCGGGGAGCGGCGAAGGCGTGGGCGAGGCCGTGCGCGAGCTGATGTCGAGCGACTACTACCTCAGGCAATGGGGCCGCCTCGGCCTGCGCCACCGCGCCGAGGACGTCGACGACTTCGGGCTCGATCCGAAGTACGAGGCGCGCCTGACGCCGCTGCTCGATTTCCTCTACCAGCGCTATTTCCGCGTGGAGACCGAGGGCGTCGCGCAGATCCCCGCGGAGGGCCGCTGCCTGGTCGTCGCCAACCACTCCGGCACCTTGCCGCTCGACGGCATGATGCTGCGCGCGGCGGTGCGGCTGGAGCACGCTTCGGGCCGCGAGCTGCGCTGGCTCGCGGAAGACTTCATCTACTACCTGCCTTTCCTGGGCGCCTTCATGAACCGCATCGGCGCAGTGCGCGCCTGCCAGGAGAACGCCGAGAGGCTGCTCGGCAAGGGCAGCTTGGTCGCGGTGTTCCCCGAGGGTGTGAAGGGCATCGGCAAGCTCTACCGCGAGCGCTACAAGCTCCAGCGCTTCGGGCGCGGCGGTTTCATCCGCTTGGCGCTGCGCACGCAGACGCCGGTCGTGCCTTGCGCCATCGTCGGCGCCGAGGAGGCGAGCCCCTTGCTGTACCGGGTGGAGGGCTTGTCCAAGCTGTTCGGCGTGCCCTACCTGCCGGTGACGCCGACCTTCCCCGCCCTCGGACCGCTGGGTCTCCTGCCGGCGCCGACCAAGTGGCACATCAGCTTCGGAGAGCCGATGTTCTTCGAAGGCTACGGCCCGGAGGCCGCCGACGATCACGTGCTGGTCGGGCGGCTCTCGGAGCGCGTGCGCGCCACGATTCAGCGCCTGGTCGACGCGGGAGTCGCGCGACGTCAGAGCGTTTGGCTCGGTTGAGTCGCCGTGCACGGCGTGCTGGTCGTCGACAAACCGAGCGGGCCCACCAGCCACGACGTGGTCGCGCGCGCGCGCCGGCTCTACGGCACCCGTGAGGTCGGTCACGCCGGAACGCTCGACCCGATGGCGAGCGGCGTCTTGGTGTTGATGTTCGGGCAGGCCTGCAAGCTGAGCGCGTACCTGACGGCGCTCGCGAAGCGCTACCGCGCCGAGGTGAGCTTCGGCTCGAGCACGGACAGCCTCGACGCGACGGGCCAGGTCACCGAGCGGCGCGAGCTGGGCCCCGGGTGGCTCGACCCGGACGCCCTCGAGGGCGCGCTCTCGGCGGAGCGCGCGCGCGAGCTGCAAGTGCCGCCCGCGGTCAGCGCCGTTCAAGTCGGCGGCGAGCGCGCGTACCGCGCCGCGCGCCGCGGGCAGAGCCTGAGCTTGCCCGCCCGCCCGGTGCGCGTCGCGGAGCTCACGCTGCACGGCGCGAGCGACGAGCGCCTGAGCCTCGAGCTCGAGGTGTCGAAGGGCTACTACGTCCGCGCGCTGGCGCGAGATCTGGGCGACGCGCTGGGGGTGCCGGCGCACCTCTCGGCGCTCCGGCGGCTCGCGAGCGGCGCGTTCACGCTGGCCGACGCGGTGGCCTGGCCGCGGGACACGGTGGCCCCGCTGATGCCGACCGCGACGGCTGCGCGCCGCGCCCTGCCCTGCGCCACTCTGACCGGCGAAGGCGTCGCGCGTGCGCGGACCGGGCGCGCGCTCGACGCGAGCCACTTCACCGAAGTCCCTGCCGGCGAGGCGGTGACGGCTTGGATGAGCGAAGCCGGTGAGCTGGTGGCGCTCGGCTCCGAGACCGCGCCCGGCGAGTACCGCGTGTTGCGCGGGTTTCAGGCTTGACGGAGCGAGAAGCCCTTGTCACCCAGGCGCTGGCTGATGCGCGCGGTGAACTCCTCTGCGGCACGAGGGTCGGCGCCTTCGATCTCCAGCGTCAGCTCGCTTCCGTCGGCGTGAACGAGCAGCGTCGCGCCGGCCAACGAGCCTGCCCCGAGCTCGATGCGCGCGCTCCCGCGCCGGCCGTTGCCCCCCCAGGACAGGCGCTTGACCAGGCGGTCGAGCAGGAGCTCGTCGGGAGGGCTGAGGGGGCTCGGCGGCGCCGCGGCTGGCGCGGGCTCGGCGCCGCGCACCAGCGGTTGGGCGAGGGTGCGGGCCATGGGGTCGAGCACGTCGATGGGGGCGGAGCGCGGTTGGGGGACGTCCAGCGGGGGGTCGGGCTCCCCGGCCGCGCGGGCGCCCCGCTCGCGCGGCGGCTCGGGGTGCGCCGGCGGAGGGAGGGCCGGCGACGGGGGCGTCAGCGGAGGGAGGGCCGGCGACGAAGCCCCCGCCCGGCCCAGGCCGGGGGCCAAGAGCGTCCGGAACTCCTGTGCAATTCTCTTGGCTCGAGGCGGCGTGGGGAGCGGCTTGGGTGGGACCGGAGGGCGGCGCGGGGCGGGAGGTCCAGGTCGGGTCACGGGCCCCTATCGGCGGGGAGTCGGCCCGGGTTGCGCGCTTCCCGGGCCCGACGCTAAGGTTGGCCCTGGAGGGGTGCCGGCCAGGTACCCCAGGCGTCCCCGGCATTGAGCACCCCACCTTCCGTCTTCGGCCTGCTCCTGGCCGCTGTTCCAGCGGCTCTCGTCTCGGTGTTCGGCGCGGCGAGCGCCGCACTGGGCATGCTGTCGGGCCCCCGCAAGGCGGCCTTGCGGGATACGCTCGAGGGGGCGAGCCGCGCGGCGGTGGAGCGCTACATCGACCAGGGCCAACAGGTCGAGTCGCGCTGGCTGGTCTTGCGCGTGGTGGGCATCGCGACCAGCGCCGCCCTGCTCATCCAGCAGGCCGGTTACCTCTTCGGCGCCTGGTCGCCGCTGGTGGCCGCCTTCGCGGCGGTGCTGGCCTACGGGCTGCCCGCCGAGGTGCTGAAGGGCGTCGCGCTCCGGGCCCCCGAGCGGGCCTGCGTGCTGATGCTGCGGCTGCTCCGCCCCTTCGAGCTGATGGCGGCGCCGCTGGCGGCGCCGATGTGGCTCTTGGGGCGGCTGATCGGCCGCAAGGTGGTCACGGCCGCTCACACCATCCCTCCGCCCCGGGTGACCGAGACCGAGATGGAGATGCTGGTGGACGAAGGCGAGCGCGCCGGCTCGTTGGACCACGACCAGGCGGAGATGGTGCGCAACGTGCTCGAGTTCGGCGAGCTGACCGCCGGGCAGGCCATGATCCCCCGGACGCGCGTGTCGGCCTTCGACATCGAGACCGCGCCGGAAGAGCTGCTGAAGCGCGTCGGCGAGAGCGGGCACTCCCGCTTCCCGGTGTACCGCGAGCGCATCGACAACGTGGTGGGCATCCTGCACGCCAAGGATCTGCTCAGCCACGCGGCGCACAACGAACAGCTCAGCGCGCTCGACGTGCAGACCATCCTGCGCCGGCCCGTCGCGTTCGTGCCGGAGACCCAGGAGGCGAGCAAGGTCCTGAAGGACATGCGCGCCGGACGCCACCACCTGGCCATCGTGATCGACGAGTTCGGGGGCATGAGCGGCATCGTCACGCTCGAGGACCTGATCGAGGAGATCGTCGGTGACATCCAGGACGAGCACGACATGGACGAGCAGAGCATCGTGGAGCTCGGCGAAGGGCGGCTGCTGGTGGACGCGAGCGTGTCGATCGCGGAGCTGAACCGCTTGCTCGACGCCGGCTTCCCCGAGGACGGTGACTACAACACCGTCGGCGGACTGGTGCTCGAACGGCTGGGCCGCGTGCCGGAGGTGGGCGAGCGCATCGCCGAGAGCGGCTTCGCCTTCCTGGTGCGCGAGGCGGACGACCGCCGCGTGATCAAGGTCGAGGTCGAGAAGCTGGCAGCGGAGCAGGCGGCCGAGACGCCGAAGACCACCCGCGTGTCGGCGGCCTGACGCGAGCCGAGAGTCGTCCGCGTCGAGGCTAGGGCCGGCCGACGCCCTTGAGCTTGTCGGCGAGGACGGTGCCCATGTCGATCAGGCCGTCCTTCTCCTGGCCGGGTGTCTTGTCGCCGCGCAGCACGTCTTCGAGGCCGCGCAGCTCGCGCACCAGCCGGATCTGGATGTCCGAAGGGCACACCGCGTTCTGCGTCTGCGGGTTCACCGGGATGATGTACGGCTCGCCCTGCTTGGCCTTGGTCGGATCGCCGCTGGAGTAGCGCTTGAGCGTGAAGGTCTTGCCGCCCTGAGCGAGCTTGAAGTCTTCCGGCCACTTGAAGTTCTTGTCGTCCTTCTTCGCGACCAGGAAGGGCTCCGGCAGAGGCTGCATGCTCATCCAGGGACCGCCGGGGCCGTTCTCGATGTAGGTCCCCCAGCGCACCTTCGGCGTGGTCTGCTGCGCGAGCAGGTCTTCGATGGCGGGCTTGGCGCTGGTGAGCAGGCTGCGGATCTTGTCCTTGCCCTCGTTGGCCTCGTGCGCGCCGCTGGCGAAGCTGATCAGCATCGTCACGATCTCGGCCTTGAAGCGGCCGATGCCCTTGCCGGTGAGGTTCGCGCCCTTGAACGGAATGTCGATGGCGCCGAGCTTCTGCACCTCTTCGTCGGGGTACTTGCTGTCTTTCAGCTTGGCTTGTGCGCTCTTCAGCACCTCCGCGAGCTCGTCGATCTTGCTGGACGCGTCCTCTACTTCTTTGGCCAGCTCCTCGGCGCCGGTGACCGCGGCCTCGGCGGCCTTGCCGCGCTCGACACCACCACCGAGAGCGTAGCCGAGCAGGCCGCCGACCATGGCGGTGACCGCCGCGAGCACCGCGATCTTCGCGCGCCCCTTCTTCTGAGCCGCGACGACCTCTTCGGTCATCTCGATCTTGATCGCCTGCGGCTCGGCGCGCGCCGGAGCCTGGTCCGCGTGGATCGCGGAGTAGGGGTTGGAGGCGTCGATCTGCGGGCGCGCCGGCTGCGACGGCGACGAGCCGAAGGGCGGCGCCGGAACGGCTGGCTTGGGCAGCCCGACCGGCGGCGGAATGGTCGGGCCGCTCGGTGCGCTGACGGTCTTCTTCCCGAGGCGGGACTTGAGGTCGATCTTGGGCTTCTTTTCTTCGGCCATTGAACGTGCTCTGGGGCCCTCCGGATCGTACGAATCGCCCGCGCGGAAGGTCGCCGGCACACTATCCGGCTCGTTTGTCGCCGGCAAGATTGAACTTGGAAACCGTACGCCGCCGGATGCTTTGGGGTTTACTGGCGGGCGACCGCGGGGCGAAATAGGCGCCCCCGCGCCGGCCCTCGATGGGGCAGGCTGCGGCGAATCCGGATGCCGAGCCCCGAGGTCGCCGAGCGCACCATCACCGTGAGCGACGGTGTGACCATCGCCATCCACGACAGCGGCGGGGCGGGGCGACCGCTGGTCTTGGCCAACGGCCTCGGCGGGCCCTTCAAGTCCTGGCGCCACCAGATCGACTACCTGTCGGACCGCTACCGGCTGGTGAGCTGGGACTACCGCGGGCTCTACGGCTCGAGCACCCCGGGCGGCGACTCACCCCGGCTCGGCGTCGACGCCCATGTGGAGGACCTGGAACGAGTGCTCGAGGCGGTCGGAGTGTCCCGCGCCGCCTTCATGGGCTGGAGCATGGGCGTCCAGGTGATCCTGGAGCTGTACGAGCGCCGCCCCGAGCTTGTCTCGCACCTGATCCTGGTGAACGGCACCTTCGGGCGCCCCCTCGACTCGACGGGCGTGCCGCTGTCGTCGCGCATCGTGCCGGGCCTGGTGGATCAGGTGCACCGCGTGCACGAGATGGCCTCGGGCCTGCTCCGGCGCGCGACGCAATGGCCCGAGACCGTGATGTGGCTCAAGCGCCTGGGAGTGGTGGGCAACACCATGGACGAGGAGCTGTTCCGGGAGATCGCCGCCGAGTTCGGCAGCGTCAACCTGGACACCTACCTCGCAATCCTCCGCGAGCTCGGCAACCACGACGCCGCCCACGTGCTCGACTCGATCGCGGTGCCGACGCTGGTAATCAGCGGAGACCGCGACGCGTTCACGCCGCGGCAGCTGGCGCAGCAGATGGCGCGGCGGATCCGCGGCGGAGAGATCCTGGTGGTGCGCGGCGCCACCCACTACGCCGCGATGGAGTACCCGGAGCTAGTGAACCTGAGGATCGAGAAGTTCCTCAGGGAGCACGGGTACTGAGTACGATCGTGCAGTGATACTACCCGCACTCGACGAAGCGCTCGAGGCGGTGCACGTCGTCGGGGTTCGGCTGCACGAACTCGAGCGTCTGGCGCCGCCCGCGCGCCGAGACGCGGCGCGCCCAGAGCCAGAACGTCTGCGAGTCTCCCGGCAGCCGGAGCTCGAGCGGGAACGACTGCATGTGGGTCGCCGGCTCTCGGAAGCCGACGATCTGGATGCCGCCCGCCGAGATGTCGACCGCGCGACACAGGTGCGGGTAGCCCCCGATGAACTTGTTGAGGAACACGTCCACGGCCTTGCGAGGAAAGCGGCGTCGCTCGTGCATGGCGAAATCGTACCGGGCTGCTCGGCCGCGGGTGAACTTCCCGGCGAGCTCGGGTTTGACCCGAGGCAGGAGCGGTGACACCTTCCGGGCGTGCCCAAGCGGGTCATCGTCATCGACAACTACGACTCGTTCACTTACAACCTGGTTCAATATCTGGAGACCCTCGGCGCCGAGTGCGACGTGCGGCTGAACGACCGAACCAGCGTCGAGGCCGTCGCAGAGTCGACCCCGGACGGTGTGCTGCTCTCACCCGGGCCGGGCACGCCCGACGACGCCGGCATCACGCTCGCGCTGATCACGGCCCTCTCCGGGCGATTTCCCATCCTGGGCGTGTGCCTGGGCCACCAGAGCATCACCCAGGCCCACGGCGGCAAGATCGTGCGGGCGCCACGGCTGATGCACGGCAAGACGTCGCCCATCGAGCACGATGGGCGCACGCTGTTCCAGGGCCTCCCCTCGCCCTTCGACGCCACCCGCTACCACTCGCTGCTCGCCGAGGAAGCCTCGTTCCCGGCGTGCCTGGAGGTCAGCGCTCGGACGGCCGAGGGCGAGATCATGGCGCTGCGCCACCGCGACCTGCCGCTCGAGGGGGTGCAGTTCCACCCCGAGTCCATCCTGACCGAGCACGGGCTCCGGCTGCTCGAGAACTGGGTCCGGTCGCTGTGAGCGCGCCGAGCTTCTCCGAGGTCTTCGCGGAGCTGACCCGCCCCGAAGGCATCTCACCGGCGAGCGTGCGCCGAGTGTTCGACGCGGTGCTGCGCGGAGACTGGACCCCGGTGCAGGTCGCGGGCTTCGCGGTCGCCCTGCGCTTGACCGGGGAGAGCGCCGAGATCATCGCGGCTGCCGCCGGCTCGCTGCGCGACGCGATGGTCCCGGTGGAGCACGGCCTCGAAAAGGTGCTCGACACCTGCGGCACCGGCGGCGACTCGGCGGGTACGCTGAACCTGTCCACCGGGGCGGCGATCCTCGCCGCGGCCTCCGGGGTGCCGGTGGCGAAGCACGGCAACCGCGCGGTCTCGAGCCGGGCCGGCAGCGCCGACGTGCTGGAGGCCCTGGGTGTGCCGACGGATCTCCCTGCGAGCGCCGGGCAGCACTTGCTCCAGCGCCTCGGCATCGCGTTCCTGATGGCGCCCACCCATCACCCCGCGATGCGCCACGGCGGGGTCGCGCGACGCGAGCTCGGCATTCGCACCATCTTCAACTGTCTGGGCCCGCTGGCGAACCCGGCGCGAGCCACGCACCAGCTCCTGGGTGCGTACGACGACGCTCTCCGGCCGGTGCTGGCGCGGACTCTGGGCACGCTCGGGGTCGAGCGCGCCTGGGTCGTGCGCGGCGACGACGGCCTCGACGAGCTCAGCCCGCACGCCCCGACCCGGGTCAGCGTCTTGGAGCACGGGCGGGTCACCGAGCTCACCGTCCACCCGAGCGACTTCGGCCTGGAGGAGAGCCCAGCGGGCGCCATCGCGGGAGGTGACGCAGCGGACAACGCCCGCGCCATCGAGCAAGTGCTCTCGGACGCGCCCCACCCCGCGCTCGACGCCTTCGTGCTCAACGCCGCTGCGGCGCTGGTGGTGGCTCTGGAGCTCGAGCCGCGGGCCGCGACGGATCGCGTCCGCGAGACGCTCGCGACCGGGCGCGCGCGAGAGCTGCTCGAGCGCTGGAGGCGAGAGACCCGGGAGCTCCGCGATGGGCGTGCTGGCTGAGATCCTGGCGAACAAGCGCCGCGAGCTCGCCGAGCTCGGGGCCCCGCCGCCGAGCGACCTCGCGCCGCGCCCGCACGGCCTGGGGCGAGGCGAAGGGGAGCCGCTCCGGCTGATCGCCGAGATCAAGCGCCGCTCGCCCTCGGCGGGCGCGCTCTCCACCGCGCTCGACGTCGGGGAGCGCGCGCGCGCCTACGAACGCGCGGGGGCCAGCATGCTCAGCGTGCTGACGGACGCGAAGTACTTCGACGGCGCCTTCGCACACCTGCGCCAGGCGCGCGAGGCGACGCACTTGCCGATCCTGTGCAAGGAGTTCGTGCTGGACGAGAGGCAGCTCGACTGGGCCCGCGCCTCCGGCGCCGACGCCGTGCTGCTCGTCGTTCGCTGTCTGACCCCTGCTGCGCTCGCTGGCCTGCTGGCAGCGGCACGCGAGCGCGGCCTCGCGCCGCTGGTCGAGGTGGCCAGCGCCGAGGAGGCGCGCGTGGCGCTCGATGCCGGCGCGGATCTGATCGGGGTGAACGCGCGGGACCTCGACACGCTGCAGATGGACGCGGCGCGAGCCCAGCGGGTGCTCGACGGGCTGCCGAGCGGCGTCACCCGCGTGTTCCTGTCCGGGGTCCGCTCGGAGCACGAGGTGCGACAGCTGGCGTCGCAGCGGCTCGACGCCACCCTGATCGGCGAGGCGTTGATGCGCCTCGACGACCCCTCGGCCCTGCTCGCGCGGATGCGCGCGGCGGCGGGTTAGGGGCCCGCGTTTTTCGACAAATTCCCGGGTTTCGCTAAGCTCGGCGCGTGCGCTTCGACGCCGCCATCGATCTCTACCTGTCGCACCTCAGGGTGGAGCGGGCGCTGTCGCCGAACACGCTGGCCGGCTACGCGCGGGACCTCACCAAGCTCTGCGCGTTCCTCGAAGACCAGGGCATCACCCGGGCCGATGGCCTGGATCTCGGCAGGATGAGCGCCTGGCAATCGTCGCTGGCGAAGGCCGGCCTCGGGCCGCGCAGCGCCGCGCGGCACCTGTCCTCGGCGCGGGGGCTGATGCGCTTCCTGGTGCGCGAGGGGGTGATCCAGGCCGACCCCACCTCCCTCGCCGCCCGCCCGCGCTTCGGCCGCAAGCTGCCCCACACCTTCGGCGAGCAGGAGATGCTGCGGCTGATCGAGGCCCCCGACGTCCGGAACGAGCGCGGGCTGCGCGATCGCGCCATGTTGAGCGTCGGCTACGCCGCGGGCCTCCGGGTGAGCGAGTTGGTGAGCCTCACGTTCGGGGACGTGGATCTGTCCCGGGGCGTGGTCGGCGCCTTCGGCAAGGGCGGCAAACGCCGCCTGGTCCCGCTGGGTGAGGTCGCGCTCGACCACCTGGCGGAGTATCTGGAGGTACGACGCCAGCGCACGGCCGGGGGCGCCGAGACCAGCCGCGTGCTCTTCCCGGGCCCCGCCGGCCGAGCCCTGTCCCGTCAGGCGTTCTGGAAGATCGTGCGCCGCTACGCGCGCGTCGCGGGCCTCACCGGCAAGGCCCACCCGCACCAGCTCAGGCACTCTTTCGCGACACACCTCTTGACCGGGGGCGCGGATCTCAGGAGCGTGCAGACGCTGCTCGGCCATAGCGACGTCTCGACCACCGAGATCTACACGCACGTCACCCGAGACCACGTGAAGAGGGCTCACCAGAAGGCCCATCCCCGGGGCTGAGACCTCGTGCTAGATCCCGCCCCGGTGTATTTCACGGTCCGAGAGCCCACCGCCCGGGAGACCCCGGTCGTGGTCGAGGTCCCTCACGCGGGCCTGGAGGTCGATCCCACCTCGCTCGCGACGCTGGTCGCTCCGGCGCGCGCCGTGGGGCAGGACGCCGACTTGTACGTGGACGACCTGTACGCGGATGCCCCGGCCGAGGGGGCGACCCTGCTGGTGGCTCGCGTGAGCCGCTACGTGTGCGATCTGAATCGCGCGGCCGACGACGTCGATCAGCTCACGGTCGAGGGAGGCAACGGACGCCCCTCGCCCCACGGCCTAGTCTGGCGCTCGACCACCGAAAACCTGCCCGCGATCAGCGGCCCGCTCCCTCGCAGAGAGCTGGAGCGCCGCCTGCGCGACATCTACCTGCCGTATCATGCGACACTCCGCCGGCTGCTGGAGCAGAAGCGCGAGCGCTTCGGCCACGCGGTGCTCTTGTGCGGGCACTCGATGCCCTCTCGGGGCCGCGCCGGGCACAGCGATCCGGGCCGGGCTCGAGCGGACGTGGTGCCGGGCAGCCGCGGCCAGACCACGGCCGCCCCCGCCGTGATCGCAGTGCCGGACGAGCTGGCAAGGGAACGCGGCTGGACGGTCGCCCACGACGACCCGTACCGAGGTGGCTTCAGCACCGGCCACTACGGCCGCCCGAGCGCGGGCGTCCACGCCGTGCAGGTCGAGCTGAGCCGCCGGCTCTACATGGACGAGCGGTCGCTAGGCAAAAAGCTCAAAGATTTCGAACACACCCGAGAGTACTGCCGCGCCGTGGTGGCGCGCCTCGGGCGCGTGGCGCTAGCATGACGCTCGGCTGACGCGATGCCAGAGCCCTCAACCGCGCCGGTGCAGCGTGGACCGACGTCGGGTATTCACCGCGCGGTCAGCGAGCCAAAGCCCCCACTGTTGGCCTCCGAAGTGCTGCGCGAGGAGCTCGCTCCGCTGCAGCCCGCGCGAGGCTCGTGCCGGCTCTGGCTGCTGCTGATCGCGCTGGCGTTGACCGCTCTCGGCCTGGCAATGCGCTTTGGCGTCGGCGTCCCCGCCGAGCGCGTGCAAGGCGCCACCATCGCGTTCTCGGCGGCGGGGGCGCTGGCGGCGGTCGCAGCGCTCCCCTTCCCCTATGCGCTCCGGGCCGGGGTAGCGGTGCTGGTCGGGCTGGTGCTGATGGTGCTCGGGCTACAGAGCGGTGGACCCCTCGGCGGCCTGACGGTGGACGGCAGCCTGAGCCGGGGGATCGCACGGCTCGTGACGCTGACCACGCTGCCGGCGGCGCTGATGTTCCGGGCTCGGTACACGGCCTTCAAGCGGGCTCGCGTGGTGCTCGCGGTCGCCCTCGGCCTGGCCCTGCCCTTCGTGGTGCTGGAGACCTTGCTGCTCGCCGACAGCGGGGCCCCGCTGGTGGCCCGGGCCGGCGCCGCGCTGAGCATCGCGTTCGTGGCCTGCTCGTTGTTCGGGTTCATGGGCCAGGGGACGACCGGCTGGGGCGCGCTCTGGGCGGCGCTGGTGCTGGGCGGCATCCCGCTCGAGGTGGCGCTCCGGCACTTCACCCTCGCGGATGCCGCGACCGGCCACCTGACCTACCCGGCGACCGCCGTGGGCCTGGTGTGCGCCGCCGTCGCGGCCAGCCTGGGCCTATTTCAGCTCCTGGCAACGTTCTGGGCCCCGGAGGCGCGGCGGCTCTCTCTGGTCGGCGCCCGACTGAGCTCGGAACCCCCGGCGCCGCTGTCCAGCAACGGAAGCGCTTGAACGACCGGGCAGGCTGGGCTAGATACGCGCCCCCCATGGCCCGAAGTGAAATCACCGGCAAGCGTCGCATGCGCGCCAGGAACGTGTCTCACTCGAACATCAAGACGCCGCGCTGGCAGCAGGTGAACGTGCAGAAGCGCCGGATCTTCGTGCCCGAGCTGGGCCGCTACGTGACGCTCAAGCTCACCACGAAAGACCTCAGGACGATCGACAAGATCGGCCTCTTGGCCTACGCGAAGAAGCTCAACGCCAAGGCGAGCTGAGCTTCGTCAGCCGCCGCTGAGCACGTCCACCTCGCCGGTCGCGAGGTGACAGCGCAGGTGCAGGCTCGGCTGACCGAGCTCGCCCGGACCGACCACGGTCGCGGCCGGAGCCGCCAAGACCTCCGTGCAGGCCCCTGACCCGTCGGCCACCAAGGCCACCGGCGCTGGCGCAGGGAGGCGAGCGCCGGGGGCGACGCGAGTCACGCCGCGCATCACCGGCACGGCGGCGAGCGGGGCCTCGAGCTCCAGCTCCTCGACCGTGAACCCGGCGGCGAGCCGCCGGTACGACAGCGCCGCGAACACCCGGCGCACGTCGACCGCACACACGGCGCAACCAGATCCCAGCACCGAGGCGTCCATCCCCTCCGCCTCGCGGGCCCAGGGGGCTTCGTAAAGGCGGCGCTCACCCACGCTGCGCGCCGGCGCGTCCGCATCGACGTCGGGCACCGCGGCGAAGTCCGCGGGCGAGAGCAGACCGCCCTGGCTGGGACCAGCGACGCGGAGCATGGCCCGGACGAAGGTCGTGTCGTGGAAGGCGCCCGCGCCGGCGCTGCGCACCAGCTTGAGGACGCCAGCACGCGCATCGGCACCGCTGCGCTCGGCGCGGGAGATGCCGGGCTTGACCAATGACCCGAGGCTGCGGCCCCCGTCGTAGGCGAGCGCGACCGCCAACGCGCTGATCGCCGTCGGGACCGCGATCCGGGCAGCGTCCGGGACCGCGTTCGGCGCGACCACACCCCGCGGGCGCTTCACGCCCAACCCGGGCTGGCGCAGGCGTCCGTCGAACGCCCGCGCTCCTACCCCGACGCCGCCGACCAGCAGCGTGACCGGCCCGAGCAGGACGCCGGCGTGCGCGCCCGCCGCGGCGAAGAACCCGGCGAGCACCGCTCCGACCGCCGAGCCGCCGGCACCCAGCTGCTCGCGCGCGGCCTCCGCGGCGACCGGATCGTTGGAAACGGCGAAGGCACGGCGCTTCATTCGTCCTCGTCCTCGTCCTCGTCTTCGTCGAGCTCGTCTTCGTCCTCGCCCCCGTCCTCGACCTCGTCCTCGTCTTCGTCCTCGTCCTCGACCTCGTCCTCGTCCTCGTCTTCGTCTTCGTCGAGCTCGCCTTCGCCGGCGTCGAGCCCCGCCTCCTCGAGCGCTTCACTGACGACCTGACGCAGGCTGGTGGCGGCGCGTGCGGCGCCGTCGCCCTCGATGACCACGCAGGCGAGCGACGCGCTCACCACCGCCTCGGCGGTCCGCGCGATGGCGTCGAGGGACACGCCGCTGCGACCGAGCGCGCGCAGGCGCGTGTAAAGCGTGGGACCCTCCGGGGCCGGCTCGCGGCTGACGTCGCGCACCAGCACCGCGCCCATCTCCGCAGCGACTTCCTCGGACTCCTCTTCCTGCCAGAGCCCCCGCGGCTCCCAGCAGAGCTTCCGGCTGCTCGGCAGGCGCGCCGCCAGCTCGATCAGTCGGCGCCGCGTGCGGGCGCTGGGCATCACCGCCGGCAGCGTTTGCAGGACCAGGAACTCCGCGCCGAGCACGTCCGCCACCTCGACGGCGTAGCCGACGGCCGCCTCCGCCTCCGCGTTCCATTCGAGCGACGCCACCGCCCTGGGCAAGCGCAAGCTGAAGACGAAGCGCTCGTGCACCGCGCGCTTCATCTCCGCGAGGCGCTGCACGCGTGGCAGCCGGCCCTTCTCGGCCAGGAGCTCGAGCATGTCGAAGCGACGGGCGTAGGCCGCGATGTCGCCGCGCAGCGAGTCGGTTCCGACGTGGAGCCGCATGGGGCCCCTTATTGCCAAACCCGCGCGCGAAGCGCCATGGGTTTCCTCATCCGAACTCGAACCACTGGGTGGGGCAGGCCCGAACCGAGCGCTCCATCTCCCCGGCGGCGCGTGCGGCCGCCTCCCGAAGCTCGGCCGGCGTGGCGCGCTCGGGCAGCCGGATGGGCATACCCGCGCCGAGCTCGTAGTCCAAGTAGCCGGCGCGCCGGACGAAGAGCGGGACCAGCGGGACCTGGGCGATGGCCGCGAGCGCGAAGGGACCCTCGGGCATCGCGAGCTCGCGACCCAGGAACGGGACGCTCACGGCTCGGCCCCCGCGCGGCACTCGATCCAGCTGCACGGCTACGATGCCGCCGTCCTGCAAGTGGTGCAGGAGGGGCAGAGCGTCGAGCGGGTGCCCGCCGACGTGCACCACCCGCACCCCGGCGCGCGCGCGCACGGCGTCGTGCAGCGCGCGCGCCTCCGAGTCCGCCTCGGCTTGCATCGCGACGATCACGGGGCGCCCGAAATCCTTCGCGAGGAGCGGCGCTGCCGCGTCCCACGCGCCGAAGTGCGCCGTGCCGATGATCAGCCCGCCCTCGGCCGCGAGCAGGGCGCGGAGCTGGCCGTCACGAATACGGCGCCGCGCTCGCAGTACCTCGGGGCGCTCGCTGCCGAGCGCTTCCGCCAGACAGCCCGCGTAGCTGACGAAGGTGCGCGCGACGTCGAGCTGCTCCTCCACCAGGCTGCGCTTGCCCAGCGCGCGACGCAGGTTGTCGCGCACCTGCCGGCGCGCCGAGCCGAGCGCGAGCGCGAAGGCCACTCCGAACAGCGGCGGGCTCCACTTGAGCCACAGCTCGGGGCCGTGGCGCGCGCCGGCGTAGGCCATCCGGCGCCAGAACGCGCTCTCTGGCCCGAGTGCCCCGTTCGTTCGGGCTCGGTCGACCGTCACTTGAGCGCCGCGAGCTTCTTCTTCACGCTGGCCTTGTCCACGTTGCCTTTGGCAGCGACGAGCGCCTTCTGGTAGGCGCTCTTGGCCACTGCGCGGTCCTTGGCTGCGGCGGCCACGTCCCCGAGCAGCACCCAGCCCGGTCCGAAGTCGGCGAAGGACTGCGTGGCGCGATCGGCGAACGCGCGCGCGGTGGTGGGGCGGTTCTGCGCGAGGCACGCCTGGGCCGCGTGCAAGAGCGGCAGCGGGTTGTCCCGCGAGAAGCTGGCGGCCTTCTCGTAGGCCTCGATGGCCAGGTCGATGTCGCCCTTGCCCGCGATGGCGTCAGCCTCCGCGAGCTTGGCGAGCGCGTGGTTGCCGACGAGCTTGAGCGCGGTGGCGCTGACCTTGAGCGCCTCGTCGTAGGTGCCCTTCGCCACCAGCGCCAGAGCCAAGCCGGCCTGCCAGTCCGCCACCTTGGCGTCGATGGCGATGGCGGCTCGGAGCGCCGTCTCCGCTTCGGCCACCTTGCCTTGCTCCAGCAGCACGTTGCCGAGGCGCGCGTGCGCCGCGCCGTACTTGGGGCGGATCTTCAGCGCCTTCTCCAGGAGGGTCACCGCCTCCGGTCCGGCCGGTAGCGCCTCGGCGAGCGCGAGCAGCGGCTCCGGCTCTTCGGGCGCGGCTCCGACTGCCTTGCGCAGCGACAGGATGGCCTCGGCTCCCTTGTTCATGCCCGAGAGCAGCTCGGCGTAGTACCGGTGCGCCTCGTAGCGCGCGCCGTCCTTGGCGATGGCGGCTTTGAACGCCGCTTCGCTCTCCGAGTCCTTGCCGAGCATGCGCTGTGCGCGCCCCTTGGCGACCAGCGCGTCGTAGTCGTCCGACGACTTCTCGAGCGCGCGCTCCGCCGCGGGCAACGCCAGCGACGCTCTCTTCCACAAGAGGTGCGCTTCCGCGACGCAGGTCTCCCAGCGAACACCGTCGAGCGCCTTCAGCGTCTGGCACTCGCGCAGGGCGTCCTTCTGGCGGTTCCACGAGATCAAGGTCCGCGCAGCTTCCGTGCGCGCCGCCACGGCGAGCGGGCCCTTGGCCCTGAGCGCGGCGCCGCGCAGCACCTTGAGGGAGTCGTCGTACAGACCCGCTTGACGCAGCGAGCGGCCGAGCGACAGCGCCGCCTCCGGCTCCTTGGGCGGCTTCTTGGCGGCCTCCTTCAGGTCCTCCGCCGGGACCGCGCCGGCCACGGTGAACGCCAGGAGCCCTGCCCACACTGCCTTGATCCTTCGGTTTCCGTTCATGATTGCTCCGCCCCCGGCCTCGCCCCCGCGCCAAACGGCGGGGGAATCTGCCACCGAACGGCCCGCTCATCAAAGCGGCCCCGCTCGAGGCCGGCCGACTCCGGCCCAAATTGCATGCGACGCGCGGCGATTTTCGCTAAGTTTCAGGCAACCGCCGCCCCATCAGACGAGGGGGCGCGCGGCTTTCTTCATGTGGGCGGCGGCTCGGCTGCCCGAGAGGTGGTTCATGCGCAGCGTCAATCCGGTCCTCATCTGCCTGCTCGCGCTCGTTCCGTTGGCCTGCTCGGAGGAGCGAAACCCGGCGGAGACGGGCACCGGCGGCTCGGGCGGCGGGAGCTACGCCAACAACGGCGCCGGCGTGTGCGCGGGCTCGACCCGGCCGGCCAACGACGACTTCTGTCACGACACCTGCGTGGTCCAACCCAAGTGCGACAAGCGCCCGATCGACAGCTGCTGCGTCGTGGTCGGCGAGCCTGGCCAGAGCGCCGCGAACAAGTACCTGAAGCGCACCACGGACACCACGGAGTACGCCGACCCGAGCGGCGGACCGCCGAACCTGAAGTGCTTCGACCCCGACGGCTACCCCGAGAAGCCCGCCGCGAGCAGCGCGAAGGTCAAGCTCACTGGCCACCTCCGTCCGTTCGCCAACGGCGGCTGCGGCCAGTACGACCTGATCAACACCGAAGGCAGCGCGTGGTGCGCAGCCGGCAGCGGCTGTCCGAGCACCACCGCCCACGGCGGCGTCAAGATCGAGGTCTACACCGTCAAACGCACGCCCGGTAACCCGGACACCGACGGCGCCCTGGATCAGCTGATCGGCACCACGGTGGAGGCCAACGACAAGATGCCCCTGGTCGAGACGCCGGTGAAGGACTCCTGCGTGGACGAGATCCGCTTCGACCGCCAGTACGAGTACCCGGACGTGCCGATGAACACCGAGCTCGTGATCAAGACCTACGGGCCGGGCTGGGCGCCGCTCTACACGTACAACATCTACGTGCACGAGAACGATCCGGACTACGACGCCAGCGCGGGCACGTACACCTACAAGATCCGCGCGCTGGCCGAGGACGACTTCGGCACCATCCCGACCGTGGCCATCGGCAAGACGGTCACCGACGGCAACGGCGTGATCGGCGGAGAGGTGCACGACTGCGACAACATCCGGCTGCAGTTCGCCCGCGTCGACGTGTCGGCGAACCGACTGGCGCTCGAGTACTTCAACGACAGCGAGGACGATCCGCTGCCGCAGGGTAGCCGGCGCGAGATCGGCACCGGTCGAACCTCGCTCTACGCGGCCTTCGACATCCAGGGCGGCGGCGCCACGGGCACCTACGCCCGCGTCGCGGGCACGGGCCTCGTCCCGGAGGGGGAAGGTTCCAAGCTGGTGAGCTTGGGCTACTTCGACGTGCGCGTGTTTCCGGACAGCGTCACCAGCGTGACGTTGCGCGGCCTGCGCCCGTTCCAGCTCAAGTGAGGACCGCCGAGGACACCACCACCGACGCGCTGTTCGGCGGCACGCTCTCGGTGGTGCAGCCTCGGACCGGCTATCGCTTCAACGTGGACTCGCTCTGGCTCGCCGCGTTCGCGGGGCGCGGACAGGGCGTGCGCCAGGTGCTCGATCTGGGCGCCGGCGTCGGCGTCGTCACACTGTGCCTGCACCATCTGGGCGGAGTGAGTCGCGCCGTGCTCGTCGAGCGCGACGCGCGGCTGGCCGAGCTGTGCGAGCGCAACCTGGAGCGCGCCGGACTCGCCGCGCGTGTGCTTTGCGCCGACCTCGGGCGTGGCCTGCCGAAGGCGGCTCGGGAAGGCGCCGAGCTGGTGGTGGCGAATCCCCCGTATTTCGAGCCAGGCGAGCGGCGCCCCGCGCGCGCCGACCGCGAGCCGTCCCGCGCGGGCGCGCTCGCGCCGTTCGTGCGTGCTGCCGCGCTGGCGCTCGGGCACAACCGCTCGCGCGCCGCGTTCGTCTACCCGGCGCGGAGCCTTGGACGGCTGCTCGCGCTGGGCGAACGGAGCGGGCTCGTGGCCAAGCGCCTGCGCTTCGTCCACGCCTTCGCCGCGGAACCGGCGCGCGTAGCGCTGGTGGAGCTCCGGCGCGCGAAGCCCGGCGGCCTGGTGGTCGAGCCACCCGTCGTCGAGTGGCAGCGGGCCGGCGTACCCAGCCCGGAGCTGGCGCGGCTCAGCGCAGGCCGAGCAGGCGGTCGAAGCTGATGGCCGCGGCCGCGCGGACGCTCAGGTGGTTGAAGCCGTCGGCGCGCGGCGACTCGATGGGCGCGAGGCGCAGCGTCGCGCGACCGAGGATCCCCGGCGCGAGGCCCCACCCGGTCCCGAACACCAGGAGCACCGCCGGCCCGGGCTTCGTCAGGCGCGCGCGGGCGTCGGTGTAGCTGGTCACCCCCTCTGCCGCTTGCGCGCTCGTCACCCAAATCTCGGCTTCGCCGAGCTCGTCGAGTGCTCGGTCCAGCGACTCGACCACGCGCACGCACTCCATCGGCGGCTTTCGGTCGGGGATGCGCCGCGCCCCGCTGCCGGTCGTCCAGTGCTCGCGCACGCGGAGCGCCAGCTCGCGCTGAGCCGCCACGGGGTGCGCCACGAAGAAGTCGCCGAGCCCGAAGGTGAACGCGCTGCGGGCGATGTCGTGCAGATCGAGGTTCGTGATCGCCGTGGTCACCACGGCTCCCTGGCGGTCGAGCACCGGGTGGTGCGCGAGCAAGACCGCGACGCGCCTCACGCTTCGTCCTCGGGCCGGAGCAGATCCGGCCGGCGCTCGGTCGTCCGCTCGAGCGCGCGTTCGCGGCGCCAGGCCGCGATCTTCGCGTGGTCCCCGCTCTTCAAGATCTCCGGCACACCGAGGCCGCGAAACTCCGCCGGCCGCGTGTATTGCGGATACTCGAGCAGGCCGCCCCAACTCGCGCTGAAGGACTCCTCCCGGGCCGACTCGGCGTTTCCCAGCACTCCGGGCAGGAGCCGCGCGGTGCCCTCGATCACCGCCATGGCAGCGACCTCGCCACCGGTCAGCACGAAGTCGCCCAGCGAGAGCTCCTGGTCGACGAAGCTCGAGATGCGCTCGTCGAACCCCTCGTAGCGGCCGGCGATCAAGAGCAGCGGATCGCAGCTCGACAGCTCCTGGAGGTGGCGCTGGCAGAGCCGCTCGCCCCCCGGCGTCAAGAGCACGCGGTGCGCGCGCGCTCCGAGCTCCGCCTCCGCCGCCTCGATGGCCGCTACCACGCAGTCCACGCGCATCACCATGCCGGAGCCACCGCCGTAAGGCGTGTCGTCGATCGACAGGTGCTTGCCCAGCCCGTGAGGGCGAAGGTCGTGGGCAGACACCTCGAGCTGTCCGCCGTCGATGGCGCGCTTGACGAAGCTGGTGGCCAAGAACGGCGTGAACAGCTCCGGGAACAGCGTCACGACTGCGGCCCGCATGCCCTAGACCAACCCCTCGGTGCTCGACAGGACGACGCGCCCCGCCTGCGCGTCGACCGCCTCGACCCACGGCGCGCTCAGCGGTTGCTCGAGCACGCGCCCGTCGGGCAGGCGAACCGCCAGGCAGTCGACGCTCGGGTGGGTACGCACCTCGACCACCTCCCCCACGTGGCCGTCGGGGCCGACCACTTCGGCGCCGACCAGATCGGAGAGGTAGTACTCACCGGGCTCGAGGGGCGGGAGCGCGCTCCTGGGCACCGAGAGCGGCGCGCCCCCGAGCGCCGAGGCGGCGTCGCGATCGTCGATGCCGACCAGCTTGACGAGCACTCCGTGCGGCCCCGGGCGCGCCCACTCGACTCGGTAGGGCCGCGACGCGGCGCCCGCGCCGATCTCCACGCTCTCCGCGTCCAAGAGCGCGGTGCTGCCCTGCCAGTGCAGCCGCACCTTGAGCTCGCCTCGCAGGCCGTGGGGCCCGAGCACGCGTCCGAGCTCGAGCGTCTTCAATCGACGATGTCGAGGTGGGCGCGGCGGCCGAGCTTGGTGGAGGCAGCGGTCAAGATGGTGCGCATCGACTGAGCGGTGCGGCCGTCCTTGCCGATGACCTTGCCGATGTCGCTCTTGGCCACCTTCAGCTCGATGAGGGAGTTGTGGTCGCCCTCGATCTCGGTCACTTCGACCGCGTCGGGTTCGTCGACCAGCGCGCGCGCAATGGTGGTGATCAGTTCCTTGAGAGCCATGAGTGAAAGAACTCCGAGGTCGCTGGCGCGCTCGGGGCAGCGCGCCCGAAAAGGTGCTGGGAGGATGTCGAGGAGCGCGGACGAAGTGCGACCCGAAGCTTCACTCACCCGGCGGCGGGCGCCGGGTTGCGCTTGATCAAGCGCGTGACGGTGTCCGACGGACGCGCACCGCGCTCCGTCCAGTACGCCAGTCGCGAGCGGTCCAGCTCGAAGCGCACCGGGGTCTTCGTGGGGTCGAAGGTCCCGATGTTCTCGATGTGGCGGCCGTCGCGCGGTTGGCGGTGGTCGGTGACGACGATGCGGTAGAACGGCGCCTTGTTGGTGCCGTGTCGGGCAAGACGGATGGTAACCATGATTTCCTCTGAAACTTCGAATTGCGGGTCGCCCGGACCCTCGGAAGGTAGCACCCGGCGCCCAAGGCGCCAGCGAGTGGCCGCGACCGGTCAGGGGCCCGGCCGGCCAGCGGGGGCGGGAACGTAGAGTAAGGGTAGGAGGCAGGTCAAGCGCCGTGGTAGCGTCGCCTTCCTCGATGGGTGCTCGAGACGAAATCCTGCAAGTGGTGCGGGAAGTGCTGGCTCCCCTCGTCCGGGCCGACGGCGGCGTGCTGTATCTGGTGCGGGTCGAGGACGACCAGGTCCTGCTCCACCTCGGCGGCCGCTTTGCCGGCTGCCCCGGCAACGCGCTGGCGCGCCGTCAGATCATCGAGCCCGCGATCCGCGCGGTCGCGCCGCACGCCGTGGTCACCGTGTCGTCCGGCGCGATCGTGCCGCCGGGAGCCGAGCGCTTGGAGGGCTGAGCCGTTACTTGCCCTTGCCCTTGGGCTTGTTCTCGACCTTCTTGCCCTTGTTCTTCTCCTCCGGCGGCTTCTTCTCCTCCGGCGGGGGCTTGGCGGTCGCGGCAGCTACGTCCTTGTCGATGGCGTGAGGGTTCTTCGGCTTGTTGGGCCGGTGCTTCGGCAAGTTCGCGAAGATGATCGCGTCCTGGTAGACGAGCCCGATGATCGGCGCGCGGTTGATGGCGCGGATCACCGTCGTGCCGTCCGTCCAGAGCAGCTCCTCGAAGTTGCGGCCCTTGGGGAAATCCGGCTCGAGCTTGTAGGGCTTGGCGCCGAACTTCTTGGTCAGGAGCTCCGTCGCTTCTTCCCAAGTCTCGCCGTAGGGGCCGCCCTTGCGCAGCTTGTGCTCGTCGTAGACCTTCCAGAGCTTGTCGTCGAAGAAGAAGAAGTTCCGCGTGACGCCCGTACGCAGCGTCAGCTTGGTCATGCTCTCCTTGTTGCCGTAGGTGTACTCGCCCTTGAGCGCGCTGTAGTCGACGCCCGTCGGGAGATCGCCGAACAGGATCTTGTTGCGGCGGAGCAGCTGCTTCTTGTCCGCCACCTCGGCGTCGAGCGCGTCCATCGCGGGCCCCGGCTGGGCCTTCTTGTAGAGGGGCATGAACTCGTCGTCGAAGACCTTGTCGTAGACCTTCGCGAGCGCCTCGAGCGTGACGTTCCAGCCCAGGCCCTTGGGGGAGAGGCCCAGCTTGCCCTTCATCTTCGCGGGCCCGGTGGGCTCCGGCTCCTCCGCCTTCTTCTCCTTGGCGGCCTTGCCCTTCCCTTGGGCCGCGGCAGGCTCCGCAGAAAGGCCGATGGCGACGGCGCTGATCGTGGCGAGCATCCCGAAGACGCGGAGCTTCATTGGCTATCCTCCCGAAATCCTTGGTGGTGCGGTAGTGGGTGGCGGGACGCTATCACCGAAAAAGCCGAGCGCTCAAGCCACCGCTTTGCTTAGACGTTGGACGACCGCGGACGATGGAGCAAGCTCCGCGTGCCCGACCGCCATGCCCAACCTCCGCCCGCGACTCGCCGCGCTCGTGCTCGTGTCCCTCGCCGCTTGTGGCCCCCCGCGGCAGACCCCACCGGGTGGAGCTTCTGTCGTGAATCTGCCACCTTACACCGCTGCGGACGCTGCGCTGCTGGACGACCGGCTGAGCCCCGAGGTGTTCGGCGCCGAGGTGGATCCATCGGACCCCGTGGGGCGGCGGGCCGCGCTCGGCGACGGCATCGTGCGCGCCCGTCTCACCACCGTGACCCGCGACACCAGCGGACAGAGCGAGGGCTTCGTGCTGGACATCCAGCCCATTCCCCCGGCGCTCAAGGGCCCCGACATCTCCGAGCGCCTGAGCTTGACCATCCCGACCTCGAACCCGTCTTTCGCCTTCGTGAAGAGCTTCGAAGCGGAGCTGGTGGGCAGACCGGTGATCGTGATCTACAAACGCTTCTCCGAAGGCGGCCAGGCGACGTTGCGCTGGCACATCGAGGCCGAGAACCCGCGGGTGCTCCAAGCCGTCGATCGAGCGCGGATCATGGGAGAGCTCGGGCGTTGAAGATCATGGGATTTCGCACAGGATCGGTGGAGATCAAAGGGCCGAGGGAGATCGACCACATGCGGGAGGTGTGCCGGCTGGCTGCCGAGACGCTGTGTCTGGTCGGTGAGATGTTGCGCCCCGGCATCACGACCGAGGACATCAACCGCTTCGTCCACGAAGACACGCTGCGGCGCGGCGCGCGTCCTGCGCCGCTGAAGTACAAGGGCTTCCCCAAGAGCGTCTGCACCAGCATCAACGAGGTGGTCTGCCACGGCATCCCCGGCCCGCGGGTGCTCCAGGAAGGGGACATCATCAACGTGGACGTGACCCACATCTACAAGGGGTTCCACGGCGACACGTCGGCGACGTTCTACGTCGGCCGCCCGAGCGAGGACGCCAAGCGGGTGACCGAGGTCGCCCGGCGCTCGCTCGAGCTCGGCGTGGCGCAGGTCCGCCCTGGCGGTCGGCTCGGTGACATCGGCGCTGCCATCCAGGAGTTCGCCGAGGCGCAGGGCTGCTCGGTGGTTCGCGACTTCGTGGGTCACGGCATCGGCCGGCAGTTCCACGACGAGCCCAAGGTCAGCCACTACGGGACCTGGGGCCGCGGCATCCGCCTCAAGCCGGGCATGACCTTCACCATCGAGCCGATGATCAACCTGGGCGGCTGGGAGGTCGACGTGCTCGACGACGATTGGACCGCCGTCACCGCGGACGGCTCGCTCTCGGCCCAGTTCGAGCACACCGTGCTGGTCACCGAGACCGGGGTGGAGGTCCTGACCGCTCGCACGGAGGTCCTGGCCAACAGCGAGATCTTCCCGAGCTACTTCGGGGCCTAGCCTCGACTCGGGGAAATCGAGACCTGACGGGATCTGCTCGGCGCCGAAGCGCGGAACACGAGCCTGGAAGTGAACGAAGCCTGTTGACGGAACGCGTCCCGCGCGACTAGCGTGCAGGCCGACTTTTTCGCCCCGCATGACTCGCTCTGCGCGCGGCCGAGGCTTCGGCAATGCCGGCCCGCACCAAGAAAAAACCAAACAAATCCGCCAAGAAAGCTCCGGCGACCCAGAAGAAGGCGCGAGTGCGTGCCAAGCCGGCCCGCGCCACGCCCCGTCCGGCCAAGCGGCCGAAAATCAAGGTCAAGCCGAAGGCGAAGCCCAAGCCGAAGCCCAAGGTCAAGGTCAAGCCCAAGACCCGCGGCCCGGCCAAGAGCGCCCAGGCGCTCCGCAAGCAGCGGGAGCAGGAACGGGCCCGCGCCCAGAAAGAGCGCGAGCGCGAGCGCGCGCAGCGGGAACGCGAGCGCGAGCGCGCCCAGAAGGAACGCGAGCGCGACAAGGCTCGCGCCCAGAAGGAGCGCGAGCGCGCCCAGAAGGAGCGCGACAAGGAACGGGCCCGCGCCCAGAAAGAGCGCGAGCGCGCCCAGAAGGAGCGGGACAGAGCGCGCGAGGCGGAGCGCAAGGCCCGCGAAGCGGAGCGCGCTCGGCAGAAGGAAGACGCCCGTCGAGCCCGGGAAGCCGAGCGCCTGGCCCGCGAGGCCGAGCGTGAGCGGGTCCGCGAGGAGGCCCGGCGCGTCAAAGAGGAAGAGCGAGCCCGCCGGGACGCGGAGCGCGAGGCCTACCGCAAGGCCAAGGAGGCGGAGCGCGAGCGCCTGAGGGCGGAGAAGGAGGCGGCTCGCCGCGCTCTGGAGGGGCGGGTCGCTCGGGCGACCAAGCGCGCGCTGCGCGCGGGCGCCAAGGCGTCCACGACGCGCGTGTACCGCCCCGACGCCATCCCGAATCAGGCCGGGACGACCCGGCGCGCCGAGCCGGGCCAGCTGCCGCGGCCCATCGTGCAGCGCCCCGTCGCGCCGCCCCCGCCGCCCCCGCCGCCTCCACCGCCTCCGCCGAAGGAGCCGGTGCCGCAGAACATCGAGGAGCGTTACGCCTCGGTGCTGAAGCGACTCGGCGAGGCCGAGCAGTCCTTCCGCGACGAATACGCCGAGAGCCTCGAGATGTCGTGGGTCTACCACGACAGCGCGCTCGAAGGCGTGGTCTACACCTACCAGGAGCTACGCACCGCGATCGACCCTTCGGTGACCGTGGTCGCGGACTCGAGCCTGCAACCCGTGGTGGACGAGATCCGTCGCCACCGCCAGGCCCTCGCCTTGGTGCGCGACCTGGGGGAAAAGAAGCGCGCGCCGCTCACCGTGGACACGGTGAAGAAGCTCTACCTGACGCTTCACCCCGACGAGGGCGACATCAAGAACCTCAAGTACCGGAAGGACATCCCGCAGCACCGGCTGTACTTCCACGAGTACGCGCCCCCAGACAAGATCGCCTACAAGGTCCGTCAGGTCATCGACTGGCTCAACGGCCCCGAGCCCAAGAAGATCAAACACCCGATCCGCATCGCAGCGCGCGTTCACTACGACCTCTTGCGCGTGTTCCCGTTCTCGAACGACAGCGGCAAGGTCGCGCGCATGTTGATGAACGTGATCTTGCTCCGCGCCGGCCACCCGCCGGCGATCGTCCACTCGACGGAGCGCCAGCGCTACTACGAGGCGCTGAAGAACAGCCTCCCGACGCTGATCCAGATGATCACGGAGTCGATCAACAACGGCCTCGCCAGCGTCGAGAAGCGCCTCGACGAGCACGACACGCGCGTGCGCTCGTTCGGGGGCTGAGCGCGGCCCGAGGCTCGCCGGGTCACTCCACCGGCGCGATCGCGTCCCAGCCCGTCGCCTGCGACAGCTTCGCGATCGCGATGTTGTACTCGTACACCGCGCTCATCTGCGAGAAGCGCTTGAGTGCGTACTCCTTGGCCGGTGAGACGATGTCCTCGTCGTCGAAGGTGCCGACGTCGATGCCCTGCTGCACCTTGATCAACCACTGTCTGGCGTAGCCCTGCGCCCGGGTATAGGCGTCCACTCGCTTGGCGGCGTCGGTCGCCTCGGCGAAGGACTGCTCGACCTCGGTCCCTACCCCGCCCAGGGCGTAGCGCTCGGTGGCGCGGATCTCCTCGAGCTGCGCCCGAGCCTGGGCCACGCGCGCGCTCTGCGGCAAGAAGTCCAGCTTCCACTTCAGCGCCAGCGCGGCGCCGTACATGAAGCGGTTCGCGCTGTCGTTGACGTAGGGGTTGGTCTGGTTGGTCACCTCCGGAGCCCGCGAGTAGCGGGCGCTGAGCCCGAGGCCCAAGTCCGGGAAGTAGCGCGACTGCTCCAGCCGGACCTGAGCCTGCCGCGCCAGCACGCCGGCTCGCGCCATGTTGACCTCCGGCCGGAACAAGCGGGCGGCGTCCAGGTAACGACCGAGCGGCGCCAGCGTGTGCCGGACGCGGGTGAGCGGCTTGTCCGGGACGTCGAGCGGGCCTTTGACTCCGGTCAAGAAGCGCAGCCCCGCCAGCGCGATGCGTTCTTGCTTCTGGGCCTCGCTCTCCCGCGCCTCGAGCTCGGCGCGGTACATCTTCAGCTTCAAGAGCTCGATGTCGTCCCCTTCCCCCGCGTCCACGCGCGCCTCGAGCCGCCCAAGGTGTTTGTCGATCTGCTTGGCGGCCTCGCGCACCAAGGCCAGGGAGTCCCGCGCGAGCAGCACGCCGTAGTAGGCCCGGCGCACCGACAGCTTGACGTCGTTCTTCTCCTTCTTGACCTCGTGCTCGCCGACCTTGATCTGCGCCTCGGCGGCGTCCCACAGGTTGCTGATCTTGCCGAAGGTCCAGAGCGGCACGACGCCGTCGATGCCCATCTGCCACGCCAGCGCCATGTTCGAGGTGAGCGCCACGTCGGTGTTTGGGCTGTAGACGCTGGTCCCGCGCACGGTGGGTGCTGGGCCAATGCCGCCGGTCAGCGTCCACTCGCTGAAGGGCGCGGTGTAGGCCTGAGACGCTTGCGCTTCCTTGTTGCGGAGCCGCGCCTTGGCCTCGCTCACCTTGGGGTAGTTCTGCTCGGCCAGCTCCAGGCAACGCCTGAGCGTGTACACCGGGGCCCGCGCCGGGAGCGCCGAGCTCACGCGCGGGGGTGGCTTCGCCGGCTCCTCCGCCCGAGCGACGACCGACCACAGGAACGCGCCCGCGAGCACGAGTCCGGTCAGGCGGCGCATGGGCAAGGAGCCTAATCGAATTCGGGGCGGCGTGGGCTCAGCTCCGCTTCCCGCTCGGGCGTTCCGACGGCCGGCGGCGGCTGGGCGGGCTCGAGGGCGTGCGGCTCGGCGGCGGCGGCAGGCTCGACGGCACCAGGCGCGTCGAGCGCGGTGGCCGGTCGTCGGCGGTCTCCTTGGCGCTGGGCCCGACCACCGGCGTGTACAGGTAGCCGTGCTGCTGGAACACGCAGATGCGGTTGCCACCGTCACGCTTGGCCTGGTGCAGCGCCGAGTCGGCGGCGCGCAGGAGCGAGTCCTTCGAACGTACGTCGCGGGACGGGTAGAGAGCGACCCCGATGGACAGCGTGACGCGCATCGGCCCGGTCTGGTCGCCGAAGAAGGGGCGCTCCGTCACGTCGCGCCAGATGCGCTCGGCCACCGTGACCGAACCCGCGAAATGGGTGCTGGGCAGGACCAGCAAGAATTCGTCGCCGCCGAAGCGCGCCACCACGTCCACCTCGCGCACGCTGCGCCGAACCACTTCGGCCACTCCACGCACGACGTTGTCGCCGAGCGCCCGACCGCCGGCTTCGTTCAGCCCCTGCAGGCGATCGACGTCGATCACCACGCAGGCCAAGGGGTCGTGGTAGCGCTCGGCGCGCTTGAACTCCTCGCCGAGCCGCGTGTGCAGGTAGCGGTAGTTGTAGAGCCCGGTGAGCTCGTCGTGCACGCTGAGCTGCTCGAGCTTGGCCTTGGACTTCGTCACGTGGTCGTGCAGCTTCTTGATGCGCAGCATGGCCTCGACGCGCGCCAGGAGCTCGCGTTCGTCGAACGGCTTTCCGACGTAGTCGTCGGCGCCGATGCGCAGACCGTCCACGCGGCTCTGCGTGTCGGTGCGCACCGTGAGCAACACCACCGGCAAGAAGCTCTCCTGCGACATGCTCTTGATGATGCGGCACGCCTCGAGGCCGGAGAGGCGCGGCATCAGCACGTCCAGGAGCACCAGGTCCACGCCGCCCTTGCCCACGCGCTCGATCACCGCCTGGCCGTCCTCCAGCGCTTCCACTGCGTAGCCGTTGCTGCGGAGCAGCGAGGCCAGGTGCTCGCGCGTGAGCCGTTCGTCGTCGGCGATCACGATGGTCGAGCCGAGCACGCTGCGCGGCCCGGCCGAGGCCGGCGGCTCACTGATTCGCGGCTCGGGCTCGGGCACTCGCTCGAGACTAGCCCCCTCAAGGCATCAGATCGAGGGTGACTTCGGCGTCGAGCCCGTCCCGGCCGACGCGCTGACCGGTCCGCCCCAGCACGGCGAAGCAGCCGCACGGGTGCCGGTAGGCGAGCGCCACGCGCCAGGCCAGCCAGCGCGCCCGGGTCACGTCGGCCTCCGTGGCGAAGACCGTGGCGATCTGCCGCGTCCACGGCACGCCGAGCCGGGAGCCAGCCGACCACCCCGAGCCGTCCAGGAACGGGCGAACCGTGCCGTCGAAGTGATCCACGAGCAGCGTGCGCGCCGCCACCGGTTCCTCGTCCAGGCTGCCCGTGGCGTGGCTCTCGACGTGGAGGCCGTCCGCGCGCCCGACCCTGAGGCGGCCCGCGGCGTGCAGCGTGCGCTCCGAGTCGGGCCGCGCGGCGCTCTCGCCGGCGGCGCCGACCCACTCGCTGTCGAGCGCGAGCCGAGCGGCGGCCGCCGGCTCGAGCGCGCCGTCGAGGTCCCCCACGCCGCCGGCACGGGCCTCGACCTCCAGCGCTTCGCGGGCGCCGAAGCGACCGAGCGCGCTGTCGACCCCGAGCGCTGCCAGCGCGAGGCGGCCGGGCGGCGCGGCCTCGAGGGCGCTCGAGCGGGGGACCTCGTCGCCGCGAGAAGCCGCCGCGCGCACGCCCACGTCCAGGAGCGGCTCCACCCGGTGAACGAGTGGGTCGAGCCCGCCGCCGAAGGCGCGCGCGAGCGGCAGGCTCGCCTGGGCGCGAGCGCCCACGAAGGCCGAGCCGCGCGTCGCCGCGTCGTTGCCGGCGAAGACGGCGTGCTCGTCCAGGCGCACGCCCAAGAAGAGCGGCCCGGCGTTGGTCGAGGCATCGAGCAAGGCGTGGTGAGCCAGGAGGCTCTCGGCCGGCAAGCCTCGCTCCTTCACGCTGCTCGCCTCGACGAAAGCATCCATGCTGCCGGTCCTGCCGAGCGCATCGCCGAACCCCAGGCTCGCTACGGGCCCGACGGCTGCCCGCGCATCGATGGCGGCGCCGCGTTCTGAGCCGAGGGCGGCGCCGAGCGAGCCCACGACGCCCGCGCCGGCCGCGCCGACGCTCGCGCGCGCGTGATCGAAGCGACGCGCCGCTGGCTCGAGGTCGAGCGTGGCGGAGAGGCCGCGCTCGCCGCGCAGCGCATCGATTCGGAACGCGCCCACGGCCCCGCCGCGGCTCGCCGACGACCCGTGGGCGTCGACGGCGAGCAGGCTCCGGTCCAAGTGGTCCCAGCGCACGCGGGTGCTGGTGGTCGGGGTGGTCAGCCGCGTGTCGACCTCGACGCCACCCTCGAGGTAGCCCGCCACCGAGACGTCGGCGGCGGAGAGCGTCGCTCCGCGCCGCCCGCCCAGCGGCACGTGGACGCCGGTGCCCACGAGCAGGCCGTCGTCGCCGCGCCAGGCGAGCCGGGGCGGCAGCAAGCCCAGCCGATCCGGCGAACGCAGCCACAGGATCGGCGTCCAGAACACCGGCACGTCGCCCAGCCGCAACGTGGCGTTCCGCACGAACAGATCGGTCGGCGGCGCGACGACCGCGCGCTGGAAGCCAAACGAGAGCGGCGCGTTCTCGCAGGGACAAAACGCCACTCGACCTTCGCCGTCGATCTCCACGCCGCGCGCGGTGCGACGCAAGGTCAGCCGCTCGCTGGTCAGGCGGTAGCGATCGACTCGGATCGTCACCCGGCGCGAGAGCTCGAGCTTCATCAGCTCGGGATCGAGCTCCACGTGCCCCGCCTCGAAGTCGACCCAGTAGGGCACGGGCCCGGCCTCTTGGGCCAGAGCACGCGCTGGCCCGAACACCGCGAGCCCGAGGAGCACGGCCGAGGCCCGAGTCCGGCTCACACGCGCTCTTCGACCCTCACTGGTTGGGTCCGCGCTTCGGTGCAGTCTTCGTGCCCTTGCCCGGGAGTACCTTGCCGGTGCCGCGCGTCCGGCGCGAGTCCGGCGCGAAATCGTCCCGCGCCGCGTAGGACCGCTGGGCCTTGGGCAGATCGACGTAGAGCACCATGCTGCCGCCCGGACCGTCCACGACTCGGTGCTTCACCACCACGTTCTCGCGCAGCTCGAGCACCAGCTGCGCGCCGGTCGCGTCGGGCTTGAGCCGCGCTCGGGCCAGGGGCGTGTCGAAGAACTCGGTCACCAGCGCGTTGGTGTTGTTGCGGACGTTCACCTGGGCGCCGACCAGCGCGAAGGACGTCGCGGCGGCGCTGACGTTCACCTTCTTCGTGACGTGGACCCAGAGCTGGCTCGAACCGTCGCCGAGCATGCGGAACCCGGGGAACATCGCGATCGGCGCGTTCGGATCGAGCTTCTTCTTGGGCCGCCACTTACCCGCCTTCACCGGCTTGTCCGTCCAGGAGTAGCCGGGCGTGGTGGTGGGCTTCTTCTCCTTCTCGTCGGCGGCGGCATCTGCGCCCTTGTCGCCGGGCTTGCCCTCGGCCTTCGCATCCCCCTTCGCCGGTGCGGGTCCCGGCGCTTTGTCCTGGGCCCCGGCGGTGGTCGCCGCCAAAAGGAGCGCAGCCACGGCTCCCGCGTTCCTGGTGCGCACGCGCATGCAGAGCATTGGAGCACGCCGAAAGCGGGCCGGCCACCTTGTGGCGATCCACCCCCGAGGGGTGTGGCACGCCTGGCCCACCCGGCGTAAACGGATGGATTCTCCGCGACCCCGCTGGCACACGCCCCGCCGCCCGCCGGCCCGCCGACCGCCGCATAAACCCGCGTGACGACGAGAGATGCGCTTCGGCACTCGTCGTGGGCACGCGATGTGCAGGGCTTCCGGGCGTGACCGACGGACTTTACGGAACTCGCCAGAGCGGTCACGCTGGAAGCAATTTCGCTTTCCGGCCGTATGAGGCGAAGAGCTGCTTCTTGGTGAGGGAGACCGGGAAATGAACACGCGACACACCCTGACGGTTCTGATGGCCACGCTGAGCCTTTCGCTCTTCGCGCCGAGCGCCGGCGCCGAGCCGAACGACGAGGCCAAGCGCCTGATGAAGCTCCGGGACGCGGAGCGCTACGAGGTCGACTCCGGCAGCGCCAAGGCGGGCGCTGCTCGCGTGCACGTCGCCGCCCCGGTCTCGCACGTGAAGAAGACCATCTCCGACTTCAAGAATTACTCCAAGTTCATCTCCAAGTTCGACAAGGCCAAGGTGGTCGGGCGCGACGGCGACAAGACCGACGTCTACTTGCAGGTGCCGATCCTCAAGGGCGCCGCGAAGATCTGGGCCGTCATGCGCTTCGAGCCGATCAAGACGGTGAACGGCGAAGAGGTGCTCGAAGGTCACATGGTCAAGGGCAACGTCAAGCGGATGGACGCGCGCTGGCGCGTCAAGAAGATCGACGACGACAACACCCAGCTGCACCTCGAGATGACGATCGTGCCGAACATGCCTGTGCCGGGCTCCATCGTCACCGGGCAGGTGAAGTACGCTGCCGACGAGGCGGTGATGGGCTCGCGCAATCGCACCGAGAGCGATTGGAACAAGAAGAAGAAGTGAGCGACGGCTCCCCACGGGGAGCGAGGCGAGCTCCGCGCTGCGGGGCTCGCCTCTTGGCTTTTGTCCTCTGCGCGGGTTGCGCGAAGACCCCCGCCCCCGCCGAGCACAGACCGCCAGCGAGCGCGAGCGCGAGCGCTCTGACGAGCGCCGCTCCGAGCGCCGCAGCCGCCCCGCCCCGCTGGCTCGGCGACGGCTGCCACGCCGGCGTCGGCACCAGCGGCACGGCGCTCGCGCGAGCCGAACGCGTGGCCGAGGCGTGCGCGCCCGGAACGGAGCCGCTCGGCGAGCCCAAATCCCTCGACGGCTCGGGCGAGCTCCGATTTTCCCTGCCGGATGCCGCGTGCGTGCGGTTGATCGCCGTCGCCGAGCGGGCGGACGCCGACGTCAGCCTCGTGCTCCTCGACGCCTCGGGTGACGCGCGCGGAGAGGACTCGCTGCCGGGCTCCATCGCCCTGGTCGGGCCGAGCGGTCCGGTGTGCTTCGGCAGCGCCGGCGCGCTGACCGCGAAGGTCGGGCAGACGCCGGGAGGCGGCGCGGTCGTCGTCAGCGCTCGGCGCGCGCGCTGACCGGGCGAGCACGCGAGAGCGACCAGAGCACGACGCCGTCGCGCCGGACCTCGGCGATCCGCTCGCCACCCGACGCCGCGCCGCGCTCGAGCGAGAGCTCACCGCCCGCAGCGAGGGTCACGCGGGTGCGCAGACGACGCGCCTCGAAGAGCCAGCGCCAGAGCTCCGGAGACAGGTCGGCTGGCGCCGACAGCGTCACGCTCGGAACCCCGAGCGCGTCGATACGGCTGGCGAGAGCGCCGAGCTCGCTGCCATCGCCGAGCGGCAGCACGGCGCGGCGGCTACTCGGGACGAGCGGGCCGGCGCTCGAGCCCGCCGTCGGCGCGCGGAGCAGCACGACCACCCCGAGCGCGCCCAGCGTGGCGGCCTGGAGCACGCTCCCGGTGCGCGGCGAGCCCGTGGCGCGGGCCAGGCGCTCGAGCCCGATGGCCGAGAGGAGCGCGACGAAGGGCATCACGAGCTCCACGCGCGGCGGGAAGGTCGTGAGCACGTCCGGCGTCAGCGCCGGGCCGATCAGGCCAAAGCCGATGACGAGGACCGCGAGCGCGCCGACGGCGTGCCGCTCGGGCCGAGGCCGTCGCGAGCCGGAGGCGAAGCGCCGCGCCAAGAGCTCGTGGGCGAGCACGCCCAGGCCGACGAGCGCCGCGAGCCCGATCGCGAGCGGCAGCGTGTGCCAGAGGTGAGTCCAGGCGAAGCCCCCCGGCACCGGCAGGCGGTCCACCACCCGTCCCGCGAGCTCGGTCCGCGCGATGCTCGGCTCGAGCGGCGCCAGGAAGAAGCGAGCGATGGTCGCCGGGGTCGTCTTCCAGAGCCCGGGCCGGAGCAGCAGCAGCACCAGCGGCGCCACGGGCACGGCGACGAGGACGAGCGCCGGCATCGGGAGTCGACCGCGCCGGAGCAGGCGCCGGAGGCTCGATCGACGCGCCCAGGCGAAGTGCAGGAGCATCAGCGGAAGCACCCAGAGCACCGCCAACGACTGCGCAGCGCCGAAACCCAGGAGGACGGCGCCGAACAGCGCCCAGCCGAGCGTGGAGCGCGCGCCCGGCGCGCCGGAGCGCCCCGGGCCCATGGCGCGCACGTGGGCCGCGAGCACGAGACACACCAGCGAGGCCACGAGCGCGCCGTCGCGCTGCACGACCACCGCGTGGCCGAAGCGCGGCATCACCAGGCACGCGAGCGCGCCGACGACGCCGGCGCCGCGGCCCCGCGACGGCGTGAGCATCAGGTGGACGGAGAGCGGCGCGAGCGCTCCGAGCAAGAGCCACGGCAAGCGCATCGCCGTGAGCGGATCGAGCACGCCCAGACGTCCCAAGCTGAGCTTCGACCAGGCGCCGGCGAGCACCAAGAGCCCCGAGTCGAGCGTCGCGCGGTGCTCGGGCAGGAGCAACACCGAGAGCCCGCCGCTCGCGACTCGCTTGATCAGGTCGCCGCTCCGCTCGATGGCGGCGAGCGTCCCGAGCTCGTCCTGCGCGGGCCCGGTCTGGCGCGACAGGTGAACCAGAAGCCCGAGGCCGAGCACGTACACCGCCAGCGCGAGCAGCACGGAGCGGAGGAACTCGGTACGCGCCACCGGACAATCACCTCCCGAGCAGCGTCGACAGCGACTCCGCCACCGCCACCACCACGATGGCCCAGGAGAAATAGCTCAAGCTGCGCCGTCCGCGCTCGGTCACCCGCTGGCCTTTGCCCGGGTCCCGGCGGCGCCGCAAGCTCCGCGCGAGGTGATTGGCGAGCGCCCCCGGGACGTGTACGCTTCCGGCCATGCGACTCGGCTCTTTCGTCACCGTCGCCTTGCTCGCGACCTCGGGGGCCACCGGCTGCGAGTCAGCACACATCAAGGACGCCTACGTGTCCCTCGACGGCGAGGGCCGCCGCGTGCCCGAAGACGCCTGCGTACGCCCCACGAAGCTGGATGGGGCGAGCCCAAACCACTACTGGGTGTTCATCGAGCTCTTGAGCTTCAAGGAGGACACCATCCTGACGCCGGTCTTGCGGAACACGGGCGAGAGTCGCTACATGGCGTGGACCGAGACCGAGCCGCAGTCGGACGAGCTGCTCGAGTACGGCAACCTCGCGCCGGGCAAGGGCGACTTCGAGATCTCCTGGGAGCAGCTCGGGCCGCCCGTGGGCGACCAGAAGTTCGGTCCGCTGCCGGAGGGGAAATACGCCTGGGAGTTCTACCTGGACGACCACGGCTCGCCGGACGCGGTCGTGGAGTTCGCGGTCAGCGGCGGCTGCAAGTAGCGCCTACTCGTCCTCCGCCTTCATCTTCTTGATGATCGCAGCGTAGCGCTTGTCCTTGCGCAGCGGGCCGAACTCGCTCTGGGTGCGCGAGCGGCGAATCCAGTCGTCCAGCGAGTTGTGCGAGCGCAGGAACTTCGGTCGCCGGAGCGACTTGGCGACCTCCAGCGATTTCTCGAAGTTCTGCACGCACTGCTCGACGTCGTTCTTCAGGCAGTAGCCGCGCGCCAGGTGATAGAAGACCTCCGCGCTGTTGTCCCAGTTCTTCTTGGCGATGTCGAGGTGACGAATCGCGTCGTCCTGCGAGCGCTTGCGCAAGAGCGCGTAGGCGACGCCCATGCGCAGGTAGTAGTGCTCGTACTCCGGCAGCGCGCAGCCCTTGTCGTGGAGCTTCTCGGCCTCTTCGTAGAACGGGATGCTCGCCTCGGCGGCCTCGCTCTCCTTCAAGCCCTTGTCGAAGAGCGCGGCGTCGCCGCGCCACACCCGCACCGTGGCGCTGTTCGGATACTGCTTCATCAGGTGCTCGAGCAGGCGCTGGGCGGTCTTGTAGTCCTTGTCCTTGAATGCGGTGACCGCGGGGCGGAACTCGCCCTGACCGGGGTCCATGCTGGTCCCGCCCGGGCACACTCCCGGCGTCACCGTCGTGGCGGTGGGCGCGGCCACGGGTGCCGGCGCAGGGTTGTCGGACTTGCTCTTGCAGGCCAGGAGCGCGGCGAACAGCAGGGCGAGCGCCGCGGTGCGGTCGAAGGCGGTCATCGCCCGCATCAAACGTCGGCTCGGCGCTTCCTGCAACGCCACGCGACGTGCCGCGCGCCTTGCGCGGCGCGTCAATTCGTGGCCCAATACCGGGCCTTCCAAGGTCCCATGCCCCGCCATCCGTTCAGACCGGGCGCCATATGATCTCACCCCGCCCCAGCAGCCTCTACGACCCGCGCTTCGAGCACGACGCCTGCGGCGTGGGCTTCATCGCCAACCTGCGGGGCGTGCGCTCGCACGACATCGTCGAGCGCGGGGTCGGCATCCTGCTGAACCTCGAGCACCGCGGGGCGACCGGCTGCGATCCGCAGTCGGGCGACGGCGCCGGCATTCTGCTCCAGGTCCCGCACGAGCTCCTGGCGGCCGAGATGGCCGCACGCCTGGAGCTCCCCGAGCCGGGAAAGTACGGCGTCGGCTGCGTGTTCTTGCCGCGGGACGCGGCGGATCGGGCGCGCTGCCAGCAGATCCTCGAGGACAAGATCCTCGGCACCGGGCAGCGCCTGCTCGGCTGGCGACCGGTGCCGGTGGACGAATCGGCGCTGGGCCCCATCGCCCGCCAGAGCGCGCCGCTGATCCTGCAAGTGCTGGTCGGCTCGACCACGGAGGACGAGGCGAGCTTCGAGCGCAAGCTGTTCGTGATCCGCAAGTGGGCAGAGCGCACCGTCCGCGAGAGCGACATCCCGGGCCGCGACGCCTTCTACATCCCGAGCCTGTCTTGTCGGACGCTGGTCTACAAAGGCCTGCTCCTCGCGCATCAGCTCGCAAAGTTCTACCGGGATCTGGAGGACCCCCGCGCGGTCAGCGCGCTGTCGATGGTGCACCAGCGCTTCAGCACGAATACCTTCCCGACCTGGCAGCTGGCCCAGCCGTTCCGCTTCCTGGCGCACAACGGCGAGATCAACACCGTGCGCGGCAACGCTCAGTGGATGCGGGCTCGCGAGCAGCTGTTCGACGGCCGCGTCTTCGGCGAGGACGTGCGCCACATCCTGCCCACCATCACCCCCGGGGGCAGCGACTCGGCCCAGCTCGACAACGTCGCGGAGCTGTTGCTCCACGCCGGTCGCTCGCTGCCCCACGTGCTGATGATGCTGGTGCCCGAAGCCTGGCAGAACGATCCGAGCATGCCGGGCTACCAGCGCGACTTCTACGCCTACCACGCCTGTCTGGTGGAGCCCTGGGACGGACCAGCGGCGCTGACCTTCACCGATGGCCGGCAGATCGGCGCGCTGCTCGATCGCAACGGCCTTCGGCCGGCGCGCTGGCTGGAGACTCGCGACGGCTTGGTCGTGCTCTCGAGCGAGACCGGCGTGATGGACGTCCCGCCCGAGCAGATCGCGCGCAAGGGCCGGCTGGAGCCGGGGCGCATGTTCCTGGTGGACCTCGCCGGCGGACGCATCGTCGAGGACGCGGAGCTGAAGCGCGAGGTCTGCCACCAGAAGCCCTATGGCAAGTGGCTGCGCGACAACGCCATTCACCTCGACCAGATCGACGACGTGCCAGCGGCGCCGGCGCTCGCCGACCCGCACGAGCTCCTGACGCGGCAGCGTGTGTTCGGCTACACGACCGAAGACCTGACCCTGCTGCTCGCGCCCATGGCCGAGAAGGGCGAGGAGCCCGTCGGCAGCATGGGCACGGACACTCCGCTGGCGGTCCTCTCCGAGCGGCCGCAGCTGCTCTTCAACTACTTCAAGCAACACTTCGCCCAGGTCACCAACCCGCCCATCGACCCCATCCGGGAAGCGCTGGTGATGAGCCTCCGGAACTTCGTCGGTGGCGAGGACAACCTGCTCTTCGAGCTGCCCGACCACGCGCAGATGCTCGAGCTCGGGAGCCCCGTGCTCACGAACGAGGAGCTGGCGACGCTGTGCGAGACCCACCAGATCCACTTCCGCCGCCCGGCGCGCCTGCCCATGGTGTACCCGGTCGCCGAAGGCGGGCGTGGCCTGAAGGCGGCGCTCGACGAGCTCTGCCGCCAGGCCTCGCTGGCGGTGCTCAACAACCACAGCGTGATCGTGCTCTCGGATCGGAGCGCCACGCCGCACATGGCGCCGGTGCCGAGCCTGCTCGGCTTGGGAGCGGTGCACAACCACCTGATGCGCAACGGCACGCGCATGCGCGTCGGCATCCTGGTAGAGACGGGCGAGGCCCGGGAGGTCCACCACTTCTGCCTCTTGCTCGGCTTCGGCGCCGGCGCCGTGAACCCCTACGTCGCCCTCGACAGCGTCGCCGAGATGGCCCGAGCGGGTGTGCTCCGCGGCGTCAGCGACGTGGCCGTCGCCCAGAAGAACCTGGTCAAGGCGGTCAACAAGGGCGTGCTGAAGGTGATGAGCAAGATGGGCATCAGCACGCTCCAGAGCTACCAGGGCGCGCAAATCTTCGAGGCCATCGGCCTCGGCCCCGATCTGATCGAGCGCTATTTCACCGGCACCACCTCGCGCCTGGGCGGCATCGACCTCGACGAGCTGGCGGAGGAGTGCCGGTCGCGGAGCGAAGCGGCCTTCCCCCGGCGCCGCAGCCCGAGCCCCGTCTTGGAGACCGGCGGCGAGTACCAGTATCGCGCCCAAGGCGAGCGCCACTTGTGGAGCCCCAAGGTCGTCAGCGCGCTGCAGCGGGCCGTGCGCGAAGAGGACGTGAAGAGCTACCGCGAGTACTCGGATCTGGTGAACCAGCAGTCCCGCGGCCCCATCACGCTGCGCGGGCTGTGGAACCTGCTCCCGGCGGAGGCGCCGATCTCCCTGTCCGAGGTCGAGCCCGCCAGCGAGATCGTGCGGCGCTTCGCCACCGGCGCGATGAGCTTCGGCAGCATCAGCGCCGAGGCCCACGAGAACCTCGCCATCGCCATGAACCGCATCGGCGGGCGCAGCAACACCGGCGAAGGCGGCGAGCGCGAGGAGCGCTTCGCCCGGCTTCCGAGCGGAGACAGCAAGCGGAGCAGCATCAAGCAGGTCGCGAGCGGTCGCTTCGGCGTGACCGCCCACTACCTGGTCAACGCGGACGAGCTGCAGATCAAGATCGCCCAGGGCGCCAAGCCCGGCGAGGGCGGCCAGCTGCCGGGGCACAAAGTGGACGTGGTGATCGCCGAGACCCGGCACTCCACGCCCGGCGTCACGCTCATCTCTCCCCCACCCCACCACGACATCTACAGCATCGAGGATCTGGCGCAGCTGATCTTCGACCTGAAGATGGTGAACCCGAAGGCGCGCATCAGCGTGAAACTAGTGGCCGAGGCCGGTGTCGGCACCATCGCCGCCGGAGTGGCCAAGGCGCGCGCCGACGTGATCCTGATCTCGGGCTTCGACGGCGGCACCGGCGCCTCGCCCCTGACCAGCATCAAACACGCGGGCGTGCCCTGGGAGCTCGGTCTGGCGGAGACGCACCAGGTGTTGGTCAAGAACGACCTCCGCAGCCGCGTCATCGTGCAGACCGACGGGCAGATGCGCACCGGGCGCGACGTCGTGTTCGCCGCGCTGCTCGGCGCCGAGGAGTTCGGCTTCGCCACGGCGCCGCTCGTCGCCAGCGGCTGCATCATGATGCGCAAGTGTCACCTCAACACCTGCCCGGTCGGGGTGGCCACGCAGGACCCCGAGCTCAGGAAGAAGTTCGCGGGCCAGCCCGAGCACGTGATTCGCTTCATGTTCTACGTGGCCGAGGAGGCGCGCGAGCTGATGAGCCAGCTCGGCTTCCGGACCATCCAGGAGATGATCGGCCGGGTCGATCGCATCCGCCCCCGCGACTTGAGCGAGCACTTCAAGGCCAGAAAGCTCGACATGAGCGCCGTGCTCGCCGTCGCGGAGCGCGGCGCCGGAGTCGAGGTCTGCAAGAGCCTGGATCAGGAGCACGGCCTCGAGCGCTCCCTCGACCACCAGCTCTTGCCGCGCGTACTCCCGGCCATCGAGGCCAAGGAGCCCATCGCCCTGGCGGTTCCCATCCGCAACGTGCACCGGACGGTGGGCGCGATGCTGGCCGGGGAGATCGCCCGGCGCCACGGCCGCGCGGGGCTGCCGGAAGGCACGCTGCGCCTCGACTTCGAGGGCAGCGCCGGGCAGAGCTTCGGCGCCTTCGCGGTCCACGGCATGCACCTCACCCTGGAGGGGGACGCGAACGACTACGTCGGCAAGGGTCTGTCCGGCGGTACGCTCTCGGTGCGACCGCCGCGCGGCGCCACCTTCCGCTCCGACGAGAGCGTGCTGGTGGGCAACGTCGCGCTCTACGGCGCCACCAGCGGCAAGGCGTTCATCAGCGGTGTCGCCGGCGAGCGCTTCGCGGTGCGCAACAGCGGCGCCACCGCGGTGGTCGAGGGCGTCGGCGACCACGGCTGCGAGTACATGACCGGCGGGCGCGTGGTGGTGATCGGCCGGACCGGGCGCAACTTCGCCGCCGGCATGAGCGGCGGCTACGCCTACGTGCTGGACGAAGACGGGCGCTTCGAGTCGCGCTGCAACCCCGAGCTGGTGGCGCTCGAGCCCCTCGGCCCGGACGACGCCGCGTTCGTCGCCGCGCTGCTCGACGAGCACCGCCGCGCCACAGGCAGCGCCAAGGCCGCCGAGCTCGTCGCGCGCTGGGAAGAGACGCTGCCGCGCCTCTTGAAGGTGGTCCCGCTGGAATACCGCCGCGTGCTCGAGCGGCTCGAGGAGCAGAAACGCACGAGCTTGGGCGACGAGCCCACCGACGGCGAGCCGCTGCCGGTGCCGCGCGGCAACCGCCACGCCACGGAGGCGGAGTGATGGGAAAGCCGACGGGCTTCGTCGAGTACTCGCGCGAGGAGCCGCCGAAGCGCCCGGTCGCCGAGCGCGTGAAGGACTATCGCGAGCTCGAGCTGCCGGTCGTGGACGAGCGGCTGAAGAAGCAGGGCGCGCGCTGCATGGATTGCGGCATTCCCTTCTGCAACACCGGCTGTCCGCTCGGAAACCTGATCCCGGAGTGGAACGACCACGTCTACCGCGGGCGCTGGGACGACGCCGCCGCCGCGCTGCACGCCACCAACAACTTCCCCGAGATCACCGGACGCGTCTGCCCGGCGCCCTGCGAGGCCGCCTGTGTGCTCGGCATCAACAGCGACCCGGTCAGCATCAAGCTGCTGGAGAAGTCCATCGCCGACCACGCCTTCGCGCGCGGGCGCATCGTCCCGGAGCCGCCGCTCGAGCGCACCGGAAAGAAGGTCGCGGTGGTCGGCTCGGGTCCCGCGGGCCTGGCTGCGGCCCAGGAGCTCAACCGCGCCGGCCACAGCGTGGTCGTGCTCGAGCGGGACGACCGCATCGGGGGGCTCCTCACCTACGGCATTCCGGACTTCAAGCTGGAGAAGCGCTGGGTGCAGGCACGCGTGGAGCAGCTCCGCGCGGAGGGCGTCGAGTTCCGCACCGGCGTCGAGGTCGGCGTCACGCTCGCCGCCGAGGAGCTCAGCTCGCGCTTCGACGCCGTCTGCCTCGCCATCGGCGCGCGAAAGCCCCGGGATCTGCCGGTGCCGGGTCGCGAGCTCGGCGGCATCCACTTCGCCATGGATTTCCTCGAGCAGCAGAACCGCCGCCTGGCCGGGGACCGCGTGCCGGAGGAGCGCGCGATCCTGGCCACGGGCAAGCGCGTCGTGGTCATCGGCGGCGGCGACACCGGCAGCGACTGCATCGGCACCGCCATCCGTCAGGGAGCGCGGAGCGTGACCAGCCTCGAGATCCTGCCGCGTCCGCCGGCGGAGCGCGATCCGAGCACGCCCTGGCCGCTCTGGCCGCTCGTTCTCCGCACCTCCACCTCGCACGAAGAAGGCTGCAATCGCGAGTGGAGCGTCTCGACGGAGCGCTTCGGCGGAGCGAACGGCCGCGTCCAGAAGCTCCACCTGGTCCGCGTCACCGAGCGCGCCGGCCGCTTCGATCGCGTCGAAGGCAGCGAGATCGAGCTCGACGCCGATCTGGTGTTGCTCGCGCTCGGCTTCCTACATCCGGAGAAACCCGGGCTCGTCGAGGCGCTCGGGCTCGGGCTCGACCGCCGCGGCAACCTGGCCGTGGATCCGAGCTTCATGACCAGCTCGACCGGAGTGTTCGCGGCAGGTGACTGCCAGCGCGGCCAGAGCCTGGTCGTTTGGGCCATCGCCGACGGCCGGCGCGCCGCGCGCAGCATCGACAAGTACCTGATGGGCAAGAGCGAGCTCCTGTAATACTGTTCTCTGGTTGGCCCAGGTTCCGAAGAAGCGCCCCCCCAAACGACCGCCGCGCCCTGCGCCGCGTGGGGCCTCGACCGGGCGTGAGGAACGCGACGACGACTCGTCGCCGGAGATCCAGGTCGGCTTCGCGCCGGCCGGTCGCGAGACGCTCGCGGCCATCACCAGCGACGTCGCGCCCGGCGGCGACACCCCGGAGCTCGAGTTCCACCTGGTGCCAGCCGGTCGCGAGACCCTGGCCGCCATCACGGCGGAGCTCGTGCCGCCTTCGGCGCGCATCAGCCGCGCGGACGACGCTTCGGAGCCGAACACCGGGGTCCGTCAGCGGCTGCGCACCCACGGGTACTCGGAGCCCCCAGCCGAGCCCGTGCCGGTCCCGCGCATGACCATGCCCGGCGTGGCGCCGCCGCCCAACGCGCCCCGCCCGCAGAAGGCGGAACGGGTCAGCAAGGACACCATCGATGCGCTGGCCTCGGCCATGCTCGATCCCGTCCCTCCGCCCTCGAGCGCGCGGCAGCGCGCGCTCGCGCTGGACGTCTTCGAGCTCGTGACCTTCGTGGTCAAAGGCGACGACCTGGGCCAGCTCTCCACGGAGGCGACGCGCCGAGATTTCGTCGCCGAACGCCTGATGCACCGCCTGCCCATCGCCGCCGTCGATCAGATCGATCGCGTCGACGTCACGCCCTGGACCGTGCGCGGCACGCTGATCCTGCGCGTCTGGTGCAAGGTCCGGCCGAAGCTGAAGTGACGCTCGGCGAACGCAACCTCTGCATGCCAGAGTGCCTCGCCCGAAACGCTTGCGTCGCGCGACGGCACGACTCCCCGAGATCCTGCGATGGAACGCGGCCTGCACGTCGCGAGCCCATGCTCGCTCGGATCACCTACGTCGACCATGAGGCACGCTACGGCGTCGCCCGCACCTCCGACGGTCACACCGTCCGGTTCCACGAGAGCGCCGTGTTAGGCGGGCTCACGACCCTCGCGGTCGGAGACGAGGTCCGCATCTCGAACGCGAGCGTCGAGGTGGTGGTCCGGCGCACCGGTCGCCCCGCTGCGTAGGCTCCCGGCTCTAGGCGGCGCTCGCCTCGATCCCGAACTCCCCGCTCGCCTCGGAGTAGGTAGCGACGACTCGAATGGGGCGGCAGCACACCACGCAGTCCTCGATCAGTATCTGTCGCTCCCCGCCGTCGAGATCCGGGAACGCGTCCGTCGGCTCGCCGCAGTAGGGGCACTCGAAGCTCGGCACTAGCTGTACTCTAGCACCGCAATCGTGTGGCAGGCGCTGCCCGCGATCACGAACAGGTGCCAGACCAGGTGCGCGTGAGGCAGGCGCTTGGCGGCGTAGAAGGCCACCCCCGAGGTGTAGGCGAGACCGCCCGCGATCAACCAGAACAACCCCCACGGCTCCATCAGCTGCCAGAGCGGACGGATCGCCGTCAACACCAACCAACCCATGCCGAGGTACAGCGCCATCGACAGCCGCGGGAAACGCATGCCGCCGACCACCTCGAGAACGACCCCGGCGATGGCCAGCACCCACACCACTGTGAGCAGCGACTGGCCCCAAACACCGCTCAGCACGCCCAGCGTGAACGGCGTGTAGGTGCCCGCGATGAGCAGGAAGATCGCCGCGTGATCGAGCACCCGAAGCACGCGCTTCGCCTTGGGCCCCGGCAGCGCGTGGTACAGGGTCGAGCACAGGTAGAGCAGCACCAGCGTGGCCGAAAACACGCTCGCGCCCACGACGGCCGCGACGGACCCGCGCCGAGCGGCGCTCGTCACGAGCAGCGGCAGCGCGGCCAGCGCCGCCAAGAGGCCGAGCCCGTGGCTCACGCTGTTGGCGATTTCTGCGCGGTTCGTCCCGGTCGCGACCTCGGAGCTCATGCTTACACCAATAACCGTTACAGTTTACACTGTCAACTTTGGCGAACCGCGCTCGACTCTCGACATGGCCAAGCGCAAGCGCGGGCACGTTGAGGAACCTGCGGGGGGCGAGCCGGCTGGCGATCGAGGCCACCCACGGCGTCACCGCGCTCGTCGAGGAGATGCACCGCACCATCGCTGCTGGACCCGCGCTGCTCGGCCGGCCCCTCGACGGTCCCGCACGCCTGTTGACGGGGCTCGTCCAACGAGCTCCGAGCCTGCCCTCTCGAGAGCGGTCACTTGCAGCTGAAGCCGCCGCCGCTCCAGCCCTGACCCGAACCGGCGGCGGCGAAGCACGCCGCGGCCAGCTGCTTCATGTACGTCTTGGTCGGCTCCGGCGCGCTCTCGGCGTTCTGCGAGATCGCCTGGCAGCACTTCTTCATGCTGGCCGAGCTCCCGCCCCCGACCTTCTTGGCGTCGGCATCCGCGTCGCTGACGTCTTCCCCCGCGTCCTCGACCTCGAGCACCAGCGGAGCGGCCGGCGTGGCGACCGGCGCGGCGGAAGGCAGCGGCGGCGGCGGTTCGTCCTTCTTGGTGCAGCCGGAGTGCGCCAGCAACCCCAGCGGAAGGAGCAGCCCGAGCGCGATGGGGGCGAGCGACTGGGTCAGGAGATCTGCCGTCTTCATCGAATCCTCCTGGGCATTCCTATCACGTGAGGGAGCCGGGGGACGAGCAATCGTGCTCGACCGCTCGGCTCAGGGCTCGAGCCCGTGCTCCTTGCGCGATGCAGCGTTGCGCGCGTCGGCGCGCCCCAGCGCGGGTCGCTGGCCCAGGCGGTCGGCACACGCCTTGAACAGCGACAGCGTGATCGACATCGAACGTGCCTAGCTCGACGCCGACGCGGCGACCAGCGGGGTCCGGATTTCGTCTCACTCCCGCGGCCGCGCAGCTGGGCGCTCCACCCGCTCGCACGACAGCTGATCGCCGAGGGCGCAGCCGCGCTCGAACAGCTGGCGGGCCCGGGCCAGGTCGGCCGTCACGCCGCTCGAGCCGTCGGTGTAGAGGAGCCCGAGCGCGCGGCACCCCATCACCGAGCCCCCGTCGCAAGCCCGCTCGAAGAGCTGGACCGCCCGCGCCTCGTCCTTGGGCATGCCGCGACCGCCGAGCAACATGCGTCCGAAGCCGTGGCAGCCTTCGGCGTCGCCGCCGTCGCAGGCCTTCTGGAACAGCGCGACGGCCTGCTCCACGTTCGCCTCGGTGCCCATGCCGATGAACTTGGCGAGCGCGAGCCCGCCGCACGCCTCCGCGCTGCCCAGATCGCAGCCTCTCTGGAAGAGCTCGACGGCCTTCGCCGGGTCCTTCGGGACGCCGCGCCCCTTTTCGTGGCGCTTGCCGAGGGTCGCACAGGCTTCGCCTTCGGAGCCCTGACAGGCCCGCTCGTACAGGCCGAGCACGCGAGCCGCATCCAGCTTGCCGCCCTGCCCCGCCTCCAGCAGCTTGGCGAGGTGCAGGCACGCGGGCGCGTCGTCGGCGTTGCAGGCGCGTTCGAACAGCTCGGCCGCGAGCTTGGCGTCGCGCTCGGCCTCGAGACCGACTTGGTGCGAGAGCCCGAGCTGCCGGCAGGCGAGCTTGTCGCCCTTGTCGCAGCGGGCGGCGAGCGCCTGGTTCAGGCTCTTCGGCGCGGCAGGTGCGAGCGCCCAGGTAGACAGTCCCGCCAATGCGCCGACCAGCAGGCCGAGCGCGAACGGCACCCACGGGGGTCGGGCCACCGACTCCTTCGCCGGCAACCGGGACGGCGGGGCGCGACGGGTCACCGGCTTCGCGGCTGAGGCGTCGAGATCTCGCGGCGCTGCTTCGCTGGGGTCTTCGGGCTCGAGCTCGGGCTTCGACACGGCCCGAACTAGAGCACACTTTTCCGTCGGCGGTGACGGCACGGGTGTCCCCGGCCGCCCGCGGGCGTTGTAGGCTCGGCCTCCCATGCGACCCGAGCACCGCGAGCGCGCCCGCATCGAAGCTGCCACGCGTGTCGTCGATCGGCACGTGGCAACGCTGCGTCCGCCCGAAGAGGTGGGCCTCGAAGCCTTGGTCAACGACACGCTCTACCACGAACGCCGCCGGCTCGAGCGCGAGCGCGGCGGCGATCCGCGACTCGCCGCCGACCACGCCTTCTACCAGAAGGTGCAGCGTCGGCTGCGCCACGCCTCGGCGCGGGATCTCCGGGAGATGCTCGACCAAATCGCGCTGCGTTTCGCCTCGGAGATCGTCGGCAACTTCGACGACCGCGTCTACAGGTTGTCCACCACCGTCGTGCCCACCGGCCTGAGCGTGCTCTTGACGGCGATGTCGCCGCGCAAGCTGAGCTCGCTGGGCTCGCTCCGACACGGGCTGTCCGATCACGTGCAGATCCAGGGCTCGGTCGATCACGTGCGCAAGCTCCTCGACAAGGGCACGCTGGTCGTGGTCCCCACGCACTCGTCCCATCTGGACAGCATCGTGCTGGGCTACGCCGTCCACTTGATGGGCTTGCCCCCGCTGCTCTACGGCGCGGGGCTGAACCTGTTCAACAACCCGGTGACGTCGTTCTTCATGAACAACCTCGGCGCCTACCGCGTGGACCGCAAGAAGACCGCCGCGCTCTACAAGGACGTGCTGAAGGAGTTCGCCACCGTCGCGCTCGAGCTCGACTACAACAACCTCTTCTTCCCCGGCGGCACGCGCTCGCGCAGCGGCGCCGTGGAGCAGAAGCTCAAGCGCGGCCTGCTCGGGACGGCCGTGCGCGCCTACGTCGGCAACCTCCAGAGCCACCGCGACAAGCCCAATTTGTACGTCGTCCCCTGCACCATCTCCTACAAGCTGGGGCTCGAGGCGGAGACGCTGATCGACGACCACCTGAAGGAGGTCGGGAAGAACCGCTACATCATCGAGGACGACGAGTTCAGCCGACCGCGCCAGGTGCTGAACTTCATGTCGAACCTGGTGTCGCTCGACAGCCGCGTGGTGATCACCTTCAGCCGGCCCCTGGACTTCGTCGGCAACTACGTGGACGAGGACGGCCGGAGCCTCGACCCCCGCGGCCGGCTGGTCGACGCGGCTTCCTACGTGAGCGACGCCGGCGACCCGGTCCACGACCACCAGCGCGACGAGGAGTACACGAACGAGCTCAGCGCGGCCATCGCTCGGGAGTTCCTGCGCGACAACGTCGCGATGAGCACCCACGTGGTCGGGTACGCGCTGCTCGACATGCTGCAGCGGGACAACCCCGAGATGGACCTCTACCGCCTGCTCAGGACCGGCGGCAGATCCCCGAGCGTCACCCGGGCCGACCTCGCGCGGGAGACCGAGCGGGTGATCGACGCGCTCCGGCGCTCGACGCGCGGCCCGCGGCTCGCGGACGAGCTCTCCCGAGACCCCGAGCTCGTCGTGGACGACGCGCTGCGCGCATTTGGCAGCTACCACGCGCATCCCGCCGCGGTGCGCCGCGGCGAGCGGGTCTTCCACGAGGATCGCAACCTCTTACTCTATTACGGCAACCGCCTGCGCGGCTACGACCTCTCGCGCTCGCGGCTCGGGCCGAGCGCAACGGCCGGTGCCGAGGGAGCCGCAGCATGACGACCGACAGCTGTATCGGCGTAATCGGCGCCGGTAACTGGGGCACCACGCTGGCCAAGGTGCTCGGCGAGAACGGCAAACGCACCTTGCTCTGGGCGCGGCGCGAGGAGCTGTGCCGCGAGATCAACGAGACTCGCCAGAACTCCGCTTATCTGCCCGGCTTCACCCTGCCCGAGAGCGTCGAGGCAACGCACGACCTGAAGCACATCTGCCAGAGCGCGTCGCTCCTGATCGCCGTGGTACCGTCGCACACCATGCGCGAGACCGCGCGGGAGCTCGGAAACCACCTGAACGGCGAGCACGTGGTCGTTCACGCCACCAAGGGCATCGAGCAAGGCAGCTTCAAGCGCATGAGCGAGGTGCTGCGCGAGGAGACGTGCCTCAGGAAGATCGGCGTGATCAGCGGCCCCAACCTGGCCAAGGAGCTGGCGGCGCGCCAGCCCACGGGCACGCTGGTCGCCAGCCGCTACGACGAGGTGTTCACGCGCACCCACGCTGCTCTGCACAACGACTACTTCCGCGTCTATCAGGGCCGCGACGTCGTCGGCGCGGAGATCGGCGGCGGCTTCAAGAACATCATCGCGTTGGCCGCCGGCGTGGCCGCCGGCCTCGGGCTCGGGGACAACACCAAGGCGCTGCTCCTGACCCGTGGCCTGTCGGAGATGGCGCGTTTCGGCGTGGCCATGGGCGCGGAGGTGATGACCTTCGGCGGCATGGCCGGCATGGGTGATCTGATCGCGACCTGCTCGTCGCCGCTCTCACGCAACCACCAAGTGGGCGCCCGGCTCGCCCGGGGCGAGAAGCTGGAGGACATCCAGCGCGACATGCGCATGGTGGCCGAAGGCGTGAAGATGGCGAAAGCCGCCCACGACTTCGCCAAGAAGAAGCGCATCGACCTGCCCATCGTCGCGGCCGTCTACCACCTGCTCTACGAGCACCACGAGGTGCCGCTCCTGCTCAAGGAGCTGATGAGCATCCCCGCCGGCCCGGAGTTCGCGGCGCTCACGGTCTAAGGGGGTGTCCCTAGTGTCGTGAGTCCGCAATTCGCAACCGAATTGCGGACCGCGCTCCGCGCGGCGCTGCTATCGCAGCGCGGACACTATTTTCCTCGGAGGGGCGCCGCGCGCCCCTCTCGCGCTTCGCGCGATTCACCCCGCGGAATTCGCTCCGCGAATTCGCTAGTGTGCCGAGGTCACATTGGGCCCGATTTGCGGACTCGGCACACTAGCTCGGTGTGCGACCGAGCGGCCTCGAGCCCGAGGTCATCTGAGCTCTTCCGGCATGTGCTGCGCGATGGCCGCGCGCACCGCCGCGATGAGCTCTTCCTTGCGCTCCTCGCCGTAGTGCTCGGCGTCGATGGGAGCGCTCACGGTCACCGTCACACGCGCGCCCGGATTCACCGTCCCGCCTCGCGCCACCAGCACCTGTCGGGTGCCGAGCACGGTGACGGGCAGGATGCGCGCACCGGTGTCGAGGGCCAGGTGGAAGCCGCCCTTCTTGAACGGGCCGAGCTTGCCGGTGTCGCTGCGGGTGCCTTCCGGCGCGATCCAGATGCTGGTGCCTTCGGCCAGCGCACGCTTCGCGCGGTTCAGGCTGGCGATGGCCCGCTCGCGGTTCTGGCGATCCACCTCGACGAAGCCCGCGGCGCGCATCGCGGTGGACCAAACCGGGATCCGAAACAGCTCCGTCTTCGCCACCATGCGCAGCCGCCGCTCGAGCGACTGGAACAGCACCGGGATGTCGTAGAGCGACTGGTGGTTGCTCATGATCACGAAGCTCTCTCCCGCGGGCGCGTTCTCGAGCCCATGGGTCGTGACCTCGATCTGTGCGTGCTCGAGCAATCGGCGTGACCAAGAATCGAGACGCCGATCACAAGTCTCCGGCGTGAGCCGTCCCAGCGCGCCTTCGACGACCGTCGGAACGGAGATCCAGGCCGTTTCCGCGATGGCTCGGCTCAGGTGCCACAGCGTCATGAGACTCGACAAAACCACGGACAACACGCCCGCGCCAAGGCCGCACGCACTGCCGCGGTATGGGCTGGCGTCGCTGGGGCGCCTGGCATAGGCTCGACTCGCCTCCATCGATGGAAGTTTCCTGCACGAGCTGCCCGGCGCGATTCGCCGTCCCCGACGACAAAGTCCGAGGCCGCAAGGTGCGGATCGCGTGTAAGCGGTGCGGCTCGCCCATCATCGTGGACGGCACCGCGCTCGGCGGCGCTGCGGCCGCGGCACCCGGCCCCGCCGCCGCCGCCCCCAAACCCGCGGCCGCCGCTCCCAAACCCGCAGCCGCCGCTCCCAAGCCCGCAGGCGCCGCTCCCATACCCGCAGCCGGCGCTCCCAAACCCGCCGCCGCCGCTCCCAAGCCCGCCGCCGCCGCTCCCAAGCCCGCAGCCAAGCCCGCAGCCGCCGCCGCTCCCAAGCCCGCAGCCGCCGCCGCTCCCAAACCCGCGGTCGTGGCCGCCGCTCCCAAGCCGGCGGCGACGCCCGCGCCGGTTCCGAGACCGGGCGCCGCGCCGGCTGCACCGCGGCCTGCCGCGACCGCCAAACCGCCAGCGGAGGACAACGACTGGAGCGCGCTCTCGGATGGCGAGGGAAAGACGGGCACCTGGCGAGAGCCGGCGTCGGCGGTGCCGCCATCGTCCAGCGTGCCGCGTCCCGCCGGGGCTCAGCAACCGAAGGTCGGAGGGTTCGCGAAGAAGACGATGCTGGGCGGGCTCGAGGCGCCCCGAGGCGCAGCGCCAGCCCCGCCGTCCACCGACAAGCTCGGCACCGCGCGTCCGGCCGTGCCCGCGCCGCGACCGAGCGCGCCGGAACCGGAAGAAGCGGAGCCGGAGTGGACGGTGGCGCTCACCGACGATCAACACGAGGAGATGCGAACCGCGGAGGTCGTGCAGCTGTACGCCCGCGGCAGCATCGATCAGGAGACCTTCATCTGGGCCGACGGGATGGAGGACTGGAAGCGGCCCTGGGAAATCCCGATGATCGCCGCGGCGCTCGCGGCTCGCGGCCTGAAGCCCAAAGCGGCCATATCGGACTCGGAGTATCCGATGGACGAGCCGGCCGAAGAGGACGCGACCATCGTCGCGTCCGCCGACTCGCTGATGGCGCCGTCCAGCCGCGGCCGCATCCCGTCCGGGGTTTGGCACGAGCCCGGACGCGACGACAACGAGGTCGGCTTCGAGGACGTGACCGTATCGCTCGACGGCAAGAGCGCCCAGGATCTGCTCGCGTCGATCGGGGGCGCGGGCGCGGCACGACCGGCGCAGAAGTCCAAGCCCGAGCTGCTCGCGGAGCAGTTCGACGACGTGCCGACTCGACTTCAGGACGAGATAGAAGCACCGCCGCCCAGCGTCGGCGGGCATGACGTCGACGATCTCCTGTCGGACATGGACGAACGCACGCTGGCGATGCAGGACGACTTCCGAGCCGACTCGCGTCCGCTGTCGACCGCGGACCTGATGACCGGCGAGGATCGAACGATCCCAGAGCGCCACGCGCCCGCCACCGGCGAGTCGTTCTCGCTGGAGAACCTGATGGGCGGGCCGGCGCCGGAGGCACCGCCGGGACAGCCGCAGGACTTGTTCGCCGGAGTCGACCTCGCCCCGCCGCCGCCGGGACGCGATCGTCCGCTCGACTCGCTCTGGGAGCCGACCAGCATCCAGCAAGCGTCGAACCCGATGGCGTCGCCGGCGGGGATCTCCGGCGGGTATCCCGCCGCTCTTCCGCAGATGGCGGGCCCGGGGTCGCTGTCTGCGAGGGGCGTGCCACAGAAGAAGTCTCGGCTCGGCTGCGTGCTGGGGCTCTTGTTCGTGCTCCTCGTCATCGGCGGCGGCGCCGCGGCCTCGTTCGTCCTGAAGCAACCGCCCGGCCTCTACGGCGCGGACGGGATGCCCAAGATCCCGGGGCTCAGCCGCTGACTCGAGCTCTTCCCCGGCCGGAGCAGCGATGGCAAACGTCCTCCTCGTCGCGGCCGCGTTCCTAGCGCTGGCGGTGCTGCTGTCGATCGCGCGACAGCGGTGACGCTCGAGTCAGGGGTGGATGTACACGATCGTGCCCTGTTCGGTCGCCGGCGTGGAGTACGCGGCGTGCCAGTGGGCGGGGACCTCGGGGCTCGCCCACATGAACACGAAGCGCGCGTCGATGGGCGCCAGGTTCACGCAGCCGTGGGAGCGCACGCGGCCGAAGTCGTCGTGCCAGTAAGCGCCGTGCAAGGCGTAGCCGCCTTTGAAGTACATGACCCAGGGCACGTCACGCAGCTCGAACTCGTGATCGGCCACGTCCGAGTCCATCGTGGTGGTGATGTGCTTCTGGTAGATGCGGAAGGTGCCGCGGGGGGTGCTCAGCGTCTTGCCCGGCTCGCCCAGGCCGTCCTTTCCGCTCGACACCAGCGTGACGTAGACGGGCCGATCGCCCTCCCAGAGCGTGAGCGTCTGGCTCACGATGCTGAGGTCGATCCACTTGGTGCCCTTCTTGGCCCAGGAGGGCAGCTGGCTGGGCTTGGCCGCGGTCTTCAGATCTTCGCTGCGCAGCCAGCGGCCGCTCTTGGCCTCCACCATGCGCACGCCTTGCATCATCTTGACCGTCCCGGTGAGCGGGATGAACTCGCGCCAGCCGAGCCGCTCCCCCTTCTCCAGCTTGCCGTCCTTCACGTCCCACCAGGTGGCCCCGGCCTTGCGCGCGAACGCGACGGGCAGGCCGATGTCGCGCACCGAGTAGCCGTGGAACGGCGACCCGCTGTCCGCCTTGAGCTTGTCGGCGGGCAGGAGGCGCGCGTCCGTGCTGATGGCGAATCGACGGTTCTGGGCCTCGGGCCCGGCGACGAACGTGCCGATCAGCGCGACGCCGGTGTGACGCTTCACGCGGTTGGCGATGACGGCGTAGGGCGGCGCACGGAAGCTCGAGATGTTCGGGATGCGGCGCTCGCCGACCAACCACCACGGCACCTCGTCCTTGCCGTCGCCGCCGAAGCGCGCGCTCTGATCCAGCGGCTCGGCGTGATCCGGGATCTTGCCGATGGCGTAGCCGGCCTCGTCCAGCGGCACGTCGTTGGCGCCCACGGTGAGCTCGTCCCAGCGCTCGCGCAGCTTGGCCCAGTTGCGCAGGTGGCGCTCGAGGCGCATCTCGTACTGGAACTGTTCGTCCTTGCTCGGCACACGGAGGTAGTTCGGCGCGATGGCCCGGGTGAACGCGTAGCGATAGGGCATGGCCCAGTTGCGGTGCGGCTCGTGGTTGATGGCCTTGGCGATGGGGTGGTCGAGCTTGACGGTGGCATCGGGGCCAGCGCACACGAACCCCATCGGCCGTACGGCGTACCAGCCGTCCGGGCAGTCGCGTCGATCGACGGGCTCCGGCGAGCGCGAGACCCGCGCGCCGACTCGCAGGTAGCCGATGACCTCGGCCTGCTTGCTCGGCTTCGGGTAGATGGGCACCACCATCGCGACGGGGGCGAGCTTGGGACCGTCCTCGGGCGGGACCGGCACGCCGGACCAGTCGTCCTCGTCCAGCTTCACGCCGCCGTTCTCCGGCTTCACCTTGGCGGCGCCGGGATCGGACTTGCCGAAGAAGCCGTCGCAGGCGGCGACGTTCAGCAGAGAAATCACGCCAAAAAAGCCCGCGACCGGGCGCAGGATCTCGGGCAGACGGGGAGCCATGCTCCCGGTTTGCCAAATCGACCGCATCCGGCCCAGAAAACGGCGGTCCCGGTCCGACTTCCCTTGCCCTCGGGCCGCGGCCCGACGACAAGAGTGGGCGAGGAGCGGAGGGAGCGAACATGCCTGCAGAAACGCTGACTGTCACCGACAACCGCACCGGCAAGACCTACGAGCTGCCAATCGTGGACGGGACCATCCGCGCGATGGACCTGCGGCAGATCCGCGTCGACGACGAGGATTTCGGCCTGATGACCTACGACCCGGCCTTCATGAACACGGCGTCGTGCCGGTCGGCGGTGACCTTCATCGACGGCGACCGCGGCATCCTGCGCTACCGCGGCTACCCGGTGGACCAGCTGGCCGAGCGCGCCAGCTACCTGGAGGTCGCATACCTCTTGCTCAACGGCGAGCTGCCCAGCAAGCACGAGCTCAGCGAGTTCACCCGCGAGATCACCACGCACACCTACGTGCACGAGAACGTGCGCACGTTCATCGACGGGTTCCGCTACGACGCGCACCCCATGGGCATGCTGGTGGCCACCGTCGGCGCGCTCAGCACCTTCTACCCCGAGGCCAAGCACGTCTCGGACGCCGAGATCCGTCGCATGCAGATCGTTCGGCTGATCGCCAAGATGCCGACCCTCGCGGCCTGGAGCTACCGGCACAGCGTCGGCATGCCGTTCGTCTACCCCGACAACGAGCTCAGCTACTCGGAGAACTTCCTGGCGATGATGAAGCGCATCGCCGAGCCGCGCTTCGAGATCCAGCCGGAGATCGCCCGCGCGCTCGACGTGCTCTTCATTCTGCACGCCGACCACGAGCAGAACTGCTCCGCCAACGTGATGCGCTCCATCGGCAGCTCGCAGGCCGACCCCTACGTGGCGGTCGCCGGCGCGGCGGCTGCGCTCTACGGGCCGCTCCACGGCGGCGCCAACGAGGCCGTGCTGCGCATGCTGCGCGAGATCGGCGACGTCAGCCACGTCCCCGCCTTCGTGAAGGAAGTGAAGAGCGGCGTCGGCGGCCGGCTGATGGGCTTCGGTCACCGCGTGTACAAGAACTACGACCCGCGGGCGCGGGTGATCAAGCACCTGGCCGACCAGGTGTTCGACGTGGTGGGCAAGAAGAACCCGCTGCTCGCCGTGGCGCTCGAGCTGGAGAAAATCGCGCTTTCCGACGACTACTTCGTCAAGCGCAAGCTCTACCCGAACGTCGATTTCTACTCGGGCCTGATCTACGAGGCGCTGGGCATCCCGGTCGACATGTTCCCGGTCTTGTTCGCGATCCCTCGCACCGCCGGCTGGCTGGCGCAGTGGGAAGAAATGCTGCTCGACAAGGAGCAGAAGATCGCCCGCCCACGTCAGATCTACACCGGCTACGGCGAGCGAGAATTCGTCGCCATCGAACAGCGGCGCGAAAAAAGCGTGGTGCCCCCGGGGGGTTGACGGACCGTGAGCGAACCGACCGCGCTCGCCCATGCGCGCGCGCCGAGCTTCGAGCGTGCGCTCGTCCTGTCGGCGCTGCTCTACTCCGCGTGCCGCTTCGTCCCGCTGCCGTTCGCGGACGACATCTTCCGCAACGCGGTGGCGCGGCTGATCGTCAGCCAGGCTCTGGACCGGCACGGCCGCACGTTCTCGTCCAAGGAGGTCGCGGCGCTCTACTCCGAGCCAGTGGGGTGTCTTGCCGGCTGCCTCACGGCGCTACCGAAGCTCCTGGCCAAGCTGATCCTCTTCCCCATCCGCAAGCTCCTGGCGTGGATCGGCGCGGTGCGCGGCATCAGCCGCGATCTGGTGACGGCCCTGCTGCTCGGGCGCAGCGTGGAGCGCTGCCTCGTACGCGGGCTCTTGCCCGAGGGCGGCAGCGGCCTCGGGGGTCAGGCCAAGCTGATCCGCGGCGCCTTCGATCGCGCGCTCGGCGAGAGTCAGCTGTCGATCTCGAAGAGCGCGCTCGCGGCCGTCGTCCGGCAGTCGAAGCGCGGCCTCGGCGCCGCCGGGAGGGCCGTGGCTGCCATGTTCCAGAAGCGCGCCGACGCGGGACAGGGCGAGCTACCGGAGGCGGATCGCGCCGCGGTCAACGAGGGCGCCGAACGGGTCGAGCACGCGCTCGAGAGCCCGGGGGTGTTGCAGGAGATCGCCGCCTTCGACGCGCGCTTCGATCAGGAGCTCGAGCGCGTCGGGCTCGGCGAGCCAGTCCAACCCGAGGCGACGTAGGCCAGCACCTCGCGCCCATCCTCGAGCACCACGCGGCCGCGTTGGTACCCGGCGCCCTCGAACACGTCGAGGCGCGCGAGCAGCTCCGGCGTCACGCGGTACAACTCGCCGGACACGACCTCGGAGCCGGCAACCAGCGCTGGGTACTCTCCGCTGCGCGATAGCGCGTAGCGCGGCAACGTGCGTCCGTGACCCAAGAGCTCCGCGCCGCCCAGCTCGTCGTGGTGCCGCTCGCCGCGCTTGAGCGAGCCGTACACCCACAAGATCACGGGCTCTCCCAGAGCGGCTGGGTCCATGCCTTGCGCCCCGCGGAGTCCTCCACCACGGCTCGCAGGTAGCCCTCGCCCTTGGCGAGCTCGCGTCGGGCGCGCGGCCCCGAGACGCGGCCGAGCTCGCGCCCGTTCTTTCCCACGAAGCGGATGGTGGTGCTCCCGGCCGCCGGCGCCACGGACAGCGCGAGCGCGCCCGAATGGCTCTCGAGCGCGGCCAGCGTCACCCCCGTGGAGGCGTAGAAATCCCCGGCGTTGAACGCCGACCGGATCGACTCCGGCGTCTTGTCCGCGCGCACCATGATCCAGGCGCGATCGCCGACGTAGGCGGACTTCCCCAGCCTGGCCCGCTGAGCGGCGTCGGCGAAGTGGTGAGCGTCGTCGGTGGCCACTCCGAACACGCGCGTGCCCTGGCTCAGCACGTCGTCCCAGAGCGCCTCGGCGCGGTCTTCGGCGCTCCTACGGCTGCCCGGGTGCTGCTGATCGAGGCTCGCGTTCCAGAGCTCGACGTGGTGCACGCCCTCGCTGGCGAGCCCGCGGATCAGGCGGGCATCGGCGGCAAAGTGGAACAGCGGGTGGTTCAGCACCGGGACCCCTTCCAGGCTCCGCACGACCTCGAGCTGCGAGCGATACGCGTCGAGGCGCCCTGGACGGAACGTGAGCGGAATGCGCTCACCCTTCTGCGCGTCACGCGCCGGATCCAAGAACAGGCCGCTCAGGTGGAACAGGCAGCGGTATCCCGGCGAAGGTCTAGGCTCGCACTGAGTCGAGTTCTGGCTGAGCTCGACCCCGGCGAAGAGCAGCATCCCGTCTGGCGCGGGGAGCGTCGTGACGCGATTGTGATCGGTCAGCGCCAGGAAGTCGTAGCCGCGCTCGCGGTAGAAGCGCACCACCTCCTCGGGCGGCGTGCGAGCGTCGTAGGAGCGGCTGGTGTGGACGTGGGTCTGCCCTTTCAGGAAGCCGAGCTCCGCGGGCGCCCGCACCGGCTCGGCGACGGCTGCCGCGGACGGCGGCATCGGGGACGCGACGGCGAGCCTCGGCGGCGGGCTCGCTTCGGCCGGCTTGGCAGGCGGGCCCACCGGGGACGCCGAGCACGCGACGAGGCACAGGCCGAGGAGACGCACGCGAGCGAGAATCTTCCCCCAGCCCTCGCGATCCGTCCAATTGCCGGGAGAGGCAGGCTACACTCTGCCGCCGAATGCTCGGGTATGAAGCGCGCCTCGCCCTCGGCCTCGGCCTCGCGCTCCTGCTCGGCTGCGGGGCCACGCCGCTGCCGGCCGAGCCCCCGCCCCCACCCGCCGGCCCCGCAGAGGTCACCCCCATCTTCGTCGAGAGCAGCGCTCAGAGACCCAAAATCATGACCCGCCGACAGGATCTCACTGAAACCGTACACGGGGTGAAGATCGCCGACCCCTATCGCTGGCTGGAAGGCTCGGACGACCCCGAGGTGGCGCGCTGGGTCGAGGCGCAGAACCGCGAGCTCGGCGCCTACCTCGAGAAGGTGCCGCTGCGGGCGGCGCTCCGCACTCGGCTCGAAGAGCTGCTCGCCATCGGGGAAGAGTCCCTGCCCGCCGTGCGCCGCACCGGCAAGCGCACGCTGCGCTACTTCCACAGCCGCCGCGACGGCAGCCAGAACCAGCCGGTGCTCTACGTGCGCGACGGCCTCTCGGGCAGCGATCGCGCCCTCTTGGACCCCAACGCGATGAGCGCGGACGGCACCACCGCGCTCGACTGGTACCAGCCTTCGAACGAGGGGGACCTCTTGGCCTACGGCGTCAGCGAAGGCGGCAGCGAGGAGAGCACGCTGCGCATCCGCGACGTCCAGACCGGCAAGGAGCTGCCCGACCAGATCACGCGCGCCCGCTACTCGTCGGTGTGTTGGCTGCCCGGCGGCAAGCGCTTCTACTACTCGCGCTTCCCGGCGAAGGGCAGCGTGCCGGAGGGCGAGGAGAAGTACCACCGCACCATCTTCGAGCACCAGCTGGGGCGCTCGCCAGACACCGACCCCGTGGTGTTCAAGGCCAAGGTGATGACCGACTTCCCGAGCTGCGCCATCTCGCCGAACGGGCGCTGGCTGGTGGTGCGCGTGCACCAGGGCTGGAGCAAGAGCGCGCTCTTCATCGCCGATACCCGCGAGAAGAAGCTCAACTGGCAGGAAATCACCGAGGGCAAGGACCACGTCTACGATCCGTTGCCGCTCGACGACGTGCTCTGGGTCCGCACCAACGAAGGCGCGCCGCGCTACGCCATCTACGCGGTCGATCCCAAGCGCCCGGAGCGTGCGAGCTGGAAGCGCGTGATCGCCGAGCACGCCGCGGACGTGCTGGGCGACTTCAACGTGATCGGCGGCGAGCTCTTGCTGGCCTACACCCACGAGGTGGTGAGCCGGCTGGAGCGCTTCGACCAGAGCGGCAAGAGCAAGGGCGCCGTCGCCCTGCCAACCCTCGGCACCAGCAACGGCTTCGCCGGGCTGCACGACGACGACCAGGCGTTCTTCGACTTCGAGTCGTTCGTGACTCCGCCCAGCATCCGCCGGCTCGACCTGAAGACCGGCCAGGTGAGCACCTGGAAGGAGGTGAAGGCGAACATCCCCACCGGCGACTTCACGGTGACGGCGCGCAAAGCCAAGAGCAAGGACGGCACGCTGGTGCCGTACCTGATGGTGCACAAGAAGGACGTCTCGCTCCGGAGCGCGGACAATCCCACGCTGCTCTACGGGTACGGCGGCTTCAACGTGAGCCTCTTGCCACGCTTCTCCCGCTCGACCTACGCGTTCCTGGAGCGCGGCGGCGTCTCCGTGCAGGCCAACCTGCGCGGCGGTGGCGAGTTCGGCGAGGAGTGGCACCGCGCGGGGCAGCTCGAGAAGAAGCAGAACGTCTTCGACGACTTCATCGCCGTGGCGGAGGATCTGGTGAAGACCAAGGTCACCCGGCCGGAGCGCCTGGCGATCCACGGTCGCTCCAACGGCGGGTTGCTCGTCGCGGCCACGCTGGTTCAGCGCCCCGACCTGTTTCGGGCCGCGGTCAGCGGCGTCCCGCTCACCGACATGCTCCGCTATCACCACTTCCAGATCGCCAAGCTCTGGATCCCCGAGTACGGCTCGGCGGAGGACCCGACGCAGTTCGAGTGGCTCCACGCCTACTCGCCCTATCACCACGTGCAGAAGGGCACGGCGTACCCCGCCGTCCTGCTGATGACCGCGGAGAGCGACACCCGGGTCGATCCCATGCACGCGCGCAAGCTCGCGGCCGCGCTCCAGCATGCGACCAGCTCCCCACACCCCATCCTGCTCCGGACCGAGATCCGCGCGGGTCATGGCGCCGGCAAGCCGATCAGCAAGATCGCGGACGAGTACGCGGACCTGTTCGCCTTCGTGCTCTCGGAGCTGGGGGCGAAGTGAGCGAAATCAGTGCTTCGATTCCCGCCCCGGGACGTCAAACCTCGCGACGCCGCGGGGTTTCCGGTAAGCTCCCGTCGCTCCACAAGGTAGGTTCTTCATGAAGTCCAAGGCTTTTTCGAGTGTTGCGATCCTCGGGACCCTCGCGGTCGTGTTCATCGGCTGCGTGGTCCAAAACCGCCCGGCTGACTCCAACCCGACGGCGACGGCGGCCCCGACCGCGACGCCGGCCCCGGCCACGACCGACACGGCGGCGCCCACGGCGACCACCACGGCCACGGCGGCGCCCACCACCACGACCACGGCGGCCCCCGCCGGCAAGGTGATGAAGCAGCCCAAGGCCGCGGACCCCGCCGCCGCCGACGGCGGTACCTGAAGCGCGCCTCGCTTCGAGGCAAGAGCGAGGTTCCCTTGGGGCCTCGCTTTTGCTTTGTGATTTCAATTGGTTTGTTGCCGCCCTGGAATTGTTCAACATTTGCTGTTGATTGTTGGACATTACGCGGGGTAAGACCTGCGCCGCGTGGTGGCCGCAGTCCGCAAGAAGAAGACCCTCGCCCCGAGCCCCAAGCTGGGAACGCAGGTGGCGGAGCTGCTCAAGCGGCGCATCCTGTCCGGCGCCTACGCCCCCGGCGACATGCTGCCGCCCGAGCTCGCCCTGGCCGAGGATCTGGCGGTCAATCGCTTCACGGTCCGCGAGGCCATGAACCAGCTCGAGCAGCTACGCCTGATCGAGCGGCGCGCCGGGGTCGGCACCGAGGTGCTCGACTACAGCGAGCACGCCAGCGTGGACGTGATCGAGTACCTGGCCGTCACCCCCGAAGGCGTGGTGAACACCGAGGTGCTGAAGAACCTGCTCGAGGTGGCCCGCATCCTGTCCGCCGACATCGCCGAGCTCGCCGCCAAGCGCCGCAACGACGACGACCTGCGCGCGCTCGACCACATCGTGGCCGAGATGCGCAGCGAGAAGAACCTCTCGCGCCTGTTGTGGTTGGACTTCGACTTCAACTGGGCGCTGGCTGGGGCCGCGAAGAACGTCGTGCCCCGCCTGCTCATGAACAGCGTGCGCGGCCTGCTCAAGAAGTACACGCCCTACCTGGAGACCCTGTGGGTCTCTCCGGGGACCATCACCGAAGGCTACGAGCACGTCGTGGAGGCGGTGCGCTCGGGCGATGCGGAGCGAGCGCGCTCGCTCTTGCTCTGGATCTGGAGCAGCCGGCACGAGCGCTTCGTCGACTCCGTGGGCCGGAAGAGCCGCCCGCCAGGACCTTGAACGATCTCACCGTCGGCTCGTCCGGCGGGGAACTCGCAGAGAACGAAACGAAAACAGGAGAACGAGCATGGCGACTGCAAAAGAGAAGATGGACGAGGCCGCGACCAAGATTGCCGAGCACAAGGACAAGGCTGCTGCGATCGGCGCCGTCTACAAGTTCGTGCTCGCCGGCGACGGCGGCGGCACTTGGGTGATGAACCTGAAGGACGCTCCGGGCGTGACCGAGGGCGACGGTACTGCGGCCTGCACCATCAAGATGGCGGCCAGCGACTACGTCGACATGCTCGAGGGCCGCGCCAACGGCCAGCAGCTGTTCTTCTCGGGCAAGCTCAAGATCGAGGGCGACATGGGCCTGGCCATGAAGCTGCAGAAGCTGACCGAGGTCCTGAAGTAGGAAGCCGAGAGCCACGCCACGCGGCTGCTCCTCCCGAAGGGCGGTCGCGTGGCGTTGGTGTTCCATCCATTTGCCCCGGCGGCGATCTCGCGTATCGTTTCGGCTTCGAGGGGCGTTCCTTGGGCGAAGATCCGGCAAGAACTCTGACTCGCTTCGAGCAGCCCGCCGGGGCGCGCGAGCGCTACGTGCTCCAGCGCGGCGCGCAGCGCATCCCGCTCGGTCTCGGCGAGACCGTGATCGGCCGCGCTGCGGACGCCGACGTCGTGGTCGACAACCACATGGTCTCGCGCCGGCACGCCAAGATCACCGTGACGGACGCCGCGGTGTTCGTCGAAGATCTCGGCAGCGTCAACGGTGTGCGGGTGGACGGCGAGGCGGTCCAGGGCAAGCTCCTGGTGAGCCCAGGCGCGCGTATCTCGGTCGCTGACGCGGTCTTCACCCTGCTGCGCTCGGAGAGCGGCGACGCCGTGCGCGCCACCCAGCGCGTTCCGACCCGAGACCCCGCCGACGAGGGCCCGGCTGACGCCACCACGCGGCGCACCCACGCCTTCCAGCTCATGGCCGGCGTCGTGGACAAGGCCATCGCCATGGGCAAAGCGGACGAGGCGGAGCGCCTGCTCGGGACGCTGATGGCCGACGTGCTCGACGAGGCGCAGCGCACCCGCCAACTCCCGCGCGAAGTGGCCCAGGCGGCCGCGAGCGCCGCCGTCCGCCTCGCCGGCGCGACCTCGAAGAGCCAGTGGGTCGAGTACCCGATCCGGCTCTACCTCGCGCTCCAGGCGCCGCTGCCACTGGCGACGGTGGACGAGCTGTTCAACGTCGCGCGCCGGGCGCCGCGTTTGGACCTGCCATTGCTCCACCGCTACGTTGCGCTGCTCGACGAGCAGCGGCTCGGGCCGAGCGAGCGCTTCGTGGTCCAGCGCCTGCAAGCCCTGGCCAGAATGATGGGCGCCGTCAGCGGACGCTGAAGTAGCATCGCGCCCGTGTCCCGGCGCCGGCACCCCTGGTTGACCTTCGTCCTCGGGGCGCTCGCCATCGCGGTCGGCTGCTGGATCGCCTTCCGCGCTCCGCCGCCTCCGCCCGCCGCGCCCGACCGGGGCTCCGGAGGACGCGAGCGCTTCCACGTCGTGGACGTTCACGTGCACCTGGCTCCGGACGGAGTGGAGCGCCTGGGCCGCCTGATGCAGCGCTGGCAGTTCGATCACGTCGTCAACCTCTCCGGGGGCCTCCCCGGTCGCGGGCTACCCGAGCAGCTCGCCGCCGCACGCGCCTCGGGCGGGCGCGTCACCGTGTTCACCACGCTGAGCTTCAACGACGTGCGTTTCCCCGACTACGGCGCGCGCATGGCGCAGAGCCTGCGGCGCGCCCACGCGATGGGCGCCCGTGGGCTGAAGATCTCCAAGCTCCTGGGCCTCGGCTTGCCGGCCCCCGACGGGCGCCTCCTGCCGGTGGACGACCCCGGGCTCGACCCCGTGTTCGAGGCCGCGGCTGAGCTCGGCTTGCCAGTCTCCATCCACAGCGGCGATCCGCGTGCGTTCTGGCTGCCCATCGACGAAAAGAACGAGCGCAAAGACGAGCTCGAGGCCCACCCGGGCTGGTCCCAACACGGCCAGGAGGTGCCGAGCTTCGATCAGATCCTCGAGCAGCTCGAGCGCCGCGTGGCGCGCCACCCCAAGACCACGTTCATCTCGGTGCACTTCGGCAACTGCGCGGAAGACCCCGAGCGCGTCGCCAAATGGCTGCGCAAGTACCCGAACCTCTACGTGGACACCGCGGCGCGCGTCCCCGAGCTGGGGCGGCACCCGCCGGAGAAGATGCGGGCGTTCTTCGTCGAGTTCCAGGACCGCGTTTTGTACGGCAGCGACCTGGGAGTGAGCGCCGAGCCCGAGCCGCTCTTCCTGGGCTCCGAAGGCAAGGAGCCGGCCGGGGCGAAAGACGAAGAGCGCTTCTTCACCGCGACTCGCCGCTACTTCGAGACCACTGAGCGGGACTTCGACCATCCCACGCCGATCCAAGGCAAGTGGAGAATCAGCGGGGTCGGGCTGCCGCCCGAGGTGCTGCGGAAGATCTACGGCGACAACGCGCGCCGGCTGATCAAGCTGGATGTGAAGTGAGCGCGCGATCGAGCGCGAAGGCCAGCGCGCCTGCCAGGGACACCAGCCCCGACACCGCCCACATCGCGCCGTAGTCGAAGCGCTGCGCGATCTCCCCGGCGACGAACGCGCTCAGCGTCACGCCCACGTTGAACGAGAGGTTGAACAGCGCCATGGCGCGCCCGCGGGCGGACGCCGGAGCGCCCTCGACGAACGTGGCGTTCATGCTCGGGTAGGCCAGCCCGTGCGAGACGCCGAAACACAGGGCCAACACCACGAGCTGCCAGGGCGCGTGCACGAAGGCGAAGCCGAGCGCCGCCAGCGTGAAGCCCAGCGCGCCGGCGACGCCCACCGGACGGTGCCCCACGCGGTCGCCGAGCCCGCCCGCCGTGAGCCGCACCAAGATCGCCGCCGCCACGTAGGCCACGAAGAAGGGCGCGTGGCTCGGCAGGCCGCGCGCGCGCACGAACACCGGCATGAAGTTCAGCGCGGTGCCGAAGGTGACGGCCGTGCCGAGCGCGCACAGGAGCGAGCCGATGGCGCCGCGCCGCAGCGCCAGGCCGCGCATGCCGATGTCGCCGGCCAGGTCGCGCGCCGCCGGCCGTGCCACGTCGGGCACCGCCAGGTAGAGCGGCAGCGCCAAGAGCGACACCGCCGCCGAGAGCTGGAACAGCCGGTGGAATCCCAGCTCGTGGGCGACCCACTCCCCGAGCGAAGGCCCGACCGCGTGCGACACCAGCGTGGTCGCGCCGAACCAGGCGATGGCCCGACCCAGCGAGGCTGGCGGAGCCAGATCGACGATCACTGCGTTGGTCGCGACGAACGCCAGAGAGAAAGCGAAGCCCTGACCGAGCCGGAGCGCGTAGACCAGAGGGCCGACGCGATCGACCCACAGGAACGCGAGGGAGAGCCCGAACCAGGCGAGCGCACCGGCCAGCATGAAGCGCCGGCGTCCGTAGCGGTCCGCGAGGGTGCCCGTGAGCGGGATGGCGACCAGGGCCGCGACGCCGAAGGCGCCCATCGTCCGCCCGACTTCGGCGCGGCTGGCACCGAGCGCCTCCAGGTGAACCGGCAGCGAGAAGAAGCTGGTGACTCCCACGAAGAAGACCAGGTTCGCCAGCGTCGCCAGGGCGAAGCGCCGCGTGATCACGCGCTCGGCCGGCCGAGCGGCAGGTGCTGGGCTCATTCGGGACGACCCCGCACCACCCCCAGCGAAGCCGCGCTCCCGGCCGTGCCGACGAAGTCGACGCTAGTTCCGATCGAAAAATACGCTATCCCGTCGGCCATGACGAAGACCCTGCTCGGCTACTTCTGGCGTGGTTGCCTGGTGCTCGCTCCGGTCAGCATCACTGTCTACATCGCGTGGCTCGTCTTCACCACCGTCGATCGCATCCTACCGGTGGGCGTGCCCGGGCTCGGCTTCGTCCTCACCCTGGGGCTCATCACGCTGGTCGGCTTCCTGACCTCCAACGTGATCGGCGGAGCGGTGGTGCGCGAGACGGAGAAGTGGCTGGCCAAGGTCCCCTTGATCAAGCTGCTCTACACCTCGATCCGCGATCTGGTCGGCGCCTTCGTCGGCGACAAGAAGAAGTTCGACCGTCCGGTGGCTGTCGCGCTCGTCCCGGGCAGCCAGGCCAAGGCGCTGGGCTTCGTGACCCGGGAGTCGCTGGCGCAGATCGAGATGAAGGGGCACCTCGCGGTCTACTTCCCGCAGTCCTACAACTTCGCAGGCAACGTGCTGCTCGTGCCGCGCGAACAGGTGGAGACGCTGAGCGCTACGAGCAGCGACGTGATGGCGTTCATCGTCTCCGGCGGCGTCTCCGGCCTGGGCATCGAGCCACCACCGGTCTCGGGCCGTGGCGGCCCCGACAAGACGCTGATCATGCACGCGCCGGACAAGCCCAAGGAGTGACGATCAGCCTCCGAGCGAGAAGAGGTTGCCCGCCCCGAGCAACGACTGCCCGCCGTCCACCACCAAGGTCGTGCCGGTGATGAAGCCGGCGGCCGGCGAGACCAGGAACAGGACCGCGTCGGCGACCTCCGCGACGCTGCCCCAGCGCCCGATGGGCATGCTGCCCTCGAGCCGCTTCTGCGCCTCGGAGTCCGCCGGCGCGAGGCGACGCATGCCCTCGGTGTCGGCGATGGGCCCTGGCGCCACGGCGTTCACCCGGATCTTGCTGCCGCCCCACTCGAGCGCGAGATCTTGGGTGAGCTTGGCGATGCCGGCCTTGGCGGCGCCGGCGTGGCACTGCAAGGGAGTTGGCACCCAAGCCTGCGTGGCGGTGATGCTGACGATGCTGCCTCCGCGTACCGCGAGCGGCTCGAAGCAGGCCCGGGAGGCGTTGAAGGTCCCGACCAGATCGATCTCGATCACGCTCTTGAAGCCGTTGGCAGAGAGACCAGCGGCCGGCGCCAGGAAATTGCCGGCCGCGGAGTTGATCAAGACGTCGAGCCGACCCCACTCGGCGACCACGCTCCGGACCGCCGCCTCGAGCGCCGCGTAGTCCCGCACGTCGGCGGCAAAGCACCTCGCTGTTCCGCCGGCGTCGCGGATCCGCGCGGCGCTCGACTCGAGCTTGTCGAGCTTGCGGCCGACCAGCGCGACCTTGGCCCCTTGTTCGGCCAGGCGCCGCGCCACGCCGGCGCCGATGCCGCTGCCACCACCCGTGATCAAAGCGACCTGCCCCGCCAGCAAGTCTTCGGCGAAGACCCTCATCTACCTGCCTCCATATCCCGGCCCCGGCGGCCCGAACTGCGGACCGGGTGGCGCGGCGATGCGATTCGAGAGCGGCATCCACACGGCCTGGAACAGCTGGACCTGCCGCCGCTCCCACTCCTGGTAGCCCATGAGCGCGAGGATCAGCGCCACCGGGAAGAAGACGAACCAGAGCACGATCAAGATCACGATGGCGTTCGACTCGAAGTCCGCGATGACCCTCACCTCGAGGAAGAAGCCGCCCTGAATCGGCAGCATCGACACCAACACCTTGGGCACCATGCCGTAGCTCGCCAGGGTCCCGCGCCCGGACCATTGGTTCGGGCCGGTCTGCGTCAGCGGGATGCCCGCGCCGGCCAGGGTGCCCGAGAGCGTCTGAATCACGCTCTGGGCGTGCTCTTGCGCGAAGAACTGGCGCTCGTTCTTGTCGAGCATCGAGCTACTTCACGTCTTCGAGCACGTTGCTCCCCAGGCGCAGGGCGCCGTCCTTCACCGAGCCGAGGATCTCTTCGGCTGTCTCCTTGCTGAAGCCGAGCAGATCGATCAGCTTGTCGAGCAGGGCCTTCTCGCTCTCGCTCTGCTCGCCGTCCGCGTGAGTGAGCAGCGCCGCGTTGGCGAGCAGGAGCTCCCGTTCCTCTTCGCCCAGCGCGGACAGCGGGATGTCCTTCTCGAGGGTGCGCCTCTCCTTCGCGTACTCCAGGAGCTCCTTCTCCTCCTCGTCGCTGGCATCGAAGCCGGCGAGCAGCCCCTCGATGACGTGGGACTCCGGTTGCTCGACCTTGCCGTCGGCCCAGGCGACCGCGACCAGAGACTTGACGATGTTCTTCTCGCTCGGCGTCATGGGCGAATCCTACTGTGATTTCCCACCCCGGGTCTCGATGGCAGAAAACCGGCGCGAATCCGAGCTAAGCTAGCGGCCCTCGGAGATGGCGCCCACCACCACGGAGACCGAGACCGGCGGGGACCGGAGCGGCGACGCCGTCGGCGGCGGCTGGCAGCTCGGGCGGCTGCTCGGCAGCGGCGGCATGGCGTCGGTGTACGCGGCCACCGACCCGGCCGGCCGCCAAGCGGCGATCAAGCTCCTCCACCCGGAGATGGCCCGCAGGCGCGAGCTCAAGGAGCGCTTCCTGCGCGAGGCCTACGTGGCCAACCGCATCGGACACCCGAGCGTGGTCAAGATCCTCGATCACGCCGACGGCCCCGACGTGTTCCTGGTGGTCGAGCTGCTCGAGGGGGAACCGCTCAGCGCCCGGCTCGGGCGAGCGAGCGAGCTGTCGGTGAGAGACTTGCTCGGCTTCGCCGACCAGATCCTGGACGCGCTCGGCGCGGCCCACCAGGCGGGGGTCATCCACCGCGACATCAAGCCCGACAACGTGTTCGTGACCACGGAGGGCAAGGTCAAGATCCTCGACTTCGGCATCGCTCGCGTGATCGACGACGTGCCTTCGGAGTTCAAGACCCGCACCGGCCTGGCCCTCGGCACCATCCCCTACATGGCGCCGGAGCAGGCTTTGGGACGGCGCGGCAAGGTGGACGGCCGCACCGATCTGTTCGCGCTCGGCGCGCTGCTGTTCCGCGCCCTGGCGGGTCGGCGCATCCACGAGGAGCCCAGCGAGGCGGAGCTCTTGGTGGCGATGGCGACCAAGCCCGCGCCGAGGCTCGCCGACGTCGCACCCAACGTGCCCGGAGCCGTGTGCGCCATCGTCGATCGCGCCCTCGCGTTCTCTCAGGAGGCGCGCTACCCGGACGCGGCCACCATGCGCCGGGACGTGCAGGCGGTGCTCGGAGGCCAGGTTCCACCCTTCGCGTTGGCGGCGAACAGCCGCGCCGAGGAGGCGACGCGCATCGAGGTCGTCTCCGCGAGCAGCGCGGCATCGGGTCGCGACGCCGCCACGGTCGCCACCAGCGCGCCGTATTCGGTCCGCGAGCGCACGCTGGAGAGCGCGGGCCTGGCCATCGCGTACGAGAACACCGCGCCGCCGTCGCTCACCGCTCCCGCCAGCTTCGCCGCCACCCCCGCGGCCTTTGCCAGCGACGCCGTGCCCGCCTCGCTCCCGCCGCAATCGCTCGGGCAGGCGCCGGCGAGGACCCCGCCGCCGGAGAAGCAGCGCGGAGTCGTGGCTCTCCTGGCCTTCGCTGCGACCGGAGTCTTGGTCCTGGCCGCAGCCGGCGTCGCCCTCGCGGTGCTCAGGCCGTGGGAGTCCGTGCCCGACGCCGCTGCCGGTGTGGGCGCGGAGTCGCCGAGCATCACGCTCTCGGAGCCCGGTACGGCCCCGAGCGGGAGCGCCTCCGGCGAGAGCGCGGCGCGCGCCGTCGAGAGCGAGCCGACGTCCCCCGCGACAGCCGATGCGCCCGCCGCCACTGCGGCAACGCCACGAGCGGCGCCGGCGAGCAAGGGGGCACAGGCCGCGCCGCCTGCGCCGCCCGCGCCGACTGCGCCGCCCGCGCCGACTGCCCCACCCGCGCCGACCACCAAGACGACCGGTGCGCCGGCGGGCAAGGCCGCGAGCCCGCCGCCGCCGGCCCCGGGCTCGACTGCGACCGCCCCCAAGGCGCCGCCCGCGCCCACGCCGACCACTACCGCTGCCCCGCCGCCCGCGAAGCCCAGCGAGGACAAGGGCAAAGGCAAAGGCAACGACGAGCGGGGCAAGAGCGGCGACAAGAAGAAGCCGAAATGAGCCTCCCCGAGCGGGCTTACTGCTACGCCTGTCTGAAGCCGCAGGTGACCTGCGTGTGCGCGCGAGTACCGCGGATCGACAACCAGACCGCCATCTGGCTGCTGCAACACCCGCGCGAGCGTCGGCACGCCATCGGCACGGCGCGCCTGCTGGCGCTCGGCCTGGCCAAGCTGCGACTCGACGTGATCTTCCTGAATGGACCGAGCGGCGCGCTGCCGCGCCCGTCGCCGAACGCCGCGCTGCTCTATCCTTCGCCTGACGCCCGCGCGCTCGAGAGCCTCGGGCCCGACGAGCGGCCCGACCAGCTGATCGTGCTCGACGGGACCTGGCACCACGCGCACACGCTGGCGCGGGATCTCGGCTGGCTCGATGACGTTCCACGGGTGAAGCTCCGCGACACGACGCCGAGCCGCTATCGCATCCGCCGCGAGCCGCGCGCCGAGTGTCTCTCCACGGTAGAGGCCGTGGTCGCTGCGCTCGGCGTCCTCGAGCCCGAGACGGCAGGGCTCGAACGGTTGCTCGGCGCCTTCGACTCGATGATCGATGACCAGGTCGAGTACGTCGTGCGCCGCGCCGGACCGCGCCGCGCGAAGCTTCGCCGCGCGAGCGGCGCGCGGGGAGTCGCCCGCGCCGTCAGCGAGCGCTGGGAAGACCTCACGCTGGTGTACGCGGAGACGGCGCCGGGGCCACCCGGTGTGCGGGCTTTGGTGCAGCTCGCCGCGGTGCGCCCGAAGAGCGGCGAGCGCTTCGACCGCATCGTGCGAGGGCCCACCCCCGGCGGCCTGTTCCACATGAAGCTCCGCGAAGCGGACCTCGCGGGCGGCGACGATCTCGCGGGCCTCCGCGCGGCCTGGGACGGCTTTCGGCGTCCGCGCGATCTGATCGTGGCCTGGAATCAGAGCACCCTCGACGCCCTGGGGGCGGCAGGCCTCGAAGGGCACGGCCTGAGCCTGAAGTCCCTCTGGTCCAACGCCGTCGAGCGCGCCCCGGGCGCGCTCGAGAGCGTGCTCGCGCGAGCAGGCCTTCGCCCCTCGCCCGTCCCGGTCCGCGGCCGCGCGGCGGAGCGCCTAGGCAACGCCGTCGCGGTGGCGCTCGCGTTGCGCGAGCGCGCGGGGCTCGCCCCGTGAGCCCGCTCGCCTTCGTGCCTCACGCCGTGCCGCTCGTCCCCGGCCGCTTGCTCGGCCGCCGGCAGCGCTTCTTCGCCGACGTGCGCCTGGACGATGGACGCGAGGTCGTCGCCCACTGCGTCAACACCGGGCGCATGGAGGGGCTGATCGAAGCAGGCCGCCGCGTGTACCTCTCCCCTGCCCGGCCCGAACGCAAGCTCGCGTACACCTGGGAGCTGCTCGAGCTCGACGGCACCCTGCTCGGTGTGAACACCCTCATGGCGAACCGCCTCGTCGGCGCGGCGCTGGAGGCCAAGGTCCTGCCCGGCTTGCGGCGCTACTCCGAGCTCCGGCGCGAGTACCCCTACGCCGAGCGCTCTCGCGTCGACTTTCACTTGTCGACCAAGTCGCGCCAGCACTTCGTCGAGGTGAAGAACTGTCACCTGGTCTACCCGGACGGCTTCGGATACTTTCCCGACGCTCCGAGCGAGCGCGGCCGGCGCCACCTCGACGAGCTGGCGACCCTCACGCGGCAGAGTCACTCGGCCAGCGTGATCTTCACGGTGCAACGCACGGGCGCGCGGGGCGTGCGTCCCTCCGACCTGCACGACCCGCTCCTGGCCCGAGCGGCGCGCCGAGCCTCCCGCGCCGGCGTGCGCTTCCGCGCGCTCGAGATCGAGCCGACGCTCCTGGGCTATCGCGTCGAGCGTGAGCTGCCGGTCGATCTCGAGCCCTACGACACCGAGCTCTTGAAGCGCCTGTCGTGACGCGCGCGCGCACGGGCCTGCGAGGCTAGTCGGCCGCCGGGGCTGGGCCGGAACCGCGAAATTTTGCGGGTTCTTGGGCTATCCGCCCGCCGAGGCAACGCGGTAGACTGCCGCGCATGGACCGTTTCCGGCGCTTCGATGAAGCCTACTACCATCGCTTCTACGAAGACCCGAAGACCCGCGTGACCTCCCAGGAGGAGCACGCCGCGCTGGCGGAGTTCGTGTTCGCGTTCGCGCGCTACAACAGCATCGAGGTCAAGAGCGTCCTCGACATCGGCGCCGGCGTCGGCCACTGGAAACGTTGGATCGAGAAGAACGTCAAGGGTGTCGCCTACACGGGGACCGAGGTCAGCCAGGCGATGTGCAAGAAGTACGGCTTCTCGCACCGGGACATCGCGCGCTGGCGCGACCGCAAGAAGCACGATCTGATCGTGTGCCAGGGCGTGCTGCAATACCTGCCGGATCCGGACGTGGCGCCGGCCGTGGCGAACATCGCCGCCATGAGCAAGGGCTTGGTCTACCTGGAGGTGACCACTCGGCTCGACTTGCGCGAGCGCTGCGATCAGACGCGCACCGACGCGGACATCCACATCCGCAACGGCTCGTACTATCGCGGCATCTTGAACAAACACTTCATCAACGTGGGTTGCGGGCTCTGGTGGAGCAAAGAGCGGGAGATCCCGTTCTTCGAGCTCGAGATGTCGGGTTGATCCATGGCCGAAGGAAGAGGACCGCTCAGGGCTCTGATCCCCGTCGTGCTGCTCGGGCTGTCGGCGCTGGGCCTCTACAACGTGTTCGCCGACAACTCCGAGGTGCGACAGATGGCGCAGTCCTTGGCCAAGACGCCCAAGGACTCGGCGCCCCGCATGACCCGCGAGGCCAAGAACCCCATCGGGCAGAGCTTCGACTTCCAGGTGAGCGGCTCGGGGTTGGTGAGCGTCAGCTGCCGCCGTGCGTATTACCTGGTCGGGGACTACGGCTGCAGCCTCGAGGGCGGTGCAGCGCCCGCCGCGTCGGCGGCCCCGACCTCGAGCCGCTGAGCTTCAACCTCGTACCGCCACGCCCAGGTGCTCGCGGATCCGGCAGTGCTCGGCGCTGACCGAGAACGCGCGCAGATCGGCGATCTGCTCCGCCTCCGACGGTCCAGCGACCAGCGGGAAGCGCCGGACCAGCGCCACGGCCCGGGCCACGTCCCCGCAGGCAACCAGGCCGGCCCGGCCTGCCGCCGCGTGCACGCTCCGCACGTATTTGCCGACGCGCGTCCTGAGGCGCTTCTTGCTGAGGGCGGCGGCGGCCTCCCCGAGCTCGCCCAAGAGCTCTTCGTCGATCAACTCGGCGACGCCGTCCGCCACCAGCGCGGCGTCTCCCTCGGCCTCTTCGACCCCTGCCGCAGCGAGCGACCCGAGCAGCAGCTTCGCGACGTCGAGCGCAGTCGGGTAGAAGATCAGCAGGCGGTGCTCGGGGCGCAGGTAGCCGAGGACGCGGGCCCACAAAAACGCCAGCTCCGGCAGCTCGAGACCGCTGGCTACGTTGCGGCTGGCGGCCGTGGTTGCCACGTCGAGCGGGAGCGGAGACAGCTCACCCTCCACCGTCGGCAGCACGTGGACGGCCGGCACCTCCGTGCCGAGCAGCCGCGCGGTCCAGGACAAACTGCGCATCAACGTGGTGGTCCCCGCCGGGTTCTGCAGCGTGGCCTCGGAGAGCGTGGGCAAGAGCCCCGCCTGCGTGAGGTCCCGCAGGCGAAGCTCGATGGCCGCCGGCGTCACCAAACGAAGAATGCGCTCGAGCGGCTCGTCGCGCTCGGGCCGGAGGCACGCCCAGTCCTCTTCTCCGAAGCTCCCGCGCGCGGTGAGCAAGCCCTCCGGGCGGTGGGTGTCGGCGAGCAGCGACTCGTTGATGTCGGCGTCGCCGAGCTCGTCGAGCACGCAGGCGGCGTTCCAGGCCGCGTCCGTCTCGCCGGTCTTCTCGAAGCACCACAGCGCGCGCCGGTAGATATCGGTGCGATCGGCGGCCGCGAATGCAGCGACGCGCATCTGGGCGGCGGATCCGGCGTAGTCCTTCGAGGCCTCGCACAGCTCCGCGACCCAGAAGTGCAGCTCCACGTCCGCGGGGTTCCGCCTCGCGGCGGCGGCGAAGGCGCCGAGCGCGCCCGGCAGGTCGTCGAGCTCGTCGCGGCAGAGCATGCCGAGCTTCTTGCCGAGATCCCAGGCGACCACGTCGTCCTTGGTGCGCTCGAGCACGCGCTCGTACAGCTCTGCGAGCTCGCGCCAGCGCCGGCGCGTGCCCAGGGCAGTGGCCGCCACTTCCAGCGCCTCGAACACGCTGGGGTCGGCGTCCAGCGCCTCGCGCGCCAGCGGGAGGGCATCGCCGCCACCAGGCAGGTGCGCGGCGGCGGTCTGCGCGGCCGCGAGCAGCACCCGCGCGCGCTTCGGCGCGTCGTCGGCGTGGAGCTTGGCAAGTCGCTTGCGCGCCTCGTTGGCGCCGGCGTGTCGCCCCGCGGCGCTGAGCGCCCCGACCAGCAACTCCAGCCCCTCGGCATCCTCGCGCAGGCGCACCCACTGCTCCAGCGCGGGGATGGCTCTGGCCGGCTCCTTCGCTTCGTCGGTCCAGACGCTGGCGATGCTCGCGAGCTCCTTGACCTTCGCGTCGGCGTCGCCGCGCGCGTCCACGCGACGGCGCAGCAGCGTCTCCAGCCGGGCAAAGTCGCGGCTCGCCAGCAACAGCTTCCGCGCGTGCGCGAAGGCGTCGTGGTGCAGGGGCTCGATACCCAGGGCCTTGTCGTAGTTGTGGAGGGCCTCGCCGCCGCTGCCGAGCTCTTCCTTGGCCTTGCCGATGCGGTAGTAGAGCTCGGCCCGTTCGGGCCTCTGGCCCAGGAGCAAGAGCGCCTTCTTGTAGTGCTCGATGGCGTCCGCGTGGCGCCCGGCGCTCGCCGCGCCGTTACCGAGCTTCCAGGCCTCCTCCACCGCGGGCGTGCGCGCGCCCGGCGGGATGGACGGCCGCACGCTCTTGGTGGACTGCGGGCGCCCGCTGCCGCGGGAGGGCGGACCAGACTCGGCGCCGCCGACCACCACACTCTGCTGCACGAGCACCGGGAACTCGGCGCGTCCGCGGAACCAGCCGGCGGCCGGGATCTCGTGGAAGCGCTGCTCGTCCTTTCGCATCACCTGGTAGAGCGCGTCGGCCGTCACGACCCCGGAGCGCGACAGGCGCGCCCGCGCCTGATCCAACGCCCCGAGGAGCGCCCGCGCGAACGGCGAGGTGGTCGGGCCGTCGTCTTCCTCTGGCCGCGCGCCGACCAAGAGGGAGATCCCGCTCTCCTTGGGCTCGATGGCGGCGTGCGCGGCGTCGAGCAGCGTCGCGGACAGCGTGGGGTCGTCGGGGTCCAGCGCGTGCTTCACGTCCAGCACCAAGAGGACGTCATCGGCCGCCGCAGCGAGCGTGGAGCGCAGCTCGGAGAGCGGCAGCCGCGCGCCGCCCGCCAGCTCGAGCGCCGGGCCGTCGTCGTCGTCGAGGGACATGTCCGACGAGACGAAGACGAGGGTGGGACCGCGGCTCCCGCTCTCGCGCAAGAGCCCGGCGATGCGCTCGCCGAGACGCCCGCGCGCTTCGAGCACTTCGACGCGAAATGCCGCGTCGGGCTCCGCCAGACGGTCCACGAGACGATCGGCGAGCAAGGAGACACGGCGTGCCGTCGCGGCAGCCTTGGCAACGGACGGGACGACGATGAGGGCTAATCGCATGCTAGGAATGACCCAGGGACCGAGACAAGTATCGCGGCTCAGACTCGGGTTTCGGCCTATCGCGCCCTGCGTTTGCCGCGGCGCCCTGCTCTCTTCGGGGTTCTTGTCGAGACGCGGTCAGGAAGCGCTAGGCGAAAAGTCCCACCTGACGGCGGGAGCGCGCCGGCCTCGCCGGCATTGTCGTGGGTCTTGGCCTCAGTGGCACTTCGCGATCTGCCATGCCAAGACGGCGAAAGTCCAGTCAGAACGCGTTGCTCGGAAAAAGTCGAGAGGCGCTAATCTCCGGCCGTGGCTCGTCTGCCGCGGACCGTAATCGTGCTCGGGCTGGCCAGCCTGCTCACCGATCTCTCCAGCGACATGATCTACCCGCTGCTTCCGGCTTACCTCGCCGTGACGCTGGGGGCGGGCGCGCTCGGCCTCGGCGCGATGGAGGGCGCGGCGGAGGCGACCGCGTCGCTGCTCAAGATCGCTAGTGGGCGGCTGGCGGACTACTTCCCCAAGAGGAAGCCGCTGGTCGTTGCCGGCTACTCGCTGTCCGGGCTCACGCGACCGCTGATCGGCCTGGCCCTGATCTGGCCCCTGGTGATCGCGCTCCGCCTGCTCGACCGAGTGGGCAAGGGTTTGCGCACCGCGCCGCGCGACGCGCTGATCGCGGACCAGACTCCGCCCGAGCTCCGCGGCCGCGCGTTCGGCCTGCACCGCGCGATGGACAACGCCGGTGCGGTGCTCGGGCCGCTGGCCGCGGCGGGGCTGCTCGCCCTGGGCTTCTCCACGCGTGAGGTCTTCCTCTGGGCAGCGCTGCCGGGCCTCTTGGTGGTCCTGGTGCTGGCGTTCGGGGTGCGGGAGGCGCGACGCGAGCTCCCCAGCGCGGGGACGATCGCCGCTGCCGGCGGGGCGCTCGGCTCCCCCTTCCGGCGTGTGCTCTTCGCCGTCGCGCTGTTCACGCTGGGCAACTCGAGCGACATGTTCCTGCTGCTCTACCTCGGGCACGCCGGGATGGGTGCGCCCACCATCGCGCTGGTCTGGGCCGCGCACAACGTGGTGCGCACCGTGGCGGTGCTGCTCGGCGGTCCGATCGCGGACCGCTTCGACAAGCGCCGCCTGCTGATGGCCGGCTGGCTCCTCTACGCGCTCACCTACGCAGCGCTCACGCTCACGACCTCCCGCTTCGGCATCGCGCTGCTCTTGATCGCCTACGCGCTGTACTTCGGCTTCGTCGAGCCCACCGAGCGGGCGCTGGTGGCCGAGCTCGCGCCCAGCACGCGGCGCGGCGCGGCCTTCGGTTGGTTCCACGGCGTGGTCGGGCTCACGGCTCTGCCGGCGAGCGCGCTCGCCGGGCTCGTCTGGTGGCGCGTCGGGCCGCGGGCGACGTTCGCGCTCGGGGCGGCCCTCGCCGTGGTTGCGCTCGGCGTGCTCGCGCTGCTCTCGCCGCCTCGCCCGGTCAGCCGAGCTGCACCGAGCGGCGGCTGAGGCTGCCGTACTCGAAGCCTTGCACCGGAAAGCTGACGGCCGCCGCGCCCGACGCCGCCGCGCCCGCGACCACCAGGACCGGCTGCAGGTGCTCCTCGGTCGGGTGGTTCTCGGCGAGCGCCGGAGCCTTCGTCCGGTAGTCGACGAGCGTGTCGAAGTCCTGCCGCATCAGCACGTCGGCGATCCAGGAGTCGAACTCCGAGGCCCACGCGGGGGTCCCACCGCTGCCGCGCCAATCCAAGCGGCGGAGATTGTGGGTCAGGTTTCCGCTGCCCAAGATCAGCACGCCTTCGTCCCTGAGCGGCGCCAGGCGTTGCCCGAGCGCGAAGAGCTCCTTCGAGCCCAGCGCGCTGGGCATCGAGATCTGCAGCACCGGCACGTCGGCGTTCGGGAACATGTGCACGAGCGGCACCCAGACCCCGTGGTCCAGCGCTCGGGTCGGCTCGCGCCGCACACCCGCGCCGAGCAGGCCCGCGACTCGCTCCCCGAGCTCCGCCGCGCCCGGCGACGGGTAGCGCACCTGGTAGAGCGCGTGCGGAAAGCCGGAGAAGTCGTACATCAGCTCGCGCCGCTCGGTGGTTCCGATGCTCACCGGCGCGCCCTCCCAGTGCGCGCTCACCACCAGCAGGGCCCGCGGCTTGCCGAGCGCCTCACCCCAGCGCCGGAAGTCCGCGCCGCGCTCGGCGTCCAGAGCCAAGGTCGGCGCTCCGTGGGCGAGGAACCCGACGGGCGTCCGACCCGCGGGTGTGGGGGAGCCTTCGCTCTTCGGCATGGTGTCCTTCTGTTCGTTCGGCCGGCGCGCAGCGAGCGCCAGCGCTCCGAGCCCCAGCGTGCCGAGCAGGAGCCCGCCACCGAAGCGGCGACGCGTCAGCTGGGGGGACCGCGGCGGCATGCCCGAGAAGCTTAGGCGACCGCGGAGGACCGTCCAGCCCCTCCGGACTCGCAGGCACTGGAATCACCTGTACCGGCTGGTCATGATCAGATCTCGATCCGCCACTGATGCGTGAGTGCGAACACCGGCCGGGACCGGCGCTGGCCGTTTTGACCGAACGGAAGCGTCGTGTGGCGTTTGCTGCCGCCAGCGGAGCGCGAACTAGGGATACCCCTCACTTCAGCGTCACGACCTCTTCGGCGGCGGTCGGATGGATGGCCACGGTACGATCGAAGTCGGCCTTGGTCGCGCCCATGCGCACCGCCACTGCGAAGCCCTGGATCAGCTCGTCGGCGCCGATGCCGATCACGTGCACGCCGACGACCTCCTGCCTCGGACCGACCGTCACGAGCTTCACCACGCTCGACGTCCGGCGCTTGGTGAGCGCGTGGTAGAGGTTGGTGAAGCGCGAAGAGAAGATCTTCACCGAGTCGCCCCATTTGTCCCGCGCCTCGTCCTCCGTCAGGCCCACGGTGCCGATCGGGGGATGGCTGAACACCACGCTCGGGATGTTCTCGTACTCGAGGCGCGCATCCGGCACGTTGCCGAACAGGCGATCCGCGAGCCGCCTCCCGGCCGCGATGGCCACCGGCGTGAGCGGCCACTTCCCGGTGACGTCGCCCACGGCATGGACCCCCTCGGCGCTGGTGTCCTGCCACTCGTCCACGCGCACATGACCCTCGGCGTCACACTCCACGCCGGCCGCGGCCAAGCCGAGCCCCTCGGTGTTCGGGTCGCGCCCGACCGCCCAGATCAGCGCGTCGAGGCCGGAGAGCTCCTCCCCCGTAGAGCTGCACAGGCTCAAGCTGCCGTCCGCCGATCGTTCGACGCGGCTCAGGTGGATGCAGCTCATCACGTTGATGCCCTGGGCGGCCATCTCCCGCATCAAGGTCTCGCGCAGCGATACGTCGAAGCGGCGCAGCAGCTCCTCGTGGCGGAGCAGGAGCGTGACCTCGGCCCCGAGGGAGGTCAGCATGCCGGCGAGCTCCGCGGCGATGTAGCCCGCACCCACGATGGCCACCCGCCGCGGCAAGGCCGTGAGCTCGAAGAAGCCGTCGGAGGTGATGCCGAGCTCGGCGCCAGGCACGTCCGGGACGCGCGGGCGCCCGCCGGTGGCGAGCAGCACGTGCTCGGCGCCATGCCGCTCGCCGCCGACCTCGAGCACGCGCGGCTCGACGAAGCGCGCGCGCCCGCTGATGCGCGACACGCCGGAGCGCTCGAGGTTCTTGGCGTAGATGCCGTTCAGGCGCTCCACGTAGGCGTCGCGCCCGGCCTTCATCTTGGCCCAGTCGAAGCCGGCGACGTCCACGTCGAAGCCGAAATCGCCGGCGTCCCCCAGCGCGTCGGCGATGGCGGCGGTGTTCCACATGATCTTCTTGGGTACACAACCCACGTTGACGCAGGTGCCGCCGAGCCGCGCGGCCTCGATCAGCGCGACGCGCGCGCCGTGCTCGGCGGCGCGCCGCGCCGACGCGATGCCCCCGCTGCCGCCACCGACGACCAGGTAGTCCCAGCTGTTCATGCGAGCGCAGCGTAGTACGACGAAGCCGTGTATGCTGCCGGCCGTGTCTCGTATCCGCCTGGGCGTCGCGCTGTCCGAGCTCGGGCGCCGGAGCAAGCGGCGAGAGGAGCCGAGCGACGGCCCGACCCGCGCGGAGCTCGATCGCTTCTGCGGCGAGCTGTCGAGCGCCACCGGCCTCGACATCGTGGCCTACGCGGCGCCGCGCTACGACCGCCTGCTCTACCGGCTCAAGGCCGGGGAGGTCGATCTGGCCTGGCTCTCCCCGGTCGTCGCCCTGGCCGCGCTGCGCGCCGAGGTCAGCCCCGTGGCGCTGCCCGAGCGCGGCGAGAGCGCCTGGTATTGGTCCGCGCTGTTCGTGCGCGCGGGCTCGCCCCTGCACTCGGTGTCCAACCTGCACCGGGCCCGCGCGGTCTGGGTGGACGAGGACAGCGCCTCGGGGTTCCTGGTGATGCGCGCGGCGCTCCGCGCCGAAGGTTTCGACGTGGAGCATGGCTTCGCCAGCCAGAGCTTCGCGCGCACCCACGACGCCGTGGTGCGAGCGGTGCTCGACGACGACCGCGCGGTCGGCGCGACCTACCTGCACCTGGACGCGAGCGGGGCCATCGAGGGCGCGGGCTGGGGGAGCGCCGAGGTGGAGGTGCTGAAGCGCGCGGGGCCCATCCCGTCGGACGTGCTCGCGGCGTCCTCGACGCTGGATCAAGGCACCGTCCACGCGCTCTCCACCGCGCTCTGCGAGTCGCCGTCCCCTGCCCTGCTCGAGGCCGGGCGGGCCCTCTTCCGCGCGCGGCGCTTCGTCCCGGCGGATCCCGCGCAGCTCGCCCACCTGCGCGCGCTCGAGCGCTACCTGATCCGCACCACGACCTTCCCGACCCGGTGAGCGATCGGCCGTGAGCTACCGCGACGACAGCGTAGCCTTGCGCGCCGCCCTCGCCGACGCCGAGGAGCGCCTGCAAGGCGAGGTGCGCGCCAAGGCGAGCCTCGGTCAGAAGCTCGAGCGGGCCGAGTCCGCGCTGGCCGCCTACCGCGACGCGAAGCACCACTCGAGCCCCCGAGTCGCACGGGGCGCATGGACCGCCATCGCCGTGTCGGCCGTCGCCTGGCTGTCCCCGGTGCTCGCGACGCTGAGCGATCACGACGTCCTCGCGAGCCACCTGGCCGTCGGCGCCGCGGCGGTGGCGCTGGTCTCGCCCTTCTTGGTGCACGCCGCGGCGGGTAGTCTGTTGCTCGGCGCATCGGGCCTGGTCGCCAGGCTCGTCCTCGCGCTCGCGCTGACCTCTTGGGGCACCGTCCGGTCGGCGGCTGGCACGGACAGCTGGCAGACGCTGTTCTGGTTCGGTCCGCTCACGCTCTTCGTGGGGGCGCTGGTCGAGTGCTCGCTGCTGATCCGGCAGGAGCGCGGACGCTAGAGATTAGCCCTTGCAATCCTCCCGGAACGGTCTACCTTCCGCGAACCCTCGCGCCAAACGAGGGGGTTCGGGGCGTAGCGCAGCCTGGATAGCGCACCAGACTGGGGGTCTGGGGGTCCCGGGTTCAAATCCCGGCGCCCCGACCATTGGTGGGGCCATCGTGGGGCGATGAGAACGCCTCCCACGGCCCGCTCGGGGGGGGCGCGGCGCTCTCGGCGCCCTCGCCGACACCGGCGGCACAGCGGGCTTGGCGTCGGGGTCTCGGAGCTCGGGCACGGCCTGGTCGAGGGGGTCGACGTCGGCCATCTCGAGCTCGACCAGCGCGCGCGCGGCCTGGCGGTAGCGCAAGAGCTCGTCGCTCGTGTGCCCGGTCCGCAGGCGCACCCAATCCTCGTTCTGCCCGAGCGCCAGCGCACGCGTCACGAAGCTCCGCCGGAAGCAGTGCGTCCCGAAGGGGCCCTTGTTCGGCCCGTCCGACGTCAGGTCGGCGCGCGTGAGCTCGGCGCTGGCCAGGTGGGCGCGCACGCGATCCGCCATGTGGTCGAGGCGCAGCGGGCCGCCGTTGTCGTCGATGAACACGAAGTCCCCGGGCTCGGCCTCGCGCTGGTCGCGCCAGCGCTGCAGGGCCGCCGCGACACCGGGCCCGAGCTTCCACATGCGCGGGTGGTCGGTCTTGTTCTCGTCCAGGCTGACCGTGCCGTGCTCGAGGTCCAGGTCGGCCCAGCGCAGCTCCGCCGCTTCGCTCCGGCGCATGCCCTCGCGGTGTAGGAACCCGTAGAAGACGCGCCAGGTGAGCGGCACGGCGGCGCAACCGAGCAAAGTCCGGTCCTCGGCAGGGTACAGGATCGGGAAGCGCTTTCGGGCCGCCGGCGCCGGCAGCCAGCCACGCGGGATCGGGCTTCGGTCGATGTAGCCGGCGAGCTCGGCCAGGTTCAACACGCGGGTCATGAGCAAAGCGTACTGGCGCAGCGTGCTGGCGTTGTGCTCGTCCTTGCCCGGCGGCAGCGGGATCTGCCGCATGACCGCGTCGCAGTCGGCTCGGGTCACGTCCACGATCGGCAAGTGCCGCACGACGTCGAACGCGGGCTTGAGCAAGCGGCGGCGCGCCAGGTCGAGGGCATCGTCCCCGGTCTTTCTCACCTGGCCCGGGAAGAGCTTGAAGAACTCGCCCCCGGTCCACATGCCGGCGACGCGCTCGAACGTCGGGCCGTCCGAGGTCTGGACGGCGTCGACCTGGCCGCCGCAGAGCTCGGCGATCACTTGCAGCGCATCCCGGATCGCGGCTCGGCTTCTGCCCGCCCCGAGCTCCTCGAGCAGCGTGCGGGCTGCCCTGCTCTCGGCGTGACCGGCGACGCGAAGACGGCGCGCCTGCTCGGCGACGAGCTCGGATCGCTCGGTGGCCTCGGCTTCGGTGCGACAGGTCGGAAGCCGCACGGTCAAGCGGAGCTTCGCGCGCAGCGTGACGCGGGTCTGCCAGCAGCCTGCAACGAATCGGACTTCACCGCGGGTTGGGTTCGGCATCGCCCTGTCCCTTCGCGAGGTGAGCATCCAGCTCCGCCATGCGTCCTTCGAGAAACCCGAAGACACTAGACAACTCCCAAGTGACCTTCTCGACTTTCGTCAGGTGCGCTGCTCGCTTGTGGACGGCGACGCGCCACCGTGCGGCAACATCCGGCAACGCCAGTCGCTCAAAGCCGTCGATAACCGCGACCGTCAGGTCGTCATCGCGCTTCACCTCCCTTGGAGGTTCAAAAAATGCGTCCATCAAGACACGCGCGTGCACCAGGAACTGCTCGAGAACGGCGTTCTTGATCAGCAAATCGTGGTGGTGGGCGCGGCTCACAAAACGGTAGAACAAACCCCTGAGCTGTCCCCGGTGGTAGCTGAAACCGTGAATGAATTTCTCTTGGTCGGTGCTGTTGTTCGGCGTCCGCCCGTCGGGGGTGAACCACTCGTGGTCGTCCATGGTCTCGATCTCCTCGGAGGGCGCCCCCGCGTGCGAAGCGGGACCGGGCGGCACGCGCCGCGCCCTGGGTGTGTTCTCCTACTTGCCAGGCCTGAACCTCCGGTTGCCTCTCCCGCCGGTGATGGTGGACGCGTGCGGCCTGTAGCGAAGCCAGCTAGCCACGGTGGCCTCCCTTCCCGATCGCGACGACCTGTCCCCGCTGCTCGAGCTCGGCCGCGCTGGTGGCGGTCAGGAGCGCGGCAGCGAACGTCTCGGCGGCACGCCTTGCCCTGGGGCTCTCGGCGATGGCGCAGAGCAGCTCCCGGCCCGCGGTGGACGCCAAGGCCACGGCAACGGCAACGTCGGTGCGGTCAGCCATGGCTCACCTCACGCCGCTCTTTGGCGGCGAGCTCGCGGCAGAGGTTACAACAGTACTTCGCGTTCGCGCGACGGCGGATCGGGATACGGCGGCCGCAGTGCGGACACTCCCGGGGCTCGGGGGTGCTCGCCTCGAGCTCCGCCTGGCGTGCCGCGCGGTACGAAGCCAGCGAGATGATCTGGGCGCTCATGACGGCACCTTGCTTTCGTCGTCGGCCAAGCGCTGGGCTTTCTCGTTGAGCTCAGCCAGGAGCGTCTCGATCCCATCGATGGCCATCGCAGCGCGCCCGAGCGGCTCCGCGAAGTGCATCAGCGTGGGGACCACGTGCCCCTGGTGGACCTCGTACGCGAGTCCGAGCACCTCGGCCAGCGCCTCACGCGCCCGCCGCAACTCGAATCCGATACCGTCCGTTCGCTCGGCCATGTCGGCGGCGACGCGGAAGTCCTCGACGAAGGCCGCGGCACTCATGACGGCACCTTGCTGGTCTCCGCGTCCGCGTAGGGGAACACGCGCGCCTGCGCGCTCTTCAGGCGCGACGCGTACTCGTGCATCCATTCGGCGCGCCGGGCCAGGCTGATGATCTGGTCGTGGATGGCGTCCACGTCGGCGGTGGAGACGCTGTCACCGGCGCACGCCACAAGCTCGAGCGCGGCGCGGATGCCGCGGAGCTCGCGCGTGATGGCGGTCAACGCGGCGCCCTCGGGGTTGTCGGGGGACTCGGCGTCCAGAATTGCGCGCGAGCAGACCATCCCGAGCGGAATGAGCCCGCCGTCACGGTCGGGATCGGCCGTGAGGGTGGTGCGCTCGGCGGCGAGCTGGTCCAAAACGGGGGGTCGTGCGATGTTCGGTGTGCTCATGAGGGGTTCTCCTTGTGGGCCTGGCCCTCGGGTGTTTCGAGCACCGCGGGGGCCGTTTCGGTTGCGTCAGCGTTTCGGCTTCGGGCGCCTGGGCTTCTTCACTTCGGCAGGCTTCGCGCCGATGGTCTCTGCGTACGCTCGAAGCGCGCGCCGCATGATGTCGCTCTTGCTGAGCTTCTCGCGGGCCACGCACGCCTCGAGCAGCGCTCGATCCTCGTCGTCTAGTCGCATCGTGAACAGTGTTTCAGGCGCCATGTGTTACCCGTTATATACGCTGTAATACGTTCACGCAACCCCCACCCGTCACCCATCGCCCAAACGCGTGGAATCGTTCCGCCTTTGCGGGCGTGATAGCCTACGGTCGGCGTGTCCTATGTGGTGATCCGCTCCGAGCTGATCGAGACCTTGGAAGAGGCGCGGGCGTACTACGCGGAGCGGCTGGTCGGAGATCACTCGGTTGTTGTCGGCGATCGGACGCTGGTCCTTCGGTTCAACCAAGAGGAGATCCACCTGTTCACCGAAGAGGTCATCGCTGGGCGCACTCCACCGCCAGAAAAGCTGGTTCGGCGCCCGGGCGTGTCGGGCGAGACGCGGGTGTTCTCGAAGCAACGCGCGCGTCTCATGGATCAAGTCCTGCCGACTGTGCGGGCCCCGGTCCGGGTGTTGCGCGCCAAGATTGCGAGCGGCGCTCTGCTGGTTGGTCCGCCGACCCTTGACTCCGGCGCGCGCCTGGCCGTTGTGGTAGCGCCAGGGAGGGAGGCCGATCTCTTCTTCGTTCGGACCTGCTATCCAATGAGCGTGGCGGACTTCGCCCGAGCGCTTGCTGGCAAGCCCAAGGCGTCGCCGTGGCCACCCGAATAGGAAAAGGCCCTCGGTCTCCCGCTTCCGCGCTCTTCCGAGGGCCCTTGGCGATGTCACCCACGTCCGCCGAGGGCCGTAGCTTGCTCGACTGGAACCGCGATCCCCTTGCGGGGTGGTGGGTGGCCCTGCCGGCCGAAGCCGGCCATCGCGCTGGACCTTGCAACTGTAGGGCTCGCTACAGGTGTTAGCAACAACGGCACCTGATGCCGCCGACAACACCACGGAATCCGTTGGAATCCCTGCCTCCGTCTTGGCGCCTCGGCGCCCCGGCCCGGCTTCTTCCCTCACGTAGCGCGCCACCTCGAGCCGCTCTCGGATGTCCGGATCGAAGCTCGCCACATGGACGCGCGCCTGGGCTTCGGCGTCGAACGTCGCGGTGATGCCGGAGGGCGCCACGACGGCCCAGAGCTCGGCGGGCTCACGCGCTAGCGTCATCCGATGTGCCGCGGATGAGAGTGGGTTTCTCTCCGACGAAATCGTAGGAGCCGGTCAGTGTGCCGTTCGCCGATTGCGACGAGTAGGCGACCTTCACGCACTGAGCGCGAAAAATGTGGTGACGCCCCTCCACCTGGCGCAAGCCCAGCGTGACCCACTCGCTACTCAGGAGTGCCTCCAAGATCCGAAGCGTGGTGCCAGCAAAGAACGGGACGATTGCGTGCAGTGTCAACGTGCAGCGGGGAATTCCTTCCCAGAATGCGATGATCTCCCCGTCGGCGTAGACAGGCTCGTTGCCGTTCTCGATGGCGTACTCAGACCCGGTGGCGGACGCGATGCGTTTGCCGCCGATGTAGACGGAATAGTTGCGAACACGTTGCATTACCGCGAAATCCTTCCTGCGCGCCGTGCGCGCCATGTCACGAAACGCTCGAGCTCGTCGCTCAGGTGCCGGCAGCCGTGGTCCCGCAGTGGGCGCAGCGTGTGCTCGGCGCGCGGGCGGAGCACGCCGGCTTTGATGAGCTCGGCGCGCAGGTTGGTGGGAATCCGTGTCGTCATGGTTCGGCCAATCGGTGGTGGGTGACCGTGCAGCACCAGGCCAGCGAGTGCGTGACCTGGGCCTGCCACTGCAGGGAGTGCGTGACGGTGGCGCGCCCGATCTGGTCGGTGGCACGGGCGACGGCCTCGGGCGCGGTGACGCGCACGTCGGGGAGGCTCGGGGCAATGCTGGCGGCAGTACCGCCCTCGGCCTGGGCGGCGGGCGCGCCGGCGTCGACCTGGGGGAGCTCAACAGCGGCGCTCACGTGGATCCGTGCGCTCGCCTGTGCTGGGGTCGCCAGCACGGTCACGAGTGCGGCGGCGGCGGCGGCACTGCCCTGGCCGACAGCGGCCCACCACGTGGGCGCCGGCTTGATACGGACCAGCGGCAGGGCGCCGATCGCGTTGCCGTCCTCGACCGGGGGCGAAGTCCCCTCGGCTGTCGCCTCCGGAGCCGTCGCGGCGATGATGCCGAGCTCGGCTTGCGCGGTAGCCCCTCCGATCGCGCCCGCGTCGCAGCATGACGCCGTGGCGGTCGCGAGGGCTGCCAGCGCTTCCGCTCCGCCGGTCGCTTCGCAGGCCACTGTGGAGCACGTCACGCTCGGCAGCGTCGCACCGGCGTCGGCAGCGCCGGACGCGGTGGCATCGGGAGCGGAGGCGGCCACCGTGGCGAGCTCGGCCGGGGCTTGCGCCACTCCCATCGCAGTGCCAGCGAGTGGCGCAACCGTGACCGAAGGCAGCGCCGCGCTCGCGTCGCCGTTCACGCTCCCGCCGATGTACTCGACCGAGAAGTCGAGCGTGATGTCACGATCGAACCACTCAGCGGGGCTCAGCAGGGGATCGAAGAGGCCGATCATCTACTCACCTCGGCGGAAGAAGTGCAGTGCGCGAGCTCGACCGCGCGGATCCGGGAACGGCCGGCCAACCGCGGGAGCTCGCCACTGCTTGGGGCATTGGAAAGCCGTGCAGCCATGGACGCGGCCTGCACAGCACGGCGCCGCCACGATGGCGCCCAGGGACAAGCTGCTCCAAAAAGTGCGCCTCGGCGCGGGGCTCGACCGGTGATGCACCAGGAACCCCTGCTCGCACGACTTCGCGAGCGCACGTCACCGATAACGTGCCGCCTGAGTCGATCATCGCATCGCCTCGATCAGCGCGTTGTAGCGACGTGGCTCCCTCGTCACGTGGACGGGCACGTCGGCCTTGAGCCGCTCCCCGGCCTGCCGGATCACGCGCGCGCTCGCCGTGTGCGCCTGGTCCTCGCGCGGAGGCACGGCGCCGATCTGGCGAGCGAGCTCGGCCGCACGCCGCCAGCGCGCACGCCACTCGTCGCCGAATTCCTGGACGGCCACGAACACCTCGAAGCGCTCGCGGTTCGCAGCGACCAGGCGATCGACGAAGGGAGCCAGGTCGGCGTCGATGCGAGCGGGCGAGAGGGCCTCGAGGGCTTCGGCGTGCTCGGCCTGCAGAACGCTGCGCTTCGCCTCGGCCTCGGCGCGCTCTGCCTCCGCCACCAGCGAGATGGCGCGATCGTGGAAGCGTCCCTGGAGTGCTACCGCCTGCTCGGCCTTCGTGATCTCGGCGACGAGCTCGGCGTTGCCGGTCGCGTGGAACTCCGCCTGCAGGTCCGACAGGGCCTTGCGCGCGGGCTCGGCCTGCGCCTCGGCCTTGGCGAGCTCGGCGCGTGCGCCGTCGAGGGCCGCGAGAGTGTCGGCAGCGTGCGCCATGGCAGCGCCGAGTGGGGTCAACTTGGAATCGTTCATCGTCAATGGTCCTTGTCTGCCGCGTCAGGCGGCGTCGTCGGGGATGTCGGTGTCGTCGATCGGAGTCGGGGGAATCACGTCGCCGTCGTTCGCCATGTCGGCCAGGTCGGCGGGTGCCGCGTCGGGCTCGGTTGGCGCGTCGATGTCCTCGAGCGCCAGCGCCGCCAGGCCATCAGGCTCGTGCGCTCTGCGCATCTCCTGGGGCTCCGCCGGTGCCGGCGAACAGCCGGCGCTCAGGACCGCGAGCACGTCGGCGTCGGGCTCGGGCAACGGCTCGGCGCAGAGCTCGAGCAGCGACAGCTCACGCTCACGCTCGGGCGCTGGCGCCGGCGTCGAGGGCTTCGGGGTCCAGCCCCGCCGGAGCTCGGCAGCGTGGGCGCGGCGCTCGGCCGTCATGTGGTGATGGCTACAGCCCCACGTCGGGCACTCGCCCATGGTGAACTCGTGCGAGCACTCGGCGAACGCCTCGGGCTGCTCTCGGCGCAGGATGCTCTCGGCTTCGGCGCGGAGCCTCGGCGGGATGTTGGCCAGCATGCTCTCCGCGCTCACCGGCGCCGTGCGGGCGGGCTTGGGCAGCGCGTTGGCGAGCCTGAGCGCGCGGATGACCGCCTCGGGGTTGGCGCCGATGGGGCAGATCGAGATCTCGAACAGCTCGGGGGAACGGAGCCGAACGATCTCGCGGCCGTCGCGTGTCTCGGCAACGCGCCCGCGTGGGCGGAAGCCAACCGAGACGCCTCGGATCGTCTTCTCGCGAACGCCCTGATAGACCTTCTCGGCCATCGGGTTCGCTGCGGCTGACGCGAAGCGGATCGTGGCCTCGAGCTGCCCGCCGACCACGGCGACGTCGGAGGCGTGACCGATCGGGAGCGTGTCCTCGGCCTTGAGCGGCCCGAGCAGGCCAACCGCGTTGTGGGCGTACAGGACGACCGGGTTCTTGCGGTACCGATCGAGGTTCCAGTCTTGATCCACGATCTCGTCGTAGGAATCGATCGCCGCGGTCGATGCGACCACGCGCACGCTGCGATCTGCGGCGTCGCTGGCGCGCTCGAGTAGGTGGGTGCGGTGCAGTAGTGTCGTCATGGTGCGTGTCCTTGCTGGGGTGATCTGTCAGAAGCTCGAGCCGTCCCAAGGGCTGCCCGTGCTTCGGGTGTTCGATGGCGCCGCGAGCTCATCGCCGGCGGTTGCGCCGAAGAGGCCGCCGAACGGGACCGCGTGCGAGCGTGCATCGCCGCCGGAAGGCTGGGGCGGGATCGGCATCGCCTTGCCGAGCACGACCGCATCGAAGGCGGCGGCCAGCGCGTCGACCTGGTCGTCGTGGCGATCCTTGACGCCGGTGAAGCCGCAGAGCTCCGACACGAACGCGTCGAGCCAGGGCGCCGAGCGGGGGAGCAGGATCTTGCCGGTGTTCCAGGCCGCCGCGACGGGGATCGCTCGGCTGAACTTGTCGAGCTTCGCCACGTGGCCCTCGACGTGAATGCCGCCGTCGCGAACGAACTCCACGCCGCCCATCTCCGTTGCCGCCGCATAGGCCGCCGCGCGCGCGCCCGGGTGCGTCGTGACCAGGTTCCGCACGCGGTCTCGGAAGTCGCGAGGCTCCTCATGCACGCGCACAACGTCGAGCACGTGGTAGAGGCCCTCGGCGCGACCGAGCACGACGGCCACGGAGAAGTCCGCGCTGGTGCGGGTGGAGTAGGCGAAGTCGAGGCCGATTGAGATGGCGTCGAACTTCTTCGGCAGCTCGTCGGAGAACGCAACGTCACCGAAGACGCGCGAGCCACGGCCGCGGGGGTTGCCCATGTAGAGCGACTGCCACTCGTAGCCGTCCTCGCCCCCGAGGGTCTCGCGGATCTCGAGCAAGCGCTTGAGCGGCCAGCGCTCGGGCCAGAGCGACTCACCCTCGGGCGTGATGGCCGTCAGGTTGATGACCTCGAAGCCGAGACCGATGGCCACGCCGGCCGGGTCCTCGGGATGCCAGCGCGTCATGTTCACGATGACGGAGCCGTTCGGCTCGAGCCGCGTCAGGGCATCCGAGAGCAGCCAGCCCCGCGCACGCTCCCGCATCGTCGCTGACTCGGCCTCGGCTCGGCCCTTGGTCAAGTCGTCACACACCAGGACGTGAGCACCCTCGCTCGTGATGGCGCCCTCGATGCTCGTGGCGAACATGCCGCCATCGTCTTCGGTCGTGCGCCAGTCCGCGCGGGCCTTGGCATCGTCCGCGAGCTCCACGCCGGCCCGACGCGCCAGCTCCCGGGCCCGCCGGGACTTCTTCTCGGCGACCCGTTGGCCGTAGCTCGCATAGATGACCTGCAGCGTGGGGTCTTGGGCGAGCAGCCACGCCGAGCCGTGCAACAGGAGCTCGCTCTTGCCGAACCGGGGCGGGACCGAGACGACCACCTGCACTTGCTCGCCGCGGGCGATGCGCTGGAACACGTCGGCGATGGCGCCCAGGTGCCGAGGCGACCGGAAGCGCGGCGAGACCTCGGGCACGAAGTCCAAGAGCGGGATGAAGGCCTCGGTCACGGCTTGGACTCCTCGGGCTTCGGTCGGAGCCAGCGGCGAACGTTGCGCCTGGTCGTCGACCGGGCCGCCGCCTCCCGGCTCGCGAGCTCCCACGCGTCACGCTCGGCCTGGCGGGCGCTGGCGAGGAGCCCGGCGGCGATGCGGCTCAGCTCGGGGTTCGCGTCGGCTCGAGCTCGAGCGGACAGGTAGCGCGCGTCGGCGCGAAGGTCGGCAGCGTCGACGATGAGCATGCACACGCCGGCCGACAGGTCTCCGCCGTGCAGCTCGGTCAGCTCTCGGATGCGGTGCGCAGCGGCCCTCTTGGCCCACGTGCGGGCCGCGCGCCACTCGGGGGCGGCCTTGGCGTCGAGCCCAGCCAAAGCGCCGCCTGGGCCCGCCTTGGCGCGCGCAAGCCGCCCCCAGCGGTTGCCGGGCACGAAGCGGCCCGCCGCGTCTCGGTCCTGTCGGGCGGGGTCGGAGCCCGTAGCGGGCGGGAGCTCGTCGGCCGGCGTCGTTTCGAGCACGGTGAGCCTGCCGGCGGCAGCGGCGGCACCATGGGCGCTGCGCCAGGTCACGAGGCACCTCCCAGGGCGGGGCGGGTCAAGTCCGCGAAGTGATCGACGGCGGGGGCGGTCGTGGGGCGATGGGTGAGACGAAAGGCGAGATCTGCGGCAATCTGGCTCGACCGCCCAATCCTGGAAGTCCGATGCACCGCGATCGGCGCGCTGGCCACCTCGGCGTGCCGGCATCGAGCAGCGTCCGACACGAGCTCGACGGCGCCTCGCGCGCGCATGCACGCGCCTTGACCCGCGGGAGACCTGCCGGCGGCGCCCAGGGCGCGGCGGAGGCTCCCCAGGAACTTCCGGGGAATGATGCCCGGGAGGTTTCGGCGACCCTGTCGCGACACCCTCACCCATCTCGAACGTGTGCAGTGTGAATGTGTCGCTACCCCATAGGTAGCGCGACACACACACACGCGGGGGTGTCGGACACCGTGTCGGACACCAGCGACAGCCTCACGCATCGGAGCCTCCATCGACCCTCTCGAGTCGCTGCAATCGTCGCCCTCGTTCGCCCCGGCTCTCGACCAGTCGGACGCCCTTGTGTCCGGCCGCGAGAGCTACCCGGGCGGCGCCCAGTCGTTCGGGCCCCCAGCCGTGTCCGGCGGCCTTGAGCTCGGCCCGGAGCGCCAGCTCGCCCAACCCCTCGGGGTGGCGCACGAGCACGGCGGCGAGCGTCTCGGCGTCCCTGAGCACGTCAGCCCGGACCGCGGCGCGGCGCTGCTCTCGGCGGTCGTTTGCCGTCGCCGGATCGGCGTCCGGGTCGCTGCACTCCTTCACGGTGTGTCGGTCGCGGTCGAGCCTGAGCCAGAATTCGCCCCGGTCGGCCCGGCGGTTCTTGGCCACTCGCACGTGAATCACCTCGGGCTCGTCCTTCGGGGTTCGGAGCATCAGGAGCGTCTGCGCCCCGAATTCGATGGCCCTCGACTCGGCGCCGGCGGCCAGGTCGTTCGTGGTGTCGGCGGCGTCCTCGCTCCGGTAGCTCCCGCGGTTTGCCTCGCTGGTCGCGACCACGAGTAGCCTGTGGTGGGAAACGGCCCAGCGAATCGCGCGCACGTTGCCCTCGACCATCTCGCGCGGCGTCTTGGCCGTGACGGCCGCCGACGACATTGCGGCCTGCATCGAGTCGACCATCAACATGCCTCGCCGCCGCTCCTCCTCGCACCAGCGCGCCAGGTCCGATGCGGCCGACTCGATCGTGTGGGTGGCGTCGTAGAAGCGCACGCGGAGCCCGGACAAGGCGGCCTCGACGTCCTCGAGCACTTCGGGATCTCGGAGCTCGAGCTGGGCGACCGTGAACCCTGCGATCTGGGCAAGCCTGACCGTGAGGTCCTCGGGCTCTTCGTCGACGGCGAGAATGCCGACGCAGAGACCCGAGTCCGCGGCGCTCCGCGCCAACGTGTCGGCGGCGATGGTCCCGACCGCCGTCTTGCCCGCGCTGGGAGCGCCCACGATGACGACACGCCACGGGACCGGCAGCCCGCCCCGGCACAGCGCATCGAGCGGCGCTATCCCGGTGGGCACGCGGAGCAAGGGGCCTTCGGTGCGCCAGGTCGCGACGATGCTCGAGGGCGTCAGCGGTGGTCGCACGGGTCGCGGCGCCTGCTCGCTCTCGGGCGGCGGTGCGTCGGGGGCGTCCGCGTCGGTCGGGTTCCAGTCGTCGTCCATCGGCGGGGGAGCCTCCGCTCCGTTGCTGCGCTGCTCGCGCGGGAATTGCACGACGCCCATCAGGCGGCCCTCCGGTTCGCGACGCCGGCACGCTCTCGCGCCGTTGCAAGCTCGGTCGCGCTGAATTCGGCGAGCCACCGCTTCGGCGTCATGTCGGCGCAGTGCCCGTGCAGGCAGTGCACGTGACCGATCTCGTCGCCGGGGCGGTCCGGCAGGTAGAGCAGCGTCGAGCCGTCACCCGTCGAGCCCGTGGTGTGCTCGCGCTCGCGCGGACAACGCACGACGTACACGCCGCTGGACCGGTCGTCGATCACGTCGTTGCGCAAGCGGAGCGCCCAGTAGAGCACCCCGAACCCGTCGCACGCGCTCGTGCTCTCGATGTTGCGCACCCGAGGCTCGCGGAACGCTTTCGACGCGCGTCGGGCCGTGTCCACGTCGTCGTGTGTCGCGCGGATCTCGAGCGCTCCGATCGCCTGGGAGTCTCCCCAGGTCGGGAGATTCTCCGGCAGGCCGCCGGGCTCGCGCGTCGCGCACGGCAGGCGGTAGAGCCGCTGCCAGTCCGAGCAGCCCGGATCGGCGACGAGCCCGAAACGGCGCTCGAGGTACGCGACGGCGACGGCGATCTGCTGGCGCCAGGCGCGCGCGTCGTCGTGTGTGCGGATGACCGTGGGCTCGGCCTGGATGTACACCAGACGCGCCCCCCCGCGGGTCTCGTAGTAGTAGGGCGACGGGTGCTCGGTCGCGAGAGCCTGGACACGCTCGCGCGTCTCACGGCGCCACTCGGGCGTGGCCTGGTGGTCGGGCCCGTCGAGGTCGAACAGGACCGCCGTCATCTCGACAGCGACACCGCGATCGAGTGCATCGCGGGTGAGCCGCCTACCATTCGGCGTCCGGTACGCGGTCAAGTGCGCATCGGTGGAGTAAGGGCGCTCCAGCGCTGTGCCGAGTTCGAGCACGTAGGCACGCTCGCCATCGTCATGCGCCGGCCAGCCGCGGACGTAGCGATCGCGCAGCACCGTGATCTCGGTCATGCCGCCACCTCCGGACAAGCGATGCAGCACACCCCGAGCTCGCTCGCGCCGAAGTTCGCCGCAACGAAGGCGTCGAGCTCGTCACCCGTCCACGATGCGGGCGCGCCGACCGAGCGCAACACCTCGTGTGTGATCCACTTCACTTCGGCGCGTGGCAGCCGGCCGAGCACGAGCTTGCGCGCGGTCGAGAGCGGAGCGGTCCGCACGTCGAGGCCCACGTGGGCGAGGCGGTCCCGTACGACTCCGCCGAGCTCACAGAGCCCCGAGAGACCGTGGACGCGGCCGCTCAAAGGGTAGCCCTCGATCCAGACCGACGTGGCATGCACGCGGTCACAGAATCGGAGCACGCCGTCAGCAAGCCGCGCGCGCCTCGCGATCTGTTCTGCTTCGGTCGCGCCTCGGCGCATGGGCTCGCTGAGCCGCGCCGTCACGATGCGAGGCCACGCCAGATCCCAAGCCGGCGGCAGGGCGACGAGCCCGAGGCCGCGACTAGACAGATCAACTCCAACAAGCATCAGAAAATTGCCTCCAGCTCGCGGAGCTCTGCTTCTTCTGCTGCGGTCCGCTCCGGTTCCGCCGCAGAGCGCGGCACGTGCGGGAGCGAGGTCTGGCGGCGTGGCGACTGAGGTCTACCGGCCGGCGCCGGCGTCCCGACCTTGCGCGCGATTTTGCCGAGCGCGTCGATCACTGCGCCGAGCTGGTCATCGCGCAGCGTGACGCACTGCTTGCCTGGCTTGAGCTCGTCGGTCTCTTCGTCGAGGTAGTACCGGTGGAGCTGTGTGAACGGCGCGCTGCCGCGGAACGTGCGGCGCAGCACGCGCAGCTCGCCGCCATCCGGCCGCGGGATCGCCGCGACGATGTGCTCCATGTCGCCGCTCATGCTGCCCTCCGCTGCCGCTGCCAGCATCGCAAGTGAAAGACGCCGTGGCCGCGCACCCATTGGCATCGCGCGCCTTCGTCGACGTCGTCACCGCACGCCTTGCAGCTCTGCGTGAGCTTCGACGTGATGCGCAGTGAGTCCGCGAATTGGGCTGCGGCGTCCTGTCCCGCGCTAGCGCGTAGACTCGCGAGCTCGACGCGCACGGCGCGGAGCTCGTCGGCCACACCGGCCTCGTGGATCTCGAGCCCGCGATCGACGATCAGCCGGGCGAGCAGCACCGCAGTCGTGCGCGCCTCTTCGGTCGGCGTGTTCCGGTGCGTGGCCCGCGCCAGGAGCGCAGCGGCCTTGTTGAGCAGGCTCACCTGGAACCTCCAACGGCTCGGAGGCCTGCGCGACGTCGGAGCGCTGCGGCTCCGCTCTCTTCACGCGGCTCGTCTTGTTCAGCGCGGAGCGCGCGAAGCGCCACGGTCAGCTCGACCACCACCAGCTTTCCGATTCGGCGGTGTGCGACTCGTTCAGCGGCAACCCACTCGCGAAAGCGCCGGCCCGGGATTCCGAGCACGGCCTCACTCGTCAACTGCGAGACCGTCGCGGGCATGAGCGCGGGGCCGTCCTTGAGCACGCGCCGGCGGGCCTTGTCGTTCGTCTCTTCGTGAGCTACTTTCATCTGGTCTCGTCGGTCTGCAAACGCCGCGCTCCCCGCAAAGGCCGCGGCGTTTGCGCTTTTGTCAGGCCGCTTCGATCCCAAGGCTCCGCTCGGCCAGAGCGATCGTCCCCGGCAGCACGGGCTGGTCAGCCACGATCGCGATCGTGGCCTGCCGGCTCAGCTTCAGGCGCTGGGCGGCGCCGCGCGCCCCGAGCTCGTCGACCAATCGCGCGACCCGAACCCGGAGAACCTCCGGCGCGCGAGTCCCGCGTTGCACACGCTGTCGTTGTTCGTTGTGAGCCATGAGCCCAGCGTGATGCCTGGACACACGTTCGCGCAATGCGAGATCAGCTCTCGCAACGACTCTGTGTGTAGACGCGCGAGCTACACTCGGGACGCGCTCTTGCTACGCCACTTCTGCCAGTCGACGCGCAGCGAAACAGCCTTCACGCGCCCGAGACCGGCGGCGTGCACAAGCCTGGCGAGCGCATCCCACATCTTCGGCATGGTGCTCTTGGCGCGAACGCGGCGCCCACGCATCCATGCCTCGACGGCGGGTCCAATCTCGGCGCGAGGCTCGATGCCCGCCATCTGGGAAACGATGTGCTGGACGTCGGCCTCGACGTTTCGCCAGCGGGGGTCGGCGTCGCGCAGCTCGAGGGCCTGACTCTGCTCTGCGGCCGCGTGGGCCACCGCTTCGATCAGGACCATCCGGCGCACCCTGTCCGCGTCCCAGCCGTAGAACGCGCCCCAGGCACGCTCGACGCAGGCCTTGACCTCTGCCCGCTGGGCGTCGCCAAGGCGCCGGCTCCGGAGCTGGTCCGCCTTGACCGAAAGCAGCACCGCGAGCGCGTCGGCGCGGTCAGCGAGGGCGTTCCGCGGCGGCGGCGGCGCGGCGGGCTTCGGCGGCGGAAGGCCAGCCTGCTTCAGAGCCGCTCGAACCAGCGCCTCGCCCGGTGCCCGCGGTTTCTTGGGCTTGGCCATGGCCCCAGCCTACTTCCCGCGCCTTGTGCGCTCCACTCCCAGATCGACGACGCTGGCCCGGTGCTGCAGCGCCTCGAGCTGGGCCCCGAGCTTGGTCACCAGGGTCCACTGGCGCGCCTTCGTGGCGAGCCCGATCGCCTGGATCAAGTCGTCTTCGGACAGCTCCGGATCGCCCCCGGATGGCCCCACGGCGCTCCGAAGCCGTGCGGTCTCGTGCGATCTCGGATCGCCGATCTCCCGATGCTCGGGCGTGGCTGCGTTTTCGGACTCGCCTGGGGGTCTGGGGGTCCCGGGTTCAAATCCCGGCGCCCCGACCATTTCTCTCCTGCTCGGCGAAGTAGCGGTCCTCCATCGCCTTGATGCGATCGATCACCTGACGGGACAGATCGCGGCTGGCGCGCAGCCCGCGGAAGCTCGTCTTGGGCTCGCACAGCTCGAAGTCCACGTGGATGCGGTCGCCGCGGGCGGGCTGGAAGCCCCAGCTCTCCTGGCGTTCGCCGCGCTGGTAGACGCACACCACGAGCGCGTCCGGCACGTCCTTGAGCAGGCGGCCGACACCGTAGCGGACGTGCTCCGCGTCGACGCGGCCGCTACGGCTGCGCCCGGCCTCGGGGAAGATCGTGACCAGGTCGCCCTGCCGGAGCAGGTGCGCGAGCTTGGCCAGCACCGCGCTGTGGTGCGCGGGGCTGCCGGCGCGGTCGATGGGCACCGTCTTGCCCAGGTAAGACATCAGCTTGAGCAGCGCGCCGCGCTGGAAGTTCTCCGTGGCAGGCACGTTCCAGGCAAACAGGCGGTAGTGGCGAAGATAGTCGAGCGGCGAGCACAGCGCCCAGTGGACGAAGAACGAGTCGACCATCGTCAGGTGGTTCGGGCAGATCAGGATCGGACGCTCGCTGCGGGCGACCTGCCGGAAGCGCCGCCGGAGCTCGGGCATGTCCTTCACGCGATTGCCGCGCACGACCCGCAAGTAGAAGATGGCCGCGGAGCTCACGCAGGGGAAGGCGAGCCAACCCAAGAGCCTCTGCAGGCGGAGCGAGGCGATCTCGCGCGACGAGGGCTGCATGGGCGGGTGACCTAGCGCGGCCAAGAGAGCGCGAGAAGACCGCGACGCATGACGGCCGTCAGCCCGCCTCGACCGCGGCCGGCGCCGCGCTTCGGCTGCGAGCCACTTGCTCGGCCACGGCCCGGAGCAGCTTTCCGACGGTCACCGGCTTGTCCAAGGTCACGTTGGGGAGCTCGGCGAGATAGCGACGCATCTCGTCCGTGAATACACCACCGCTGATGAACATGACGGCGGCCGCCTGCTCCGGGTGCCGCTCGGCGACGATCTTGTGGAGCTCGACCCCGGTCAGCACGGGCATCATCACGTCGCACAGGATCACGTCGAAGCGCTCGCCGCGCTCGAGCTCGTCGAGGATCGCCTGCGCCGACTGGGTGACGAACAGATCGTGGTGGCCGCTCAGCATGCGCTCGAGCGCGCTGCCCACCATGGCCTCGTCGTCCACGATGGCCACCCGCCCGCGACCCGAGCCCAGGCGCTGCACGGGCACCGTCGGGCGAGGCGCCGGCGCGCTCTTGGCGGAGAGCAACGCCACCCGGAAGGTGGTGCCCACCCCGGGGGTGCTGACGACGTCGATCTCGCCACCGAAGGAGGACACGATGGTGCGGCACATGGAGAGCCCCATCCCGCTGCCGATGCTCGAGGGCTTGGCGGCGTGGAAGGCCTCGAACACGTGCGGCACGTCTGCGGGCGCGATGCCGGCGCCGGTGTCGCTGACCTCGACGACCACGCGTCCGTCGGCGGCCTCGTGGGCGCGGACGTGGATCTCGTTCTGGTCGGCGCGCCCTGGTTCGATGGACTCCGCGGCGTTGACCAGCAGGCTCACGAACACGTCCTCGAGCCGCGTGGCGTTGCCCCACACCGGCGGCAAGCGCGCGATCTGCTTGACCAGCTCGGCGCGGTGGCGGATGTGGTTCCGCACTACCCGAAGCGCCGTCTCCAGCGTGGCCTCGAGGATGACCGAGGTGGGCACGTCGTCGACCGGGCCGGCGACGGACTTGAGCGCCTGGACCGCGTCGGAGATCCCGCTTGCCCCCTGAAGCGCTTCCTCCAGCGCGCGCGCCACCTCGCCCAGGCGCTGGTGCAAACGCTTGCCGGCGGCGGTGTCGAGCAAAAGCTCGGACTCCGCGCGGCACGCCGACACCAGATCGCGGGCGAAGTCCGTGTTGGCGACGACGGCGGTGAGCGGGTTGCTGATCTCGTGGGCCGTGCTGGTGGCCAGCCCCCCGACCGACGCCAGGCGCTCGCTGCGCACCATCCACTCGCGGAAGCGGCGAGCGGCGCTCGCGTCGCGGATCAACACCAGCGCCCCGCCCCCATCGCTGGCCGAGACGCAGACGTCGAAGAAGGCGTCGCCGCGCGGTCCGCTGGAGGCGTGCTCCAGCGTCACCGGCCCGCCGTCGTGGCACTTCGCCGCCGCCGCGCGGCAGGCGGCCGCGAGGTCGGGGTCGAAGAGCTCTTCGAGCGGGGAGCCGACGCAGCGGGGCGCCGGCGGGAACAGGCGGAACAGCGCCCCGAGCTGGGCGTCGGCGCACCTGCCGTCGGCGTCGAAGCGGAAGATGGCGTCGGGGATGGCGTCCACCAGCGCCCGGTAGCGGGCCTCGCTCGCGCGCAGCTCCTCTTCGGCTCGGTGCTGCGCGGTGACGTCCACCACCGCGCCTTCGTAGGCGATGACTTCGCCGCGCTCGTCGGTGAGCGCCCGCGCGTTGTCGCGCAGCCACACCACGCCGCCGTCGGCGCGCCGCTTCTGCACGTCGAAGTCGGTGACCCTGCCCTCGCTCTGGACCGCCGCCTGCCAGCGCTCGCGATCGGCCGGGTCCAGGTAGAGCTCGCGCGCATCGAGCTCCAGGAGCTCGGCGGTGGACGCATAGCCGAGCATGCGGCAAAGCTCGTCGTTCGCGTACAGGAACTCTCCGCTCGGCGTGGTGCGGTAGAGCCCCACCGGCAAGCGCTGCAGGTACTCGAGCCGGTCGTCATCGCCACCGACTGCCATGCTGGTGGGATCTTCTACGCTAGCGCCGCTCGGGCCGCCAGCCACGCGGAGCGAATCGGGAAAAGCCTTTACGTCCCGGGACGCTCGCGCTTCGAGCGCGCGAGCGCCTTCTCGTTGATCAAGCGCGTGGTGTCGGCCCATGCGCTGCGCTCGTCGTCCGTGGCCTTCCACAGGGTGAAGTGACAGGTCGGCGCGCCGGCCGGGATGGTCGAGTCGAAGCGCACGTCGAAGCCGAAGCGCTCCGACACCTCGCGCGCCGCGTCGATCATGCCCTGGACGAAGTAGCGCTGCACTCGACAGTCGAAGGCGCCGTAGTGGTCCTGGTGCGGGCACCACACGATGTCGAAGCTGACCCGCTCGGCGCCGTCGATGCGCGGCTCCTCGAGCGAGGCGTAGGCGATGCGGTTGATCACGGTGGCGTAGAACGAGACGAACTCGGCCTCGGTCAGGCCCTCGGGCCACTCGAAGCCGTCCAAGATCTGCCGCCCGACGTCGTGGCCGACCTTGTGCAGCGCCGCGTAGACCAGCTCCTGACCCTCGGCACCGAAGCGCGCCTCGGCCGACTTCAAGAGCTCGATCAGCGCCATGGCCTGCATCGTGCCCCACTGCCAGAGCACCGCGGGGTCGAAGTCGGTCTTCGCGAGCACCTCGTCGCGCAAGCGCCCGAGACCGCGGGCGTAGGGTTGTTTGAAGGAGAACTTCTCCCAGGCGGGCTCGGGACGGTGTTGCCAGTGGGCCATTGGCCCGAGTCTACGTCAGGCTCCGGCGACGGCGCCCGCCCCGCGGGCCTCTGCCGGCAGTTTGGCCCCGAGCCAGCGCTCGACCTCGTCCGCCACGGTGAAGTTCCCGGGAAGCGGCGGGGCGTCGCTCAGCCGGAACGTGCCATCCCGATCGCCGAAGTAGCGCCTGACCATCTCGTCGGCGCGCTGCACCAGCTGTTCCAGGGCGGAGCCCAACGCCTCGACGTCGTCCTCGGTCGAGTAGACGCCGAGCGACGCGCGCACCATGCCGGGCACGTTGCGCCGGTCGCCACACAGCATCTCCTGGCGGTAGCAGGCCTCGGTCTGATCGTCGACCCTGAGCAGGGCCTTGACGTACGGGTGCGCGCAGAAGCAACCGTCCCGAACCGCGATGTCGTGGAAGTCGTTCAGGTAGGCCGCAACCAGCCCGTGGTGCAGCCCCTGGATGTTGAACGACACCACGCCGGCGCGCGGGTAGCGTTCGAGATCGGTGCTGCCGTAGATGCGGATGCCGGGCACACGCTCGAGCCGCCGCACCAGCTTCTCGGTCAGCCGGTGCTCTCGCTCCGCCACCTCGTCCATGCCGATGAGCAAGAGAGCCTCGGCCACCAGACCCATGGCGATGGAGCCGGGGATGTTGGGAGTCCCGGCCTCCTCCCGGGCCGTCACGTCGTCCTTCAGCTCGAAGTCCTGCAGGGTGACGTACTCGACCATGCCACCGCCCACGTCCGTGACGCAGCGTCGCCCGCTCAGCGTCTCCAGGCTGCCGATCAGCGCGCCGCGGCTGCCTGGTGCGTAGAGCTTGTGCCCCGAGAGCACCAGGTAGTCGAGGGAGGCAGCCGGATCCGCCGAGTGCATCTCGACGCGCGCGTGAGGCACCCACTGCGCGCCGTCCACCAGGATCTGCGCGCCGACGGCGTGGGCCTGTCGGGCGATCTGGTGCACGGGGTTCACGATGCCGGTGACGTTCGAGACGCCGGTCACCGCGACCAGACGCACACGCTGGCCCTCTTGCTCCAGGATGCGCTCCAGATCCGCGAGGTCCAACGCGCCCGTCACCGGATCCACGCGCGCGGCGCGGAGGTTGTGGTGACCCACCGCCTCCATCCAAGGGATCAGGTTCGAGTGGTGCTCCATCGTGGTCACGACCACCAGGGGTCGAGCCACCATCTCGTCGAGCACGGCGCGACCGCTGTCACTCAACCCAGCGCCGAGCGCGCGCAGGAGCTCGGGCGGCGGTCCCGCTGGAAAGCGCTTGAGCACCGAGCGGAGCTCCGACGGAAACAGCGCGCGCGCCAGGAAGTTCGCAGCCCCGGTGGCGCCGTTCGCCGTGAACAACACCACGTCGCGCTCCGGCTGGTAGCCGACCAAGCGACCGATGGCGTCTCGACTGTCCTCGATGGCGCGGGTGGTGTCGCGACCGGCGCGGTGCGCCTCGGTGTGGCTGTTGGCGCAGGCGACCTGGAAGTAGTCCTCGAGCCCTCGCCACACCACCTCCGGCATCAGCGCCGTCGCGGTCGTGTCCAGATAGACGCGGCGCTCGCTGCCTCCCCCGAGCACGCGGTCCTTGCGCCCGAGTCCCAGGAAGCTCTTCGCGAAATGGTCGAACCTGCTCTCCGCCGGCATGGGAGGCGCGTCATAGCGCGGGAGCCCGCGCTCTGGTAAGCGTGTCGAGCGATGCGTCTGCTCTGCATCGAGACGTCGTCCCGTCGCGGATCCGTGGCGCTCGCGGAAGGACCGCGGGTCGTCGCGGCCCGGTCCCACTCCGAGCAAGCCGCCCACGCCGAGCGCCTGCGTCCCCTGCTCGACGAGCTCTTGTCCGAAGCGGGCTGGTCGAAGAAGAGCCTCGAGCGCGTCGGCGTCGGGATGGGCCCGGGGAGCTTCACCGGGCTGCGCGTCGGCATCGCCTTTGCCCAAGGCATCGCCCTCGGCCTCGAGATCCCGTGGGTCGGCGTGGGCTCCCTCGCCGCAATGGCCCGGGCCTGTCCGCCTGAAGCGGGCCCGATCCGCGTGGCGCTGCTCGACGCCCGACGACAGGAGGTGTTCGCGCAGGCCTTCAGCGCTAGCGGCGCTGCGCTGTCCGAAGCCGAGGCCCTGCCCCGCGCGGACGCCCTCCGCCTGCTCGGGGCTCGCTTCCCGGGCGCCCTGTTCCTGGGGGAGGTCGCGGCCGAGCTGGGCGCCGAGCCCGCGTACCGCTCCGAGAGCACCGACCTACCGGACGCGCGTGGGGTCGCCGTGCTCGCGGCCGAGCTCGAGCCCGCCGAGTCGATTCCAGAGCCGCTCTACGTCCGCGACTCCGGGGCAACGCCCCAAGCGCTCCCCCCCTCGCCGTTTCAAGACTGACCTTCCCTCGCCCCGGTCCCGCTGGCAGACTGGCCGCCGTGGCCAGCCCCGAAGAACAGCAGGAGAGGCTGCTCGCACGCTTCGGCCGGCCGTTTTCCGCGGGCGACGTCCTGTTCCGGGACGGCTCGCCGGCCGTGGAGGCCTACCTGCTGCAGCAAGGGCGAGTCCGGTTGATCAAGCAGATCGGCTCGGTCGAGCGCAGCCTCCGGGTGCTCCGGCCGGGTGACCTGTTCGGGGAGTCGGCCCTGGTCCGGGGGGCACCCCACAACTCCACCGCCGTCGCCCTGGCGGACGGTCTGGCCCTGGCGCTGGATCACTCGACCTTTCAGCAGGTGCTGGCGAGCAACGCCGCGGTCGGCAGTCGGGTCCTTCAGCAGCTGATTCGACGCCTTCGCGACGCGGAGGACCAGATCGAAGTGCTGATGCTGCGGGATTCCCACTCCAAGGTGGTGGTCTCGCTGATCAAGCTGGCCCAGCAGGCCGCTGCCGCCGGCAACGGCGACGGGCCGGTCGAAATCGCGGTCTCCCCGCTGGAGCTCTCGGCGCGGGTCGGCCTGGATGTCGACAGCGTCAAGCGCATCGTGCAGCAGCTCCGAGACCGCGGCTACGTGCAGATCGTGGACGAGAACGTGGTTCTGCCCGACCCCGGCGCCTTGAGGGAGCTCTACGGACTGCTCGGGGTCCGAGACCAAATCCTCGGCGACGAGGAGGGCCTCCAGAAGACTTCTGCGATCTCCGGCACCTAGGTTCTGGGCGCCGCGTTGACTCGGTTCTGGCCGTGCGCTATCGCCGGCGCCGGATGAAGCTCTCGCACGCTGCCGCCTTGGGGATCCTGCTCGCGGTCGGCGCTTGTACCGGGAAGGGCTCGAACACCCCGGGGAGCGGGGACCCGGAGAGGATGAGCGAGTCGGAGTACGACATCGCCCGCGACGCGTTCCTACGTCAGAAGAATCCGCGCCAGGCCCTCGATCACGCGCTCAAGGCCCTGGATCTGAACGAGGACAACTTCGAGGCAGCCCACCTGGTCGCCCTGATCTACCTCGCCCTGTGCAGCACCGGCACCGACGAATGCAGGCTCGGCGAAGCCGAGAAGTATGCCCGTGCGTCGCTGAAGGCGAAGGAGGACTTCCGCGAGGCGAAGAACACGCTGGGCGTGGTGCTCATCCACGCCAAGAAGTACGACGACGCGATCGCCGTGCTGAAGCCGCTGTCCGAGGACATGCTGTACCAGACCCCCGAAAATGCTTGGGGAAATCTCGGCTGGGCGTACCTGGAGAAGGGCAGGCTGGACGCGGCCATCGACGCCCTGTCGCGCAGCGTCGCCGCGCAGCCGCTGTTCTGCGTGGGCAACTTCCGCCTCGGCACCGCGCACGAGAAGAAGAAGCAGCTCACCGAGGCGCTCGAGGCCTACGGGCGTGCGCTCGCCACCGAGGCCCCGGCGTGCAAGGGGCTACAGGACGCCTACCTCGGGCGGGGTCGCGTGCTGGTGAAGCTCGGCCGCGGCGGCGAAGCGGAGGAGGACCTGCGCAAGTGCAAGGAGCTCCTGCCCACCTCGGCCGCGGGTAAAGAATGCAGCTCCATCCTGGCGAATCTCAAGTAGGCTCCCGTCTCGCCATGGAGACCGTGGGACAGCTCCTGCGCCGCCACCGCTTGGAGAAGCGGATGAGCGCAGAGGAGATCAGCCGTGCGACGCGCGTGCCGATGTCCAGCGTCGAGCGCATCGAGTCCGATCGCTTCGACGAGCTGCCGGGCGAGGTGTTCGTGCGCGGCTTCCTCAAGTCCTACGCACGCGCCGTCGGTCTGCCGGCGGAGGACGTGCTGGCGCGCTACACGGCGAGCCGGCGCGTTGCCTGGGTCACGCCGCTCCCGCTCTCTTCGGGCAATCCCGCGGTCAAACCCGCGCGGAGCAAGCGCTACGGCGTCGCGCTGGCCTTCGTGCTGCTCCTGATCCTGTTCACGCTCGCGCTCAGCATCGTGCTGAAGCCCCGCGGAGACGACATGCCGCAGGAGCTGAGCCGCCTGTCCGCGATCGCGGTCCGCGCCTGACCGTGGCGGCCGCGCGCGCCCGCATCGCCACCAAGACTCACGTCACGCGCGCGCTCCTGGTACGCCGTGTGGACTATGGCGAGAGCGATCTGGTGCTCACGTTCTTCACCGAACGCCTGGGTAAGCTGAGCGCTCTCGGGCGTGGCGCTCGCAAGAGTCAACGTCGCTTCGGCGGCGCGATCGAACCGATGCACACGCTCGTCGTCAGTCTGGACGAGCGCGCGAGCTCCGAGCTCTTGTCGCTCCGCGAGGCGAAGATCGAGACCGCGCGCACGCGCATCCTCGGGAGCCTCGAGCGCATGGAGGCCGCGGGGCGGGCGCTCGGTTGGGTCCGGCGCGCGTCACCGCCGCGTACCGCCGAGCCCGAGGTGTGGCGCGTGCTCGACACCTTGCTGACGCGCCTCGACGACGCGAGCCCCGAGGTCGCGCCCCGCATGGAGCTCGGCGAGGCCGGGCTCGCGTTGCTCGCGGCGTTCGGCTGGGGGCTCGACCTCGTGCGCTGCGTTTCGTGCGGAAAAGTCTGCCCCGAAGACCGCGCGGCCCTGGTGGACGTGGGCCGCGGCGGCCTGGTCTGCCGGTCCTGCGGCGGCGCCCGCCGGCGCATCCCGGGGCCCGCGCGCGCGCGCATGACCCGCGCCGCCGCCGGCCAGGGCGGCGCGCTCCTGCCCGCGGATCTGGAGCTGGCGCTCGAGCTGGTGGATCAGGGCTTCCGCGCGCACTTGGGCTTCGATTGACCGTGGTACGCTCCGCCCATGGCACTCGAAGCTCGAATCCGCAAGATCGCCACCGGCGTCACGGCCGGTGAGGCCGCGCACGCCCTCGCGCGCAGCTTTCGTCCGGGAGAGCTCCTGGACGACAAGGCCAAGGCACAGGCCGCCGAGTTCGAGGCCATCCTCGAGACGATGTTCCTGATGGCCGCCGTGGACGGGGTCGTGCAGAAAGACGAGCTCGAGCAGCTGGCCGCGAGCTTCCAGGCCGTCGTGGACATGCACCACGTGAAGGGCCTCGACTTGCAGGTTCTGCTCGATCGCTTCAACGAGAAGCTCGCTCGCGACGGCTGGCGCGCGCGGCTCGACGCCTGCGCGCAGCGCATTCAGTCGTCCGACTCCAGGGCGTTCGCGTTTCGTCTGGCGGCGGGGGTCGCCTTCGTGGACGACCACGTCGCCCACGCCGAGGCGGCGGCCATCGAGGCGCTGTCGAGCGTGTTCGAGATCCCGCGTGCGGAGTCCCAGGACATCCTGGACGAGGTCCACGCGGAGCTGTTCGGCGGCTGACTTGTGGGCGCAGCAGGGATTGAACCTGCGACTTCGTCCGTGTGAAGGACGCACTCTACCGCTGAGTTATGCGCCCGATCCGGCCACGCTCGGTGCCCGGCTCGACCCCGAGCTGCTCGGCCCGAGGAGCCGCGGTAGATAGCGCGCTCGGGCCGGAAGGGCAAGCGGGCGCGGCACTTGGCGGAGCCGCGCGGGACTTCATGATATAGGGACGCCCCCCGAAATGACCGAGCCGGACACGAGAGCGCTCCTCGCGGAGATCGAGGCCCGACGCAGCCGCGACCGCGTGGTGGGCCTGATGATCGTGGTGGTCGCCTTCGTCCTCAGTGTCGCGCTCTCGCTCTGGGCGAAGCGCGCCTCGCGCCCGGAGGTCGCCGAGCCCCCGGCGCCCCCGACCACCGGCGGCATCGTGGGCTTCCCCAACGCCGTGGACGTGGTCGGCTCGCTCGGCGGCGCGCGGGCCGTGACCCGTCGCAACCTCCTGCGCAACATCTGGGCCGAGGGCGTGAAGAGCGACGGCACCATCGACCTGAACGACGTCTCCGGTCGCGCGCGTTACACCTTCCAGAGCTTGGAGGGCGAAGGACCACAGCCGGCACGCGAGCCGGGGACCTTGCCGCGCCGGCACTACTGCGGCAAGCAGACCGTGCACCTGAAGAAAGAAGGGTTGGTGGCGGATCCGGACGTGACGGACTACCCGTGCCCGACTCAGCTCCTCGATCCGCTGCCGGAGCCGCCACGCTGCGGCTTCGCCGAGGTGTGGGCGCACGCCATCAAGAACGGCGCCCCGCGCAATCGCATGGCACGCATCGAGTACTACCGCGCCAAGGCCGGTCCCGCCTGGCGCTTCGAGATCCCCGCCACGCCGCACAAGTTCGCGCTCTACGGCGACTGCGGGCGGCAGCTGGAAGAGGCCGAGGCGTTCACGGTAGCTCCCTGAGCGCGACGTCTCGCCGGGCGCCGCGCCACGCCCAGCGTGGATCGCGCGTCGCCACCTGAAACCTCGCGACCACCGGCAGGTGATCGGAGGAGCCGCGGGGGAGTACCCGCGCGTCCAGGGGCAGAAAGCCGCGGTCGAACAGGATGTGATCGAGCCGCTGGCGCACCTCCAGGCCGAGCATGGGGTAGCGCCAGGTGTGCGCGCCGGGCCGGAACAAAGGCAGCGCGTTCTGGAAGCCGCGAGCCTCGAGCCAGCGGATCGCCGCGCCATCGCTCTCCTCGTTGAAGTCGCCGACCACCAGTGTCGGCACGTCGGGCGACGTCCAGCGCATGAAGTGCCGGATCTCGTCCAGGTGGTCACCGCGCAGGGTGAGCAACGCGGCGAGGTCGTTGCTGCGCCCGCCCATCTTGGCGCGCAGGTGCACCAGCAAGATCTGGATCGGGCCGTTCGGGGTCTCGATCTCGACGTGCCAGGCCGGGTGCCAGCGGTTGGGCGAAGGACGATGGCCGCGGTCGACCACCGGGAAGCGCGACAGCACCGCCAGACCCCCGGGCCCGAAGCGTGGGGCGTTGTGCTGGTAGCGCTGGTGGGGGTAGCGCGCGCCGTAGCGACTCCTGAGCACCGGCTCGAACTCCGGCGTGGTCTCCTGCAGGCAGACCACGTCCGCGTCCCCCGCCCCGATGGCCTCGATCACGCTCCGGTCGTCGTGTCGGCCAGCCTCGACGTTGTAGCTCGCGACGGAGAGGGTCGGCGCACCCGGCGCGGCGGAGCGCGGCGCGAGCGGCGGCGATGCGCAGCCGCTCGCGCCCAGCGCGAGCGCGGTCACCAGGAGGAGCCAGCGCGACATCGCCTCCGAGTGTTGCACTCGGCTCGAGCGATTCAAGCCGCGGACTTGCCGATGCCCGCGGCCGTGCGGATCCGCTGCCACAGCTCGTCGCGCCCGAAGGCCGTCTCGGCGGAGAACCCGAGCACCGGCAGGCCGGCTGCCTTCCGCACCTTCGCGAGCTCGAGCTTCTGCTTCGAGAGCGGCAGCTTGTCCAGCTTCGTCGCGACGACCAGCGTCGTCAGCGGCGGCCGCGAGACCCGCGGCTTGGACGCGACCATCTCGAGCAGGTCCCGGTCGTCCGGCTCGAGACCCCGCCGCACGTCGACGATCGCCACCACGACCCGGAGCGTCGCCCGCCCGAGCAGGTAGCCTTCGATGAGCTGAGCCCAGGCGTCGCGTTCGCTCTTGCTCCGACGCGCGAAGCCGTAGCCGGGCAGATCCACCAGCGTCACGCGGGCGCCGTCGGCGAGCTCCGCAGCGTAGAAGCCGATCTTGCGGGTGCAGCCGGGCGTGCCGCTGACCCGCACCAGGTTGCGCCGCGAGATCAGGCAGTTGAGCAGGCTGCTCTTGCCGACGTTCGAGCGCCCGGCGAAGGCCACCTCGACCGAGAGCGGCGGCGGCAGCTCGCCGACCCCCGCTGCGGCGGCCGAGAACTCTGCGCTCTTGACGCGTGCTTCGTCGGCGGCGGGGCTCATGGCGGCCCGAGCTTGCCGCTTCGGCTCGACAAATCAAGCTCCCTGACCGCGTCGCCTCCGGCGAAGGCTCGCAACCAGGCCGCGGAGCTCGTCGCTCTTGACGAACCAGGCCGCGATCAGGAAGACCGCGCCGTAGACGCACACCGCGGCGAGACCAGGGACCAGGCTCCGGATCGCACCTGCGCCGGGCGGCACCGCCAGCGCCTTCGCCACGCCCAGGCCGGCCGCCGCCGCCGGCGCCGTCGCAACCAGGGTCTTGCCGGCAGAGCGGGCGATCTCCCCGAGCCGGGTGTCGCCGAGCCGCTTGCCGAGCCCGAACCAGAGCAGGAGCATCTGCGCTGCGCTGGCGCCGCTCACCGCCAGGCTGATGCCGACGTGCCCCAGCAAGCCCCTGAGCGAGAGCGCCAGCGTCACGAACACTGCGAGATCGAGCGCCGCCACCACTACCGGCGTGCGAGTGTCGCCGAGCGCGTAGTAGACGCCCACCAGCTGGCGCACCGCGGCGACCATCCAGATGCCGAGCCCCTGGGCGGCCAGGGCCTTGGCGGTCTCGCGGGTGGACTCCGCGTCGAACTGCCCGCGCTGGAAGATCAAGGCCACCACCGGCTCCGCCAGCGCGACGAATAGCACGCTGGCGGGGAGCGCCACGAACAGCGCCAGCTTCATGCCGTACGCGAAGGTCTTCGCCACCTCCGCGCGATCGCCGCGCGCGACCAGGAGCGCGAGGCTGGGCAAGGTCGCGCTCTGGAGCGCCATCACGAAGATGCCCTGCGGGAAGTCGCAGAGACGCAGCGCCCAGCCGAAGTAGCTCTGGGCGCCGACGCCGAGGTCCGAGAGGAAGCGGCGCGCGAGCACCACGTCCACGTAGTAGACCCCGAGGCCCAGCAGCACCGGGCCCATGCGGCGGAGCGCCTCGCGCACGCCGGGCAGCGCGAGCTCGAGACTGGGCGCCGTGAAGTAGCCGATGGCGCGCAGGCTCGGCCACTGCGCCACGACCTGGAGCGCGCCACCGAGCAGCACACCGGCAGCGAGCGCCAGCGTGCGATCGTGTCCCTTCGCGCCGACCAGATCCGGCAACGCGAGCGCGCACACCACGAATGCGACGTTCAAGAGCGCGGGCGCGAAGCTGGTCGCCACGAAGCGCTGGTTGACGTTGAGCGCCGCCACGCCCAGGGCCGCCGTCCCCATGAAGAAGATGTAAGGGAATACCCAGCGGGTCAGCGTCACGGTGCGCTCGTATTGCCCCTCGTGCGCGCGGAAGCCGGCGGCGAACAGGTCCACCAGCTGGGGCGCCAGGACGACGCCGGCGATGGTCACGACCGTCAGGATCAGGAGCGAGAGGCCGCGCATGGCCCGGAACAAGCGGCGCGCAGCCTCGTCGCCCTCTTGCTCGCGAGTCTTGGCCAGGACCGGTAGCACGGCGTTCTGGACCGCACCCTCTGCGAGGAGCTGGCGCAGCACGTTCGGGATGGTGAACGCGACGAAGAACGCGTCGGTGGCCGCGCGGCTGAACACCGCCGCCAGCACTTGGTCGCGCACCAGCCCGAGGATCCGGCTGAACAACGTGCCCGCGGCCACGATGCCGGCGCGACCGGTGATCTTCTTGCGCTCCGCCTCGGCCGAGCTGGGCCCATCGCCGGCCATCCCAGGCCGAGTAGCACCAGGGACCCGAGCCGGGCAAAGTCTGAGGGGCTGGTCAGACCCGGTAGTGGTCCAGCAGCCGACCAGCCATGTGCAGCACGAGGGTCTGCTCCTGCACCAGATCCACCCGCGCCCGCGCTACCCGGAGGCGCGCGCGCCGGAGCTCGTCCTCGGCCTGCTGGACCTGGATGGGCAACGACTGGCCGAGCTCGAAGCGGGCCTTCTCGGCGGCGTGGGCCTTCTCCGCGACGGCCAGCGTCCTCTCCGCCAGCGTCACGCGGCGTGAGGCAGCGCTCTCGTTGGTCACCGCCAGCGACGCCTCCGCGGTGATGCGGTCTCGAGTGGCCTTCAGGTTGTGCTCCGCGGCTCGGGCCGCGAGCAACGCCGAGCGCTTCTCGGCGTTGCGCCGCGAGTCGTCGAGGGGCAGCTCGAACACCAGTCCGACGTGGGCCGTCACCCAGTTGAGCTGCCCGGCGCGGGCTGCCGCCCGCGGGACGCGCTCGCTCACGCCCTGCGACTCCAGGTACCCCTCGAGGTCGAGGCGCGGGCGCGTGGACTCACCAGCGACCTCGGCGCGGGTCCGCGCGAGCTTCACCTGCGCTTCGAGCTCCGCGAGCTCCACCGAGCCGCTCTTGAGCGCGGCCTCGACGTCGGCCCGCGTGGCGCTCGGGCCGGCCTTGGGCGGACCGCTCGCCAGGGCGCCGAGGTCCCGATCCGGATCCGGGTTGCCCATCAGCCGCGCCAAGGCGAGCGCGCGCTGGCGCTGGTTCAGATCGGCGCCGACCACCGACTCCTCGAGCTGGGCCACCCGGGTCGAGAACGTGAGCACGTCGGTCTCCGCAGCGGCTCCCTGCTCGACGCGGGCCTTCGCGTCCGCCTCCTGCTGCTTGGCGAGGGCGAGGGCCGAGCGCTCGATGCGGCTCGCCTCCTCGGTGTACCAGAGCTCCCAGTACGAGAGCACGACGTCCCGCACCAGCTCGCTCTTCACGCGGTCGCGGGACTTGTCCGCGAGTTCTTGCTCACGCGGGCGCGCGCGCAGCTCTGCCTCGCCGATCCGGGTGCCCGCGCCGCGCAGGAGCGGCTGGCTGAGCGACGCCCGGCCGCTGACGCCGTACCCGGTGCTGGTGCCGCCGCCCAGCGCGGCGGCAGAGCTCTCGCTCTCGAAGCGCTCGCCTTGCAGGCGCAGCTCCGCGCTCGTGCCCATTGGCCAGGTCCGCCGGAGCGCCGAGCCCACGGTGTAGGTGCGCGAGGTCGAGGAGCTGACCGTGTCGCCGGCGCCGAGCCGAGGGTTCTTCTGGTAGGTGAAGCCCGCGTCGGCCTGAAAGACGTAGGAGTACCGGCCCTGCTCCGCCAGCACGTTCTGCCGCGCGCGCTCCACGTCGATCTCCGAGGCCTGGCGCGAGGGGTTCTGCGCCAGCGCCTCGGCCACGGCGGTGTTCACGTCGATGCGCCGGGGGCTGGCCCCCGCCGGCTGGGCGCGCCCCGGCGCGGCGAACGCGCCGAGGGCCAAGACGGTGAGGATGGTCGCCAGCCGATTCCGGGGTTCACTCATGACGCAGGGCCTCGATGGGGTTGAGCCGCGCAGCCTTGTGCGCCGGGAGGTAACCGAACAACACGCCGATCACGGCGGAGAACAGGAACGCGACGAGCAAGATGTCGGGCGAGACCACGAACGGGACCTTGAGCGCGCGCGTCGCGGCCCAGGAGCCCAGGAGCCCGGCGCCGATGCCGAACACGCCACCGATCATGCTGAGCACCACCGCCTCGACCAGGAACTGCAGGAGCACCTCGCGCGCCATGGCGCCGATGGCCAAACGGATGCCGATCTCGCGCGTACGCTCGGTGACGTTGACCAGCATGATGTTCATGATGCCGATGCCACCGACGAGCAGGCTCACGGCCGCGATGGCGCCGAGCAGAGGCGGTGAGCGCGCCGGTGGCGCTGGTCACGGTCTCGGCGATCTCCGCCATGTCCCGCACGTTGAAGTCGTCCTCGGCGCCAGCCGCGACCTGCCGCCTTTCGCGCAACAGCTCCTCGATCTGCTCCTTCACCCGGGTCGTGCTGCGGTCCTCCGCGACGGTGATGAAGATCGAGCTGACGTCGTTGCTACCGACCAGGCGGCGCTGCGCGGCTCGGAGCGGGACCAGGACCACGTCGTCCTGGTCCTGGCCCATGCCCGACTGGCCCTTCGCGCCGAGCACGCCGATCACCTCGCACGACAGCTTGTCCACACGGATGGTCTCGCCGACCGCCGCGTCGGTGCCGAACAGCTCCTTCTTGACCGAGGCGCCGAGCAGACACAGCGGCTGTCCGGCGCTGATCTCGCCCTCGGTGAAGGAGCGCCCATCGGCCAGCGTGTAGGCGCGAACGTCCAAGTACTCCGCCGTGGTGCCCGTCACGCTGGTGCGCCAGTTGCGATTGCCCCAGACCGCCAGCGACTGCTTGCCGGCGGTCGGCGCGATCTTCTCCGCGCCGGGCACGTCGCGGCGGATGGCCTCCACGTCGTCCTTGGTGAAGCCACCCGCGCTCTGGAAGCCGCTCGAGCGGCGCATGCCGCCGGGCTGCACGATCAGGAGGTTGTTGCCGAGCTTGCTGATGTCGGCGGTGACCTTCGCGGTCGCCCCCTCGCCGATGGTCACCAGCGCGATCACCGCGCCGACGCCGATCACGATGCCGAGCATGGTCAGGAACGAGCGCAGGGTGTTCCGGCGGATCTGACGCAGCGCCATCACCAGCGTGATGCGGATCATGTCTGGCCTCGCTGCGACAGTGGTCGCTTGGAGATGGGCCCAGCGTACTCCACGTTCTCGGGGCGCCCCTGGTCCACGATACGCCCGTCCTTGAACATCACCACCCGCGACACGTAGTGCCCCATGTCCGGCTCGTGGGTGACCATGGCGATGGTGATGCCGCGCTCCTGGTTCAGGCGTACGAGCAGCTCCATGATCTCGTGCTTGCGCGACGAGTCGAGGTTGCCGGTGGGCTCGTCGGCCAGGAGCAGCGACGGGGTCGAGACCAGCGCGCGGGCGATGGCCACGCGCTGCTGCTGTCCGCCGGAGAGCTCCGCCGGCGTGTGGTCCGCGCGATCCGCCAGCCCCACCGCCGAGAGCGCCTCCATCGCCTTCTCGTGGCGCTCGCGCATCGGCACGCGGCGGTAGACCAGCGGCAGCTCGACGTTCTCGAGGGCGGTGGTCCGCGCCAGCAGGTTGTAGCCCTGGAACACGAAGCCGACGTAGTGCCGGCGCAGGAGCGCGCGCTGATCCTGCTCGAGCGAGCCGACGTCCACGCCTCGGAACAGGTACTGCCCGCTGGTCGGCGCGTCGAGGCAGCCGATGATGTTCATCGCCGTGGACTTCCCCGAGCCGCTCGAGCCCATGATGGCCACGAACTCTCCGCGCTCGATGCGCATGTCCACGCCGTCCAGCGCCCGCACCTCGGTGTCACCAGCCCCGTAGATCTTGAAGACCTGGCGAAACTCGACGACCGCGTTGTCCGCGCCGAGCTCGGGCGCGGCGCTCATTTCTTGGTCTCCGCGATGTCGGTGATCACCTCGGCGCCCTGGCTGAGCTCGGCGGACTTCACCTCCGTGCGCTTGCCGTCGCTGACGCCGATCTCCACGGCCACGCGGACCGGCTTGCCGTCGCGGACGACGTACACCCCATCCCGGTTGGGACGCGGCGCCGTTCCCGCCTCGGCCGAGCCGGCCGCGCGAGGCCGGCCGCCGCCGCCGCGGCCGAAGCCCCGGGTCGGACCGCCGAGCCCCGGCACCGGCAGCGCGGCGCCGCGGGAAGTCCCGCCAGCCGCCGCGCTCTTCGGGCGGAAGCGCAAGGCCGCGTTCGGCACCGTGAGCGCATCCTTGACCTGTTGCGTGACGATGGTCGCCGTCGCGGTCATGCCCGGGCGCAGCAAGCGTTCCGAGTTGTCCACCGTGAGCAACCCCTCGTAGGTGATGACCGTGGTGCCCGCCTTGGGCAGGTTGTTGAGCCGCACCACCTTCGAGCGAAACTGGCGGCGGGGTGGGCGTCGACGACGAAGGTCGCCGGCTGCCCGTCCTTGACCTTGCCCACGTCGGCTTCGTCCACGTCCACCTTGAGCTGCATCTGCGTGATGTCGCGGGCCAGGGTGAACAAGACCGGCGTCTGGAAGCCGGAGGTCACGGTCTGACCGGGCTCGACGCTGCGCGCGAGCACGATGCCGTCGATCGGCGACTTGATCACCGCCTTGCCTTGGCTGGTCTTGGCGGACTTGAGGCCGGCGCGCGCCACGGTGACCTGGGCGGAGGCGCTGCCGACCGAGGCCTTGGCGCGCTCGAGGGTGGCCTCCGCGGTCTCCAGCTCCTGCGCCGACGCCAGCCCGCGCTTGTTCAGCTCGCGGATACGCTGCGCCTTGAGCTCGGCCTCCTTCACGCTGGCCCTCGCGTTGCGCGCCGACGACGAGGCGGCGCTGAGCTGCGCCTGGGACTCCTCGACCCGGGCGTTCAGCTGCTCCTGGTCGATCTCGACCAACACCTGCCCGACCTTGACCTGGTCGTTCACGTCCACGTGCACCTTGAGCACGCGGCCCGTGACCTCGGCCCCGACCTCGACCGCATCGAGCGGCGAAAGCGTGCCGGTTGCGGTCACGGTCTCGCGCAGACTGCCGAGCTCGACGGGCGCGGTCACGAAGCTCTCGGTCGTGGCGCCCTTGGTGCGGGCGCGCCAGATCAGCACGCCGGCGACGATGGCGCCCACCAAGAGCAGGGCGAGCACGCGCCAGAGCCAGCGCCTGACCTTGCGGCTCTTGCCCACGCCGAGCTGCGCGAGGACTTGGGGATCACCTGTGGCGTTGGGGGCTTGCACGCGAAAGACCTCGGGGAACGGGGAACGACTGGACGGCTCAGGGAGGCGGAGGCGGCGGTGGTGGTGGTCCCTCCCCGGGTGGTCCGCCGTAGCGGCGGCGCAGCTTGTCATGCTTGGCGCGCTGCTCCTCCGTCAAGACCTCGCGGATCTCGGCGTCGATCTTCGCGCGCAGCGCCCGGTGCTCGGGCTCGCAGCGCTCGAAGGCGCGGCGGCGCGCGTCCTCGTGTTTGTCCAGGATCTGTTGCACCTTCTCGCGCTGTGCGGAGTCCAGGTCCAGCGCCCGCGCCATGGCCTCCATGCGGAAGCCCATGCGCGCCTTGCCGGGCGGCCCGTGCAAACGCTCGGCGAAGCGGTGCAAGAGGTAGCTCTTGGTGCCGAAGCCGCCGGCCACCGCGCCCAGGCCAAAGGCGGCGACCAGCGCCAGGACTGCGCCGAGCTTCTGCCGGTTCATTGCTCGAGCTCCACCACGTCGAAGGACGAGAGCGCTTCGCCGTCCAGCTCGCGCTGCGCCGCGCTCGACACCCAGATCGAGATCGCCGCGGCCGCCGCCAGCAGGCCGAGCACCACGCCGCGAGCCGCCCACGGCTCGCGCTCCTTGGTCTCGCGCTCGACCCGGGCCATCACCCGATCGGTGAAGCCGCCCGGTGGCCGGAGCGCCGCGGTTCGTTCCGCGAGGCGCGCGAGCGCCGCATCGTGTTCGTCAGAGGTCGTCATCGTTGCCTCGCCTGCGTCGGAGCGCCGCTCGAGCCCGCACCAGGCGCTGCTCCACCGCGCCCTCGCTCACGCCCAGCACTGCCGCGGCCTCCGCATTGGTCAGACCCTCCACGCTGCACAGTACCAGCGCAGCGCGTTGATCCGGCGGAAGCTCGTCCAGCCAGCGTCCCAGCTCGGACAGCGCCACGTGCGCCTCCGCCCCCTCGCCAGGATCGATGCGGGCCGCCTCCAGCTCTCGATCGTCCCCCGCTGGGCGCACCGCCCGCCGCCGTAACGCGTCCAAGGCGGTGTTGGTGACCACCCGATAGAGCCAGGTGCGGACCGCTGAGCGACCGTCGAACTGGCCGTCGGAGAGCGCCCGAAAGACCTTGAGGTAAGCGTCCTGAAGCACCTCGTCGGCGTCGGCGCCGTTGCCCAGGAGCCGCGCCGCGAGCCGAAACAGATCCCCCGCCGTGTGCTCGACCAGGCTCCGAAACGCGGCGCGGTCGCCGGCACGGACCCGCTGGGCCACGAGGCTGAGATCGGGATCGGACACGGTCCTGGGTCATACTCGTCGAAAGGCGCGGGCGGGGCGACCAGCGCTCCCGCCCGCCGCGTTCCTCAGTGTTTCCGCCGGCCCGGGCCGGCTTCCACCCGGGTGGCGAGCTTGTCGCGCTGGCTCGGCTCGAGCACGCCGAGCAGCGTCTCCAGGTGTTTGACGCGAGCCTCGGCGCCCTGCCGCGCGTGCCGCGCGACGTCCGCCGAGCCCATCAGCGCCTTGGCGTCGAAGCTGTCCGTGGCGAAGGCGGTGAGCAGCTGCTTCATGTGCTCACCCCTCTTCTGCATCTCCTGCTTCATGGCGCCGCGCTCTGGCTCTCCTTGCGCGCGCGCCGCACGCAGCTTCTCGCGTTGGGTCTCGCTCAGGTCGAGGTCCTTCAGCAGACCGAAGCCGGGGCCGCCGGGGCCGCGGAAGCCGCGCTTGCCCTTTGGCCCGTCGCCGTGCGCGCATTGCTCGTCCGGATCACCGGCACAGGCAGCGCCGAGCGGTGCGTCGCCGGGATCCGGCGGGCCGAAGCGCTTCGGGCCATGCTCGAGGCGCGCTTCGAGCGCAGCGACCAGCGCCTTGCGCTGCTCGGCGTCCAAGGTCCGGTGCAGCTCGTTCAGCGCCTCGTGCACCTTCTGGCTGGTCTCGGTCGCGCTCTTCTCGATGGCGGCGTAGTGCGGGGCGAGCGCGCTCGGCTCGAGCTTGCCCGCGCGCACGCCGGCGGCGAGCGCCTTCTGGAAGTCCTTGTGAGCGGGGGAGTCGAAGGGATGAGCCGACTTCAGATCCGCGGCCAGGGCCTCCACGGTTTTCTTCTGGTCGGGCCGGAGCTCGAGCTCCTTCAGCGCCGCGTGCAGCAGGAACGCGGGGCCGCCGTGCGGTCCCTTGCGGAAATGGCCGCGCGCCTCGGGCTTGGGCGCCTCGGCGGTGGGCGCCTCGGGCACGAGCTCTCGTGCCTGCTGCTCGGCGGGCTCGGGGATCTTGTCGGTGGGCACCTCCTGGGAGCAGGCGGCGAGCGCGAGCAGCGCCACGCCGCTCAGGAAGAGGTGGCTTCGAAGGGTCTTGTGCGTCATCGGGGATACCTCGGGGAATTTCCGTGTCGCCGAGTTCGACGCGGCAGATCGCGCCTCCCCTACGACCGGGGGTGCTCCAGGGCCTTGGTCACGCGAAAGCGCGACAAAAGTACCGGCTCGTTGGCCGAGATACCGGCCTTCTGCCGGGCGATGGCCACCTGCGTCGACGGGTCGTCCACCCCCTCGATGTCGGGGAGCAGGAGCCCGCGGCGCCCGAGCCGATCCCGCACGATCACGCCGTAGCGCTTGGGATCGAGGTCACCCAGCCCTTCGACCGGCTCGTCGGGGGCGAGCACGCTGACCTCGATGGACAGGGACGCGAGCTCCTCCGGCCGCAGCGGCGGGAAGCGGGGATCCCGCGTGGCGGCGAGCACCGCGCTCCGGGCCGTCTCCGCGAACACGTCGGGCTCCGCCGGCGCAATCGACCCGATGCAGCCGCGCAGACTGCCGTCCGCGTTGCGAAGCGTGACGAACACACCCGCCGCGGGCGCGCCTGCGCGCCGGGCCTCGAGCCAGTGCCCGGACTCCAAGTACAGGGCGATCGCGCGCCGGGCCAGGGCCGGCAGCTCGCGACTGAGCTCCTCGAGCGCGCTCACGGCGAGGAGTATGCCACGACGGAACGGTGGTAGTTTCCCCAAGCATGCCGCAACGTCTGCGCGCCTTCCTGGGTCTCTCGGCGCTGCTCTTGTCCACGGGCTGCGCGGCGACGTTTCGAGATCCGAGCGTCCCGGCCGGCGAAGAGAAGACCAAGTGGGCGCACTTCTACCTGATCGGCGCGGTCGGTGAAGCGGAGCTGGACGTGCGCGATCATTGCGCGACCGCCCGTGCCCACGAGGTCTGGATCGGCGAGGACGTGTTCACCTTGGCCGTCAGCATCGTCACCCTCGGCATCTACACGCCGCGCAAGGTCGCCATCATCTGCGAGGCCAGGGGGGTGAAGCGGTGATAGCGCTACGGCGTGCGCTGCTCGTGCTCGGCGCGCTCTCGCTGAGCGGCTGCTTCCGCACCGTGGTGCGCTCCGGACATCCGCCGGCGCAGGCGCCGGAGGCATACGACCACCGCTGGCACAGCGGCTGGGTCGGGGGGCTCATCGAGGCCAGCGGCCCGCACCCGGTGGACCGCGTCTGCCCGGCGGGCTGGGCCGAGGTCCGGACCGAGACCGATCCTCTGCACTCGTTTCTGAACCTGGTGACGTCGTACATCTACTCCCCGCAGTCGGTCACCGTCGTGTGCGCCGAGCCGGGCGCGCCCGCCGCGCCGCCGCTCGCGGGATACGCAGTGCCCGCGCCGCCGGCGAGCTCGACCTACCCCCCGCCGCCCGGCAGCGTCTACCCGCCGCCGGCGCCGCCACCGCCGGAACTCTGATCTATAACGACCGGACCATGAGCTCACCCGTCCGCGTCGAAGTCGGTCCGGTCTCCCGCATCGTGCTCGCTCGTCCCGACAAGCAGAACGCGATGACCGCGGAGATGGGGCGGCTGGTGAGCGAAGCGGTCGCCACGCTGAACGCCTCTGCCGAGCCGCGGGTGGTGCTGGTCGTGGGCGAAGGCCGCGCGTTCTGCGCCGGCGGTGACTTCTCGCTGATCGAAGAGAACTCCAAGAAGTCTCCGGAGCAGAACCGGCGCGAGATGGTCGGCTTCTACTCGAGCTTCCTCTCGGTCAGCCGCCTCGCCGTGCCCAGCGTCGCCGTGCTGCACGGGGCGACGGTGGGCGCGGGCCTGTGCCTGGCGATGGCCTGCGATCTCCGGCTCGCGGCGAGCGAAGCCAAGCTCGGCGCGAACTTCGTCCGCATCGGCCTGCACCCGGGCATGGGCGCGAGCTTGCTCCTGCCGCGCCTGGTCGGGCCCGCCAAGGCGGCGGAGCTGCTCCTGACGGGCCGGCTGATCACGGGCAGCGAGGCCGAGCGCATCGGTCTGGTGAACCTCGCCGTGCCCCGCGCCGAGCTCGACGCGCGCGTCGCCGAGCTCACCGCCGAGCTGACGAGCGCCGCGCCGGTGGCGGTGGCGCAGGTGAAGGAGACGCTGGCCGCCCCGCTGCTCGGCGCGCTCGACGCGGCCCTCGAGCGCGAGGCGGCCTGTCAGGCGCTGGACTTCACCACGGCGGATCTGAGGGAGGCCGTGGCGGCGTTCCGCGAGGGGCGCAGGCCGGTGTTCGTCGGGAGCTGATGTAAGGCCCGCCCCCGGGCGGCGTTGTCGGGAGCGAGCCATGCAGAAACTCGTCCTGCTTCCCGCGCTCCTCGCCCTGGCCGTGTCCGCCGCCGCTTGCAGCAAGGGCGCGGACGCCGGCGCGGCCCCTCCGGCCCCGGCCGCCGCGGCAGCCGAGCCCGGCGCCGATCCGAGCAAGGTCGTGCGCAAGCTGATCCGGAACGCCGAGCTCGGCATGACGGTGGCCTCGCCCGCCGACGCGCAGCGCGAAGCGGGCAAGATCGCCGAAGAGCACGGCGGATATCTGGCCTCCAGCGAGGCGCTCTCGACCCGCAGCGACGACGGCGCCGAGCCGGGCAGCGTGCGGGTCGTGTTGCGCGTCTCGAGCGACCGGCTCGACGCGGCCCTGGACGCCCTGCGCCGCCTGGGCAAGCACGTGGGCAGCGAGAGCATCCAGAGTCGCGACGTGACCGACGAGTGGGTGGACGTCGAGGCGCGGATCAAGACGCAGAAGCAGCTCGAAGAACGCTACCTCGAGATCGCCAAGGGCGCGAGCCGGGTCGAGGACCTGCTCGCCGTGCAGAAGCAGCTGGCCGACGTGCGCGGCGAGATCGAGAAGCTCGAAGGCAAGAAGCGGCTGCTGGATCACCAGATCGCGTTGTCGACGGTCACGGTCACCTTCCAGGGAGAGCGGCCGCTGCTGGCCGTCTCGCCCAGCGCCTTCGGCCGCGCCGCCAAGCGGGCCTCCGCCGACGCGGTCAACGTGGGCGCCGGGATCGTGGTCGGTGGGATCCGCCTGCTCGGCGTGCTTTTGCCGGTCGCGCTCTTGGTGTTCTTGCCGCTCTACCTGATGGGGCGACTCGCGCTCCGCCGGCTCCAGCGCGCGCGGGCCTGACCGATCCCGAGCGCCCCGCCGCGCGACTCATCCAGCTAGTGGCCGGTCGCGCCCGTCTCCCGTTTCTCGCGCTCCTCGGCCTCGGGCTCGGGGGCTGCAACGCCGGGCTGGTGGGGGCCACGCTGGCGGTCATGGGGGCCGGCGCCGTCATCAGCTACGACTGCCCGGGCTATTTGACGGTCCGCCTCCGGGACGAGCTGACCGGGGCAGAGCTCTGCGGCGAGCCGGTGCTGGCCCGCGACCGGGACCGGGAGCGCCGGCTCTTCACCTGCGCCACCATGGCGCTGCCCCACGGCACCTGGGAGCTCCGCGCCGAGCGCGGCGGCGCGTCCACCAGCGTCGAGATCGAGCGACCCGCGCGCTGCGAGCGCTGGGTCTACGACGTCGAGCTCGACTTGCCGACGCCCTAGGTTGCTCGAGTCGACTCGCGCACCTCGACGCCCGCTCGGGTCGAGGCTAGTGCTCCTTCGGGCTGGTGGGGTCGGCGTCCAATGCGTCCAGCACGCCGTCGCCGTCGAAGTCGGCGCGCGGCGGCGCCGTCACTTCCACCACGGCGATGCCAGCGTTGGCGCTGGCGAAGAACGCGGCGAGCTGGCTCGCGTGCTCGCGGATCGGCATCTCGATCTGGAACGCGGCGGGGAGCGGCGGAAAGCGCGGGTCACCGGCGAGCGGCACGCCGGGCAAGAACTCGCGGGTGTCCCAGCGCACGTAGCCCAGGCCGTGGTTCGCCGGGGCGTATTGCACCGCGACCGCCGCGTGGCCGTCCACGTTCTGGCTCACCGGGCTCGCTCGGGTGGCGATGCCCGGCACGTCCACCAGCGCCGGAGTCGCGATCTCGACGCCCAGCGCGCGCATCAGCGCGATGGTGGCGATGTTGGGCAAGACCTCGTCGCCGACTGCGTAGGTGATCATCACGTCCGGCGTGGCGCGCCCCGAGATCGAGTCCCGCATCACGTGCGGCGCATAGCCGATGGGGTCGCCGGCCTCGGTGATCGTGGCCAAGAGCGTGCCCACCGGGTGGAACTCGTCGAGGACCTCGTCGCCCCGGATGCCGAAGCTCCCGCTCGCGATCGTGGTGACCAGCGGCGCGACCTTGGCGGAGCTGGTGGTGATGAGCTGCACGAACGAAGCGCCGGGGACCTGGAGCGCCGCGCCGCGGATCTCCGGCTCCACCGCCAGGGTCATCGTGCCCATGATCCCGCCCAGCGATCCGCCGCTCCAGTAGATGCGCCCGGGGTCCAGCTTCGGCGTCACGCCGCCGGCCGCCGCGGCGAGCGGCGACAGATCCAGCTTCGAGCTCTGGATCAGGCGCACCAGGCTGGTTTGATCGAGCACCGTCTGGCGGAAATTGTCGCGCACGATGACGAAGTCCGAGAAGCCAGCGAAGAACTTGAGCGGCAGCGGTTTTTCGTCCGGAATTCCGTCGGGGCCCTTGTAGCCGCCGGCGTAGTTGTTCTTCTGGTCCAGCACGCCGCCGCGGGCGCCGTGCAGCACGTCGTCGATGCCGATCACCGCGAAGCCCGCGCGGCACAGCTCGTTCGCCACGGAGAGCATGCTGCCGCGATCGTTGGAGAGGCCATGGCCGTTCACCACCACCGGGTAGCCCCCGGGCGGCGCCGGCTGCTTGGGGATCACCAGCGTCACGGGGATGGTCGCGTGCGCGTCCGCGAGCAGGTAGTGCCCGCCCGCGTCCTTCTCGAAGCGGCGCGACTTCGGATCGAGGAAGCTCGGCGCCACGAAGGCGCCGTGGGCGATCACCGCGATCTCGGCGTGGGCGATGCCACCCGGATTGTCGCCCCCGGGCCACTCGCGTCCGTGCTCGTCCTTGTCGGGTTCTCCCAGCCAATCTCCCAGGGTCACCGGGCTCGCCACGCCGAACACCTTCACGGTGTAGGGCGCGGCGCTCGGTCCGAGCAGCAGCTCGGGCTCCGGCAGCTCGCGCAGGCGCTCGCGGAGCTCGGGCAGCTCGCGCACGCGGGCCGAAGTGCGGAACACCGCGAGCCCCGCCAGCTCGTCGCGCTCGGCGAGCGCGCCGCTCGCCACGAGCTCGTCGATGGCTTCCCCGTAGAGCCGCTCGCCGTGCGTGACGCGCGCCCCGGCCAAGATCGCGTCGAGCGCCGGCGAAGGCACGAGCGGCGCGCGTTCCAGCGTGCGCGCCCCGGTGGTCAGAACGACGGCATGTCGCACACCGGGGGGCAAGACCACTCCGGGCACCGGGATCACCGCGACAGCGCCCAGCGTGGGCAACGGCTTGGCGAGCGCCGGGTAACGCTTGCCGCTGAGGGGCGACGCCGGATCGACGTCCACGATGCGCGCGCTCGCGCTCCACTCCACGGCCTCGTCCCAGCTCCGCGGCAAGCTCTCGGGATCGACCTCGGCGGCGACGAAGAACAGCGCGCCCGTCGAGCGCCCGAAGCCGTCCAGCGCGGACAGCCCCTCCTGGATCGACTCGAAGTGCGCGGCGACGCGCTCGAGGCCCGGCACCTCTCCCACCGAGCCCGCGTCGTCGAGGTACAGGTCGCTCGGCCAGGGCACCTGGCCGAAGGCCGGAGGCCCGCTCGGGGGCAGCTCGAAGCTCACCTCCGCGCCTCGGCTCGCGCGCTCGTCCTGGCCACAAGCGCCGAGACAGAGCGCAGCAGCGATCGGCCCGAGCCTCTTCACCCGACCAAGATAGCGTCCCCGCGCCTCAGCCCGACATGAAATACATCGCCAGCGGCCCCGGCTCCCGGTCGGGGGGCACCAGGTCGTCCCAGGGTCCCGGCAGCTTCGCGGCGTGCGCGAACACCACCCAGCCGCCGCAGCGGTCGCAGTCGGCGTTGTTGCCGTAGCAGCACTTGGGGTTCGAGAAGGCGCCGCGCTCCACGTAGAGCGGCAGCACCGTCGAGAGCGCCGGACAGCGGTCGGTGACCAGACGCGCCGTGGCCGGCCGCATCAGCTCGAGCGCCCGCGACGAGTTCCACACGAAGCTCGGGTAGCGGCGCTTCAGCGCCATCACCGCGTCCACCGCGCTCTCCGCTCCTCGACGTCGCGCCAGGCGAGCTCCGAGACTTCGCCCTCGTTCGGCACGTGGAAGGTGAACGTCATCCCGTCGGCCTGGGAGTCGATGAAGTCGAGCACCAGCTCCTCGAGCCGGTGCTGGTTCTGCTTGGTCACCACGCACTGGATCTGCACGGTCGGCGCGAAGTCGTCGGGCACTGCGGCGAGGGTCTTCTTCACGCGCGCGTACACCCCTTGCCCACGCACCGGGTCGTTCAGGTCCTCGGGCCCGTCCAGGGACACGACGTAGGTGACGCTGGGGCCGAAGTCCTTGAGCGGGATGGTGCCGTTGGTGGTGATCACGTTGCGCTGGAAGAGCTTCACGCCCCGCTCCAGCAGGCGCCAGCGGATCATCGGCTCGCCGCCCATCCAGAGCAGACCGAAGATGCCGTGGCGATCGCGCACCCGCTCGAGCTCGGCCAGCAGCTGATCGTCGGGGATGTCGTCGGCCGGATCGTTCGGGTTGCCGTCGGTGTAGACGAAGCAGTGCGAGCAGGTCAGGTTGCAGCGATTGGTGACGTTGAGCATCGCGCCGGGGAAGCGCTCGGGGGGCTCGACCTTCAGGCGATCGCGCGGGCCGCGCGCACGGTAGACCGGGAGCGATTTGTTCATGTTGCCTCCACGCTGCGAAAGTCGAGGACGGACTCCAGGGCCGGGGCACCTTCGGCGCGCATGAAGCGTCGCCACACCCGCCGCCCCGCCCGATCGTAGGCGCGCATCTCGCTCACCAGCGCCTGGCGCGCGTCCGCCGACACGATGGGCTCGGGCAACAACGGATCGAACGCCAGCTGTCGAATCGCCTTGCCCCCGAACACGAAGCACTCGGCCACCGCCTGCTCGAGCGGCAGGGCGTCGAGGCGCGCGCCGCTCTGCTCGAGCTCGCGCCGGGTCTCGTGGTACGCGCGCTCGAGCGCGCGGCCGTCCCAGAGCGAACGCGCACGGCGCTCGCTGGCCGGCTCGAGCTCCTCGAGCCGCGCGACCAGCGCGGCGCCGTCGAGGCCGAGCTCGCGGAGCGCGCGCCGCGTTGCTCCCACCCCACCGGCCAGGTTGTCCGGCCTGAGCCAGAGCCCAGGGTCGAGCTCGGCGCAGCCCAGGAACTCGAGGGCACGCTCCCGGCGGCGCACGGCGCTCCGCTGCGCGCGCCCGAGCGCGCCGACGTGTACGGCGACCCACCCGCCCCGCCAGGCGACGACGCGCTCGTGCAAGGTGGACCAGGAGGTGACGTGGTCCTGCACCGCGCGGCTCCGTGACGAGAGCCCGTACGCGCCGCGCTCGGCTTGCTCGAGCTTGCCGGCCGAGAGCAGGCGCGCGAGCGCGACCCGCAGCGCGTTCTCCTCGATGCCGAACACCGCCGCCGCGCGCACCAGCGCGCGCACCGGCACCGGACGTCCGCCCACCGCCGAGAGCAGGTCCAAGATCAGGCTCTGAGCTCGGGGCGCCACCCGGAGAACATTACACGTTACGACGCAACATGTCTAGCCATGTAATATCAGCCGGCGCCCGGCCGAAAGCGCAGGCGCGGCGCGAAGATCGACGCCGCCCCGAACAGCCCGAGGGCTGCGAACAGGGTCAGCGCGCGTCCGTTCGGAAAGTCCTGCAAGAGGAGCTTCACCGCACCCACGCCCAGCACCGGGTAGACCAGGTACTGGGCCTCCCGAAGGCGCGGCAGGCGCGAGGCGGCGGCGAGGCCCAGGGCCGACGCTGCCAAGATCGCCGTGCGCAGCGCGGCGACGCGGCCGACGTCGGCGTTCGCACCGACGCCGCCCCCGAGGGGGCCCACCAGGACCACCATCGCCACGCAGCCGAGGCCCGCCACCGAGACGGCGAGCGCCAGGGTCCTGGCCGCCTTGCTCGCCCAGAGAGAGCGCGCGCGACCTGCCTCGATGGGAGCGAGGAACGCGAACAGCGCTACGCCGAGCGCCGCCAGGCAGGACAGATCGAGGGCGCCGATGCCCTCCCGCGGGCTCGACCAGAACGCGGCCCACACCGTCGCGAGCAGACCCGATCCCAGCGCCGCGGCGAACGCGCACACCGCGGCGTGCAGCGGCAGCGCAGCGTGCCTGTCCCGGGCGCCCAGCACCGCGAGGAGCACCCCGATGCCGGCCCAGGCGAAGCCGGGCTCGGCCAGCAAGAGCCAGCTGCCCACGAGCACGCCGACCAGGGCGTAGCTGGTGTTGAACCATGCCTCGACGGCGTCGCGCCCCGGCACGACGAAGAGGAAATACGCGACTGCATAAGCGACGGCGCCGACCGCGAGGCTCGCCACCCCGAGCGTGATCACCGGCGCCCCGGGGGCGAGCCGCGCCAGGAGCACGGCGCCGAGGTAGCCCACGACGAGGACCGCGCCGGCCTGAAGGCGCTCGAAGGTCGAGAGCCGGCGCTTCTTCAGTTGAGCGCGCAGGCTGAAGAACAGCATGTAGGCGCCGAACAGCGAGAGCTGGACCAGCGTCGCCTCGAAGCGGTACGAGCCGCTGACCATCTGCGAAAACGTGAAGATCAGCAGCGCCAGATCGGCCACCGCGGCTCCGAGCACACGCAGCACCGACCAGCCCCGGGACTCCGTCACCGCGTCGAGAGCGACGCCCAGGCCCACGACCAAAAGCACGAACGGCACGGGCCGGCCGGTCTGAAGCACGGTGCCCCCGATCGTGAACACCATCAGCACCAGCACCGACCACGCGACGAGCGCCAGCTTGCGCCGCCACGCGACGAAGAGCGCAGCGGCGGCCGCGGCCGCGAACGCCAGCGCGGAGGTGACGGGCGACAGGACCTCGAAACGCACGGTGACCTCGCCGAGCAGAGGGAACGCGGTCAGCGCGAAGCTCACGCCGTAGAAGGCAGCGGACACCGACGGCTCCTGACGTGCCTGGCGATGGGCCAGGAAGAGCCAGATGCCGGCATAGACCAGGCCGAAGAGCGCCCCCGTGGCCGGCAGCAGCGTGCCGCGCTCGGTCAGGTCGCGCAGCAGGTAGCCGCCGCCCAGGATCAAGAGCGTGCGACCACCGATGCCAGCCACCTGGGGCAACACTTCGCCCAGGGTCGGCCCGGGCTCGAGCGGCGGCTCGTGGCGCAGCTCCTCCGCCGCCGGGGGCTCGGCGACCCGCGCTCCGTGGGGCGCCTCCAGCGCCTCGAGCCGGGCCTGCATGCGGGCCAGACTCTCGCCGAGCTCGTCGACCCGCGCCTCCAGCCGCTTCACTCGATCATCGGGCTCCGGAATGCGAGCCAGGGCGTCGGCGTCCCCTGCCTCCGCTTGCCGAGCGCGCTCCGCCACCACGTAGTTCCCCGAAACCAGGCCTGCAACCGGCGCGCCACGCGCAATTCTCGCAAAGGCGTGGTTCGGATCACGCAAGACGTACGTCTTGCGCTCGGCCGCGCGCACGAGCTGCGCTCAGGCCAGCCCGTTCACCGCGCCGCTGACCTGCCGGGAGAGGGACCCGTCTCGGATCAGCTCCGCCACCGCCTCGATGTCGCGGTAGAGCGGCCGGTCGTCGTCGAGCGCCGGCACCCGCGCGCGCACCGCGGCGTGCGCGGCCTCCACCCCCTGGCCGCCCGAGAGCGGCTTGCGCTGCTCCAGGCCCTGCGCCGCGGTCAAGAGCTCGATGGCCAGACAGCGCCGCACGTTCTCCACCACCTGCTCGAGCTTGCGCGCGCTGATGCTGCCCATGCTCACGTGGTCCTCCTTGCCCGCGCTCGACGGGATCGAGTCCACGCTGGCGGGGTGGCAGAGCACCTTGTTCTCGCTGACCAGGGAAGCGCTGGCGACCTGCGCGATCATGAAGCCGCTCTCCAGGCCGCTGTTCTTGGCGAGGAAAGGCGTGAGCCCGCTGGAGAGCGCCGGGTTCACCAGCTGCTCGACGCGGCGCTCGCTGATGTTGCCGAGCTCCGCCAGGGCGATGGCCGCCAGATCGAGCGCGTAGGCCACGGGCTGACCGTGGAAATTGCCGCCGCTCACGACCTCGGCGCTGCCGTCTGGCTCCACGAACACGCTGGGGTTGTCGGTCGCGCTGTTGATCTCGCGCTCCAGCACCTCTCTGGCCCAACCGAGCGCGTCGCGAGAGGCGCCGTGGACCTGCGGCATGCAACGCAGCGAATACGGGTCCTGCACCTTGTTGCAGTCGTGATGGCTCTCCATGATGGCGCTCTCGGAGAGCAGCTTGCGCAGGTTCTCCGCGACTTTCGCCTGGCCCGGGTGGGGGCGCAACTTCATCAGCCGATCTTGGAACGGCCGCGCCGAGCCCTTCAGCGCGTCCAAGCTCATGGCGCCGGCGATGTCAGCCACTCGGAGCAACTCGGTGGCGTCGCAGAGGGCGAGCACGCCGTACGCGGTCATGTACTGAGTGCCGTTGATCAGCGCGAGGCCCTCCTTCGCCTCGAGCTCGAGCGGGACGAGCCCGGCCCGCCGGAGCGCCTCACCTCCATCGCACAGCTCCCCGTCCACGCGCGCCTCGCCTTCGCCGATCATCGCCAGCGCCAGGTGTGCCAGCGGCGCCAGATCCCCTGAGGCACCGACGGAGCCTTGGGCAGGCACGCGCGGCACGACGTTCCGTTCGAGCATCTGGCACAACAGCTCGATCACCTCGACGCGGACGCCGGAGTGACCGAGGGCCAAGGTCTGGGCGCGCAAGAGCATCATGCCCCGCACCGCCGCCTCTGGCATGTCGGGCCCGACGCCGGTCGAGTGGCTGCGCACCAGGTTCTTCTGCAGGCGCCGGACCTCGGAGGCGCTGATGCGCGTCTCGGCGAGCGCGCCGAAGCCGGTGTTCACGCCGTACGCGCGCGGCGCCGAGTCTCCGGCCCCGCCACCTGCTCGATGGCATGGCGCGCGCGCTGGACCTTCTCCCGGGCCCCGCCTCGAGCACGACCCGCCGACGCCGCCGCGCCACGTCTTCGAGGTCGGCGGGACAAAGCCAGGTCCCCAAGCGAACCGGTTCGGCGTCGGTCTTCACGCGGCCTGTATAATCGCGCGGAAACCCCTTGTCCCGCCCTCCCGCTGGCCCCTATCCTCGCCGGCCAGTGGGCCGCCGGAACTCGATTGGGATTCTCTGGGCTGTGCGGGGGCGGCGCGGCCGCGTCCGCGCTTTTGTTCACCTGCCACGCGCTGGCGCAGCCGGAGGCGCCACCGGCGCCACCCGGCGCCGTTGCGCCGGAGGCGCCAGCCGCCGCGGAAGCCACCGTGCCGCCGCCGCCGCCGCCGTCGGACGAAGCCGCGGGCACGGAGTTCAAGCCGCGCTTCGTGCTGGAGACCGGGCGCACCGAGGTGAAGCCGCCGGATCGAGCAGCTGCGCGTGCAGCTCCACGGCGAGTACCAGGTGCGCGCCTCGCTGCTGTCGGATCTGCCGCTGCGCCAGTTCGGCACCGACGCGAGCACGAACGCGCTGGGCCAGACCGCGCGCCCTACCACTGGCTCCGCCTCACGCCGCGGGTGTCTTATCGCGACAACCTCACCCTGATCGGTCAGCTCGACGTCCCGCGCGGGTTCTTCGGCGGGCAGGAGACCCGCCACGTCGAAGCGGCGGAGCGGCCCTACGACGATCGACAGCCCCTCGGCATCGAGCCGCGCTGGCTGTACCTGGAGTACCTGTCGCCCATCGGCTTGTTCCGCGTCGGACAGCAGCCGTCGCACTGGGGCATGGGCATCCTGGCCAACGACGGTGACCACCCCACCCTGTTCGGCGACTACTACGGCGGGTCCATCGCCGAGCGCATCGCGTTCGCCACCAAGCCCGCCGGCAAGGACTCGCCCTTCACCGTCGCCATCGCCGGCGACCTGGTGTTCAAGGACGCGACGGCGGATCTGACCGACGACGACCGGGCCTTCCAGGGGTTTTGGCGGCGTTCTACGCCGACAAGCACGAGAACATGATCGGCTTCTACGGCGTGTACCGCCACCAGCGGCGCACCCGCGAGACGCTGCCCGGCCGCGAGTTCGACGAGACCATCGGCGTCTGGGTGTTCGACTCGTCCGGCAAGTTCAACGCCAAGATCCCCGGCTCCAGCGGGCACGTGTTCGGCGAGTACGAGGTGGCGTACCTGCTCGGCGACACCAGCTACTACCGGACCGTCAACCAGACGCGCAACAACGAGCGCGAGGACATCCGCGCGCTCGGCGCGCGGCGCGCCTCGGCGCCGCCACCACGGCGGGCAGCGGTGACCAGCGCTGGGGCGACTTCGTGGCGACGCTGGGTGGGGCTGGGCGCAAGGCGACGCGAACCCCAACGACGGAGTCACGCACCGCTTCCGTTTCGATCCGAACCACAACGTCGGGCTCATCCTGTTCGACGAGGTGCTGGCCTGGAAAACCGCGCGCGCCGCGAGCATCGCGGCCGATCCGGGGTTGACCGGGCGTCCCCCGCCGGCTCCGAGCTCCTGCCGTCGAACGGCGGAGTGTTCGGCGCCACCTACCTGAACCCGACCGTGGTTTGGCGGCCCACCCGCCCGCTCGACCTCAAGCTGGGCGCGGTGATCGCCCAGACCACGGCGGACTTCGTCGATCCGGTCCAGGTCGCGACGACCGGTCGCTTCCGCAACTACGACGGCGGCGACCCGAAGAGCCACGATCTGGGCGTCGAGCTCGACGTGGGCGCCGAGTACCGGCTCGCGCTCGACTACGACATGACGCTCGCGCTGGGCGCCCAGGGCGGCGTCCTCTTCCCGGCAACGCCTTCGCGGATCAGGGCAGGAAACAAGCTCGACAACCAGTACCTGGGCGTTTTCCGCCTCGGGCTTCAATATTGAGGGAAGGGCGGACCATGAAGAAGCTCGGCTCCACGATTAGTCTCGCACTCTGCTTCGGCGCGCTCGGCTGCAGCGTCGACGGGATCCCCGACGGCCTCGGCAGGACTCCCGACGGCTCCGGCTCCACCGTGAAGTGGGACCTCTACCACAAGCCCCTGCCGGAGATCCCTTCCCCAACGACCAGGCGATGTGGCCGGATCCCACCAGCCGCACCGGCATGCGCGTCAACGCCAGCACCGTCGCGCCGACGAGCATCGAGGAGACGGCGCGCAAGAAGTTCGACCAGCTCGAGGGCTTCGGCACATACGCGCCGATCACCGTCGGGTTCGCCAAGCGCAAGGACAACCCGGCGCAGCCCGCGGTCGACCTCGCGAACCTGATGAAGCGCCATCAGGGCGACGACTACGAGCTCGCGAACGACACCATCTACGTTGTCAACCTGGACACCGGCGTCCCGGCCATCCTGGACCTGGGCGAGGGCTCGTTCCAGTACGTGGTGCGCGAGAAGCACAAGTACTGGCGCAACGACACGCGGCGGCTCGAGCAGAACCTGATGTGGGACACCGCGGACGAGACCATCGACCCGACCACGGGCAAGCGCCGGCCCACGGCGCTGGTGGGCGGCGTGCCGAGCTACAAGCCGGAGTGGGACACCGACTTCGACGGCGTGCTCGACCTGCCGAACCTGAAGAACCCCGACGGCTGCCCCACCCAGGTGGACGTGGAGCTCGGCAAGGTCAGCGAGCGCGACCGCGATCGCTGCGTGACCGACAACCTGCTGACCTTCTACGAGCGCGAGACGGACACGCTGATCATGCGGCCGCTCGTGCCGCTCATGGAGAAGACGCAGTACGCGGTGGTGATCACCGACCGCATGCTCGACTGCGGCAAGGATCCGAGCAAGTGCGCCGCGGGCGATCCGGTGCGCTCGCCCTTCGACTTCGTCTACCACCCGGCTCAGGAAGAAGCGATGGCGCGCCTGAAGGCGCACCTGTCGAACAAGGAGCTGTCCAGCTACTACGGCGACATCGGCGGCACCGGCTTCGAGCACGTGGCGTTCGCCTGGACCTTCACCACGCAGCCGGTGCAGGAGGACCTGCGGCTGATCCGCGACGGCCTTTACGGCAAGGGCCCGCTGGCGCGCATCGGCAAGGAGTTCCCCGCGAACACCCAGCTGGCCCGCGCGGCCGGCAAGGTCGATCTCGAAGCGCTCGCCGACGGCACCGAGGAGCCCGCCGGCTGGGAGACCCAGGGCAAGTGCAAGGACACGGTGAAGAACTTCCACATCGTGAAGTTCGACGTGGTCAAAGAGACGCTGCACGAGCTGGCCAAGCAGGGCTTCGGCTTCGACGGGCCGACGCTCGAGACCCTGATCGCGTCCTTCGACTCCATCAGCCACATCGCCATCGGCGAGTTCGACAGCCCGTTCTTCATCACCGGCGGCCCCAAGGGGAAGGACCCGAACGCCTCGTTCGACATGGACTTCCGCACCGGCAAGGGACAGCTCTTCCGCGACAAGGTGCAGTACTTGATCGTCGTGCCCAAGAACACGACGAAGCACCACCAGCCCTTCCCAGTGGCCTACTACGGCCACGGCTACACCTCGAGCTCGCTCGAGGTGCTGGGCTTCGCCGGGCACCTGGCCACTCAGGGCATCGCGTCGGTGGGCATGAACGCCACCTTCCACGGCCTGGAGATGGGCGAGACGGAGCTGCAGCTCGCGCGCAACCTGTTCAAGACCGCCTGCGAGGGCCCGTTCGCCAGCGCCCTGCTCACCGGCCGGGCCCGCGACCTGGACGGCGACGGCACCGCCGACTCCGGCGGCGACTACTGGACGAGCTACCTCTTCCACACCCGGGACGTGGTGCGGCAGAGCGCCGTCGATCTGTTGCAGATGTTCCGCGTCTTCAAGGGCTTCGACGGCGAGCGCCTGGCCGTTCACACCAAGGACCCGGTCAGCGGCCGGCTGATGCAGGACTACAACGGCAACGGCGAGCCCGACGACTTGGCCGGCGACTTCGACGGCGACGGCACCCCGGACATCGGCGGGCCCAACTCCGAGTTCTACGCCTGGGGGCAGTCCCTGGGCGGCATCCTGGCGCCCTTCGTGGCGGCGCTGGATCCGAACGTGGTCGCCTCCGCGCCCACCGCTGGCGCCGGCGGCCTGCTCGACGTGGGCGCGCGCACCTTCCAGGGCGGCGCCTTCGAGGGCATCTACCTCCGGAACTTCGGGCCCCTGGTCGTGGGCATCCCCGCCAAGGAGTTCTACGACGCGAACAAGCAGAAGGAGACCAAGTGCGGCGAGGCGCAGGTCTCGCTGCGCTTCGTGCTGATCGACGTGAACGACGACCGCGAGGTCGAGTTCGGTTGCGTGGACAAGACCGCGTACACGAAGGCCGGGGCACCGTGATGGTGTCGAACGGCAAAACGGCGAGGTGCGCTGCGCCCGAGTCGACACCGAAGGTCGTTTCCGCATCGGCATCCCCTCCAGCATCGGCGACAAGCTGGAGGTGCAGCTCTACGACCAGCCGGACGTGGTGGACAGCTACGATCCGGAGAAAGGTTGCAACATCACGGTCGACGACAGCCACCGGGTCGAGCTGATCAACAAGTGGGGCGAAGGCGTGATCCCCGACGGCGGCAAGGATCCGGTGACGGGCGAGGTGGTGTGCCAGAGCGCGGGCGGCTGCTCCAAGTTCCAGAACCAGTACTACCCGAAAGACTCGCCGCTCACGGCACCGGCGGAGGGCTTCGGCCACATCCGCCAGACGCCGTCGCTGCGCCGCTTCATGAACCTGGCGTCGAACATCATCGATCCGGGTGATCCGGTGAACTTCTCGCCGTATTACGCGCTCCGGCCCATGACGGACCCGAACGGCGAGGTGATGCCGCCCAAGGGCATGCTCAACGTGGTCACCGTCGGCGACATGAACGTGCCGCTGAACTCGGGCATCGCCCTCGGGCGCGTCGCCGGGGCCTTGCCGTTCCTGTTGCCGGACGCCGCCGAGCGCTACCCGGCGTACGCCGACTACGTCACGCCGAGCGCCCTGTACGCGGCGCTGGGCGGGGTCACGCCGAACCGTGCGCTGATCGACGCCCACGTGGTCGAGGGCGTGAACCGCCTGGCGCGGGCCGAGCCGGCGGACCTCAATTCGTGCCAGCCGAACGAGGTGCCCGTGACGGCCGACGTGGTCTGCCACCCGAACTGCACCGACACGGACATGACCGCGTGCCTGAGCGGGCAGTCTTGCGTGAACGGTCGCTGCGTGGCCAACCCCATCAGCAGCGACGACTGCGCCCAGTCGCTCTACGACATCGACGTGCTCGACGAGGGCATGAGCCTCTACGGCGAGCGCGAGGCGAGCGTGCCGCTGCGCACCGGCCGCATCTCGATGCCCGCGACGCCCGCCTCGGTGGACGCGGTGTGGGAGCCGCGCCTGAAGGGCAAGCCCTACGGACCGGACGCCAGCGCCTGGCAGGGCGGGCAGCGCCTGGTGGCGCAGCTCCAGGCCTACATCGAGCCCAAGGGCGTGCACGGCTTCGAGCCGGCGAACCCCTGCCAGAACTGGGACTCGGGCCAGTACATGATCAACCTGATCGGTCGCTTCTTCGCCTCGAGCGGCAGCGCGACCTACTACCTATCGCACCCGTCGAGCCACCAGTGCTTGGCCAAGCCCACCGGCAACGGGTCGTGCTCCTTCGTGCAAGTGCCGGCCAAGTGACGCAAGCGCGCCACAGCGCGTGAACGACGCTTCATGGGGCGCGCGGGGCGCGCGGGGATTTTCGAGCCCCCGGCGCGGTACGAGGCTTGCTCTGCACTTGGCCGATGCGCTGGTCGTCGCTCACCCTCGCGTGCCTGCTCGTCGGGGCTACGGCCCGCGCCGACCCGCGCCCCGTCGATCGCGTGGTCGCGCGGGTGGACGGCGCGCCCATCCTGCTCTCGGAGCTCCGCCTTGCCGCGCGCCCTCGCCTGGCCCAGCTCGCCGGCCAGCCCGCCTGGCAGCGCGCGCGGGTGCTCCGCCTCGCCCTGGACGAAGCGCGCGAAGCTGCCATCGCCGGCGCGCTCTTGAGCGCGCGCGCGCGACAGCGCGGTCTGGTCATCGCGGACGCCGAGGTCGCGGCCGCCCTCGCCCACATCGCAGGAGACCAGAAGCTCGGCGTGGACGAGCTCCTGGCCGTGGCGCGCGCCGCGGGCTTCCCCGCTCCCGCCTACCGCGCCGAGCTCCGACGCCAGCTGCTGGAGCAGCGGCTGCTCTTCACCGAGCCGTACGGCCGCGCAGGCAGCCCGCCGAGCGGTGCCGCTCGGAGCGCATGGCTCGAGCGGAGACGTGACGAGCTCCTGAGCGAGCTCCGGGGCGCGCATGCGTCGAGCGCTTCGGTCGCTTCTGATCGCGCTCTTGGCCGCGCCCGGCTGCGCGCGGCCCGCGGCGGCGCCGAGCGCCGCTCGGCCGAGCGCGTGCGACGCTCCGACCCGGGCCGACACTCCACGATCGAGCTGCCGTCCGAGCCTGAGTGGGGCGCCCGCGTCAGCGCCGTAGAGCTCCGCGGTACGCGCCGGGTGCCGGAGGCCTTGCTCCGCGCTGCCATCGAGATTCGCGCGGGCGAGACCCTCGACGAAGAGCGCGTCGCGGCGGACGTGCGCCGCCTGTACGCGCTGGAGGCGTTCTCGCAAGTGGTCGCCGAGACGGACGCGACGCCCGGTGGAGTGCGCCTGCGCTTCGTCGTCGAGGAGCGTCGCCTGGTCGGGCGCGTGGACTACCGCGGCATCGGGGCGCTGCCCCTCGGGCGTCACGTGCCCCTCCGCGAGGGTGAGCTCTTCGATCCGGCGCGGATTCACCGCGCCGCGCAGGGGCTCGAGGACCACTTGGTCGAGAGCGGGCACCTCGACGCGCGCGTGCGGAGCCACCAGCGCCGTGACACCGAGACAGTGGACGTGTGCTTCGCCGTCGAGGCCGGACCTCGCTACACCCTCGCCGAGCTCGTGCCGGTGGGCAACCACAGCGTGCCGAGCTCCGAGCTCTCCGCGCTGGTGGACGATCACGACGGCGAGGTCAACCGCCCCGGCGCGCCGTTCCGCCCGGATCTCCTCGGCCCCGCTCGTCTGCGCATCCAGGCGCTGTACTTCGACCGCGGCTTCTTGGACGTCGCGCTCGGTGAGCCGCGCGTCGTGCGCGACGAGGGCTCGAGGACGCTACGCGTCGAGTGGCCCATCCAGGAAGGAACGGTCTACCGGCTCGCGCGCGTGACCTTCTCCGGCAAGCTGCGCGGGCCGGAGCAGCGCTATCGCGAGCTGCTCGGTGTCGCGCCGGGGCAGGTGTTTTCGCGCGCGCGGATCGCAGAGGGGCTCGGGCGCATCCGCGAGCACCACGAGACGCTCGGTCACTCGGCGCAGGCGGTCCCCGAGATCGAGCTCGATCCGCGCGAAGGGAGCGTGGGCCTGCGCGTGTCGATCGAGGAGCGTGCGCCGTGAGGCTCCTGCCCGTCTTCGCCCTGGTGGTCGCTTGCTCGCGCCCTGCGGCCCCTCCGCCCGCGGTGCCGGCGCCGAGCGCGGAGCGCGTCAGCGGTCAGATCCTGTCCGAGCTCCTCCTGGGCAGCCACGGTCCGCTCGAGGACCCCGAGCTCACCGCCTACGTGCGCCGCGTCGGCGCCAGAGTCGCCCGCGCCGTCGGGCGACGGGACGAGACCTGGCGCGTCGAGCTCAGCGACGATCCGAAGCCGCTCGGGCACGCGCTCCCGGGCGGGACGCTGCTGGTCTCCCGCGGAGCCCTGGCGTACCTGAGCTCCGAGGCGGAGCTCGCCGCGATCCTGGCGCACGAGCTCGCCCACGCCGCGCATGGGCACACCGAGCTCGGCAAGAGCGCGCTGCCCGCCCACGCCACGCTGGGCGCCGCTCGGCAGAGCGCTCTCGACGCCGACGAAGAGCGGCAGGCCGATGCCCTCGCGGTGCGCTACGTGGCCCGCGCGGGCTACGATCCGAAGGCGGTGGGCCGCGCCCTCGCCGCCCTGGCGCGAGCCGTGGCGCTGGATTGCCAGCGCGAGCTCGGCCGCGTCGATTGCGCCTCGGCCCACGACGACGACGATCCACACCCGCCCGGGCAGCGCGCCAGGCGCGCGTGGCGCTCGCCGCCGGAGCAGCCGGCGGCGAAGTCGGACGCGAGCGCTACCTCCGCGCGCTCGATGGGCTGCCACTCGGGGGCCACGACGCCGCGCTCGCGGACCGCCGCTTTCGTTCCCCGGCGGGCTCTCCTTCGCCGTGCCGCCCGGGTTCACGCCTTCCCTGTCGGGCCACGTGCTCTCGGCCAAGGCCCTCGGCGCCGAGCTCCTGATCGTGCGCTTGCACGGCCGCTTCTTCCGCGAGGCGCTGCTCTCGAGCGTGCGCTCCGGCCCTTTCCTGAGCCGGCGGATCGCCGGCCACCGCGCCTTCATCGGCAGCCTGGGTGACGACCGCGAGAGCCTGGTGGCGGTACTGGACGACGCGCCCTTCGTGCACGTCGTGGCGGTCTCCGGCAGCAGCCGTGACGAGCACCTCGGGCGGGTGCTCGACAGTGTACGCCCGGCCGCCAGGGCCGAGCCTCGGCTCCGGCTCCGCGTCGTCACCGCGACCGAGCGCACTCGCTTCGGCGAGCTGCTCGCGCGGCGCTGCCCCGACACCGATCGGGAGCTGGCCACGGCGCTGAACGGGCTCGGCCAGCACGACTGGCTTCCGGCGGGTCACTCGGTGAAGTGCGCGGCCACGAAATGAAACACGGCGCAGGGCCACCAGTGCCCTGCGCCGCGTCGCGATCAGTTCAGCTCACAGGTTGCAGGGCGCGATGCCCGTCGCGTGGGTGCAGTGCACCGACGTCGCCGAGTCCGCCATGCCCAGGTGCTGCTCCACGCAGGCCTTGGTGGCCGTGTTGAATCCGTTGTACTTGGTCTTGCAGTCCGCGCTCGAGGTGTAGTGGTCGGTGCCGGTGAACGTGCACTTCGTCTCGTAGCTCGCGCAGAACGTGTCCGCGGCATTGCCACCGCCGTCCGTGCCGGCGCCGCCATCCATCCCCGCCGTGCCGCCGGTGCTGGTGCCCGCGGTGCCGCCGGTGCTGGTGCCCGCGGTGCCGCCGGTGCTGGTGCCGCGGTGCCACCAGTGCTGGTGCCCGCGCTGCCGCCGGTGGCGCTGCCGCCCGTGCCGCCGCCTCCGCTGCCGCCGGTGGCGCCGCCGCCGGAGCCGCCGGAGCCGCCGCCGTCGTCGTCATCGCCACAAGCCGCCAGCGCGGCGCCCATCAGCCCAAGGAAAACAAGAGAGCGAAGTTTCATTCGGTTTTCGAACCTCCCAAAGCCCAAGCATTTCCAGGAAATTGATTTTCGTCAACTTCGGGCCGCTGGCCGGTCCGCGAAAGCTCGGGTTTTCAGCGGCAGAGAACCAGCGGACAGCCCAGCTCCCGGCGCAGCTCCCCGAGCTCGCGCTCCCCCACTCGTCGCCGACGACCAGCAGCATGCGGCCCGAGAGCTGAGCCACTGCCCGGCCGAGCCCGCGAGGCGCGAAGCTGGCGAAGCGTCGGAACAGCACCGGATGCCCGGTCTCGGCAGCCCAGCGCTCGGCGCCCGGGCGCGCGTCTTCGGGCGCGATCAACACCAGGAGCTCGCGGCCCGCGACGGCCGCCCCCAGCTCGAGCAGCGTCCGCACATGCTCGGCCCGCGTCGCCGCGAGGGTCACCGGACCGCGCGACGCGCCCGGTCGGGGCTCGGGGCGCGAGCTGTCCATGACGATCAGGTCACGCTCGTTCGCCGCCGACGCGAGCTCTCTCAGGAGCCGGCCGCGCGCCACGCGAAACGATACCGGCACTCGCTCACGCCGCGCCGCCCGGGCGAGCTCGGCAGAAGCCCGCGCCGCCGCCGCCGCGAACAGCGCCTCGAGGTGCGCGAGGTCCAGGGCTTGAGCTCGTCCAGAGTGTTCGATCAGAAGGGTGAAAGGCAGCTCCGCCAGCCGGAGTGCCGCCGGCTCTTCCACGAAGATCCCGAGCAGCTCGCCCTCGAGGGCCTGGGCGAGACGCGCCGCAGCGTCTGCGAGCCGTTCACTCGCCGACGAATCGAAGCCCACCACGATCTTGGCCATCAGTTGCTCTCGTGGGGACCCTGGCCACCGTTCGGATCGTCGTCGTCGTCCGCGCTCACCTTGACCAGCTTGCCGAAGCTCTCACCGATCACCGCGAACTGCACCAGCTGCTCGAGCACCCGCGCGTTGACCGTGCCCTCGGGGAAGTCTCCTTCTTCGTCGGACTCGCCCGCAGGCAGCCCCGTGAGCACCTGAACGGCGTCGTCCACGCTCTGCACCGGGTAGACCGCGAACTTGCCTTGGGCGCAGGCGGCCACGACGTCGGGGCGCAGCATCAGGTGCGGGACGTTGCTCACCGGGATGATCACGCCTTGGTCTCCGGCCAGGCCCCGCGCGCGGCAAATGTCGAAGAATCCCTCGATTTTCTCGTTCACGCCGCCGATGGCCTGAACCACGCCGTGCTGGTTCACCGACCCGGTCATGGCGATGTTCTGCTTCACCGGCGCGCCGGAGAGCGCGGAGATCAGCGCGCACAGCTCCGCCAGCGACGCGCTGTCGCCTTCGACCCCGGCGTACGACTGCTCGAAGACCAAGCTGGCCGAGAGCGACAGCGGGATGTGCCGGGTGTAGCGCGCCGCGAAATAGCTCGACAGGATCAGCACGCCTTTGGAGTGCAGCGCACCGCCGAGCTCGACCTCGCGCTCGATGTCCACGACCTTCCTGTCGCCGACGCGCGCGGTGGCGGTGATGCGGGTGGGCATGCCGAAGGCGAAGCCGCCGAACTCGAGCACCGACAGCCCGTTGACCTGGCCCACCTTCTCTCCGCCAGTGTCGATGAGCAGCGTGTCTTTGAGGATCTGCTCGTGCAGGCGCTCGCGCAGGCGATCCTGGCGCCGCGTCCTCGCGTCCAACGCTCGCTGCACGTCTGCTCCGGAAACCAGCTCGGCGCTGCGCTCGCCGGCGTAGTGCTCGGACTCGTGGAGCAAGTTGGCCAGATCGCGCACGCGCGTGGAGAGCTTCCGCGAGTCACCGGTCGCGCGCGCGCTCTGCTCCAGGACCGCCGCTACGGCGTCGCGCCCCAGCGGGCGCAGCCCGTCGCGCAGCGCGAGCGTGGCGATCAGGCGAGCGAAGGCCAGATCGTTCTCGAGCGTCCGGTCGATGCGGTCGTCGAAGTCTGCCACGACCTTGAACAGCTCGCCGACGTCCGCGTCCACCTCCGCCAGCAGGTGGAACAGGTAGCGATCTCCGATCACGACCACCTTCAGATCGAGCGGGACCGGCTCCGGCTCGAGGCTCGCGCCGGCGGAGAAGCCCAGCATCTGCCCCAGGGACTCGATGCGGATCTCCCGGGAGAACAGCGCGCGCTTCAGCGCCTCCCAGGCGTGGGGGTGGATCAAGAGCTGCCTGAGGTCGAGCATCAGGTAGCCGCCGTTGGCGCGGTGCAGGCTACCGCCCTTGATCAGCGTGAAGTCGCTGACCAGCGCGCCGAGCTCCGCGCGGTGCTCCACGCGACCGAGCAGGCTGTCGATGGCCGGGCGGTCGTCGTAGATCACGGGCGCACCGGTGGCGGCGGAGTTGTCCACGATCAGGTTGACCCCGTAGCGTTGGAACGGTCGCTTGCCGCCGGTGAGCTCGACCAGCGGGCCCTTCTCCTCGTCGTGGCGGAAGGCATCGGCGTTCTCGATCACGTCGGCGCGAACCGCCTCGAGGTAGTTGACGACCTTGGGCAGGTCCTCGTACTTCTGCTTCACGTCGTCCACGAGCTGGTCCACGGCGAAGCTCGTGACCTCGCGGTTCAGCTCGCGCACCTTCTCGCGCGCCTGCTTGCCCCAGCGCGGCAGCTCCCGGAGCCCGGCTTGGAGCTTCTGCTGCAGCTCGGCCACCGTCTTCTCTAGCACCGCGCGCTCGTCTTCGGGCAGCTTCTCGAACTCGTCCGGCGCGAGCACCTCGCCGTTCTTGAGCGGAGCGAAGCCGACGCCGCTGGGCAGCCGGATCATGGCGATGCCGGACTTCTTCGCCTGCTCCTCGATCTCGCGGAACACCTTCTCCGGCCGCGCCCGGAGCTCATCCTCGATGCGCGAGAGCTTGGCCCGGAAATCGTCGGTCTCGAACGCCGCGGGGATGGCTGCGCGAAGGTCCTCGACCAGCTTGTCCATGTCGCTCGAGAGCTCGCGCCCTCGGCCTGCCGGCACGAGCAGCGCGCGCGGCTTCGGTGCGGCCGAGAAGTCGTAGACGTAGCAGACGTCCGGCGGCACATCGCGGCTCTCCGCGGCGCGGTCGAGGATCTGGCGCACGAACGCGTGCTTGCCGAATCCGCTCGGGCCCAGCACGAACAGGTTGTAGCCGGGGCGGCGCAGGGCGACGGCAAAGTGCGTCGCCTCCACCGCGCGCTCCTGGCCCAGCGGGCGCTCGAGCGGCTCGAGCTCCGCGGTGGACTCGAAGGGCAGCTCTGCGGGGTCACAGGCGCGCCGGAGCTCGGTCGGTGCCAGAGGTTTGGGCTCGGTCATCTCAGTAAACCTGAATGTCACCCTGGAGCAGCCGCGGCAAGAGCGTCGGCAGCTCGCCGAGCGCCGAGGTCACGATCTGGGTGACCCGGGGACGAAGCGACTCCAGCCCGGCGGGGTCTTGCAGGCACAGCCGAACCTGCGCCAGCTCGGGCTCGCTCACGGGCCGGCCGATGCAGCTCACCAGGTAGACCTCGGCGTGCTCCACGCCGTCGAGCTCGTTCGCCAGCGACGCGGCTGCGACGTTCGCCACCAGGTTGTAGAGCTTGCCCACGTGGCTGACCGGGTTCTTGCCGGCCGCGGCCTCGAGGCTCATGGGCCGGTGTGGCGTGATCAGGCCGTTCACGCGGTTGCCGCGCCCGACCTGCCCGTCGTCCCCGCCTCCGCGGACAGGCCGGTCACGGTCAGGGTACACGCTGCCGTTCTCGGGGTCGTCGCTGCCGTTGACGACCAGCGCGACCTCACCGAGCTCGCGCGCCGCGAGCTCGCGCACTCGGCTCGCCACCGCGGCCTTGGCCGAGAGATACGCGTCCAGGTCCGGCAGGTGACGATCGACGAACGCTCGCGCGACGGTGAACGCGACCCGGTCACCGTCCCGGCGGCCCATCACCTTGACGTCCTCGCCTCCCGCTGGGTGGGTGGCGCGGAACGCCGGCCCGTTCAGCTCGCGCTCGACCTCGAGGACCAGGCGCTCGAGCCTGGAGAGCGGCGCGAAGCCCACGCCGATGGAGGTGTCGTTGGCGAGCACGCCACCCGCGTGCTGCCGCCGGCGAAACAGCTCCGACAGATCCATCGAGCCGGCGCGGACGTGGGTGAAGATGCGGACCTGGCGCTCGACGTCTAGCGAGCGCAGGTTCTCCGAGAGCCAGGTGGTCGCGCTCTCGCGCACGATGTCCGCGAGCGGCACGCTGTCGTTGCCGACCTGAGTCACGGCGCGCCCCGCCAGGTGGATCTCGATGGGCTCGAGCAGCTCGCCGCCGCCGAAACGCGGGCGGGAGGCGCCGCCCACCAGGAGCGCCTTGTCGACGTTGTGGTGCAGGATCTCGCCGAAGCGATCCAGGTAGAATCGGCACAGCGCGTGCGAGAGCTCCTCGGCCAGCGCGTCGCAGATCGTGTCGGGGTGACCGAGCCCTTTGCGCTCAACCAGCTCGGCACCACCAGGGGCTTCGGTGAGATCGAGGCGGACTTTCATGCGGCCAACGCTGGCCGAAAGGATGCACCCGCTCGGGGAGGAACGACAATGCCTCGCCAGCCTCGCGCAGATTCTGCTAGCTTCCGCGCCCCATGCGCTACTTCGTCAACATCGACGGGGAGGAGCACGTGGTCGAGGTCGCCGAGCTGCCGGGTGGCCGCCACGAGGTCCGGCTCCTCGCCTCCGCCGGCGCCGATTCTTCGACTGCCCGCGTCCTGCCCGCGCGCTTCTCGCACACCGGCAGCGCGCTCACGCTGCAGCTCGGGGAGCGGGTGTTCGACGTCGTGCTCGAGGGGAGCTGCCCAAGCTGGGCGCCTGGATCAGCGGCCGCCGCGCGGATCTCGAGGTCGAGAGCGCCCGCATGCGCGCGGCAGCGGAGCTCAAGGTCCGCCCCAGCGCCGGCCACGACGGGACCGTGACCTCACCGATGCCCGGCAAGGTGATCAAGGTGCTGGTCGCCGAGGGCGACGAGGTCGCCGACGGCGCGCCGGTCGTGGTCGTCGAGGCCATGAAGATGGAGAACGAGCTCGGCTCGCCCCGCGCGGGCGTGGTGCAGAAGGTCCACGTCCAACCCGGCGACGCCGTCGAGGGCGGCGCTCGCCTGGTCACGGTGGCCTGATGCGCGACAAGATCGCGCTCTGTCATCTGCCCACCCCGCTCTGGCGCTCCGACGCGCTCGACGCGCTGGTCGGCACCCGCGTGTGGGTGAAGCGTGACGACATGAGCGGCGGCCCGGAGGCAGGCAACAAGATCCGCAAGCTCGAGTACCTGATGGCCGATGCGCTCGCAGCGCGCGCCAGCGTGGTGCTCACCTGCGGCGGCTTGCAGTCCAACCACGCGCGCGCCACCGCCATCGTCGCCGCCAGACTCGGGCTTCGATCGTGCCTCTTCCTGCGTACCGGCGCGCCCAGCGCGACACCGGCTGCGACAGGCAACCTGCTGCTCGATCGGCTGGTGGGCGCCGAAATCCGCCTGATCTCGCCCGACGACTACCGGAGCCGCATGCCGCTCATGTCACGCGCCGCCGACGAGCTCCGCGCGCTGGGCGAGCGGCCCTACGTGATCCCCCGAGGGAGGCTCGAACGCCCTCGGCTCCCTCGGCTACGTCGACGCGATGCGCGAGGTGCGGGAGCAGCTCGAGCTCGGCCTGGGCGGAGGCCCCGCGCCGTTCGACGCGGTGGTGGTCGCCTGTGGCTCCGGCGGCACCGCGGCCGGGCTGGTGCTGGGGGCGGCCGAATGGGACGTCGCTCGCGACGTCCACGCCATGCCGTGTGCGACGACTCCGCCTACTTCGAAGCCGTCGTCGGCCGCATCGCGCTCGAGGCGCAGCGTCTCGCTCGGAGCTGGACCGCACGGCGCGGCTCGAGGTCCACGATCGCTGGAAGGGACCCGGCTACGCCGTGTCGAGCCCGGAGCAGCGCCGCTTCATCGTCGAGGTCGCGCGACGCACCGGACTCCTCTGCGACCCGGTCTACACCGGCAAGGCCCTGTACGCGCTCTCCCAGCTCGAGCCGAAGCCGAGCCGGGTCCTCTTCATCCACACCGGCGGGTTGCCGGGGCTCTTGGCGCAGGCCGACGCCTTCGCGGGAGAGCTCTGATTCCCGAGGCCGAGCTGCCCCGCCGCGCCCGCGCCGGCGCCTCACCACCTGGCTCTCGTGGCTCGCGCCCTACGTCGTGGCAGCGCTGGTGATCGCGTTCATCAGCCAGCGCTACTCCATCAGCGCCATCCGCGCGGAGATGGCAAGGGCCAGACGCTGCCGCTGATCCCCCTGGCCCTGGTCACCTACGTCGCGTCCCTGGTCTGGGTCGCCGCCGCAGACCGCACGGTGCTCGCCGGCCTCCTGCCCCCGGACAAGACGCCCAGCTACTTCGGCGTGGCCAAGGGCAAGGCCGCCGCCGTCGTGCTGCACATCGTCCACTACGCGCTGGGCCAGGGCATCTACGCCACCTGGGTCGCCCGCCGCACCGGGCTCAACCTGGGGCAAGCCGGCGGGCTCATCTTCTACATCATCCTGGCGGAGCTCGGCTCGGTGTGTCTGTACGCCACGCTGGTGATCGTGATCGGGCGACCCGCGGTCCCGGGCGCCGTCCTGCCGGTGGTGCTGGGCGTCGCGCTGTCGATCATCGCTGCCGTGGTGCTCGTGCCGGCGACCCGGGTCGAACGCTTCGGGTTCTTGCAGATCTGGGTCAAGGTCGGGCGCGCGCGCGGCTCGCGCAGCTCGGCATTCGCCTCTGCCAGCACGCCACGACTACTTCGGCGACCTGGCTCGCGGCGCGCTGGTTCGGCTTGGACATCCCGCTCACCGTCATGCTCTCGTACATGCCGGTGATCCTGGTGGTGGCGTCGCTGCCGATCAACGTCGCCGGTTTCGGCGCCGTGCAGGGCGCGTGGCTCTTGCTCAGCCCCTGGGCACCCGCAGAGCGCATCCTGGCCTTCAGCGTGGTGTGGCAGGCGGTGAGCGCGCTGGCGCTGATCGCCCGAGGGCTGCCCTTCCTCCGCGGCGTGCTCGCGGACATCCGCGCGGGTCGCAAATGACGACAGCTGTCGCGAAACCACGCAGCGCCGGAGCTCCCCGCCCGCGCATCGGCGACCCGGCACGTCGCGCCCCCCCTCTCCGGCCGCTTTTCGCATCTCGGCAAGCGCATCGGCGCGCACCTGCTCCGAACTAACCCCGTACGCGGCGCCCGAGGCCCCCCCGGCGCGTACGGACGCCGCGTACGACGCGTGGAAAAGCAACTCCCGTACCGAGCCCGGGGCGTCACCTCACTGAGGCCTGACCTTCACCTCTCGGAGCTCCTTCAGGAACGCGCGGTACCGACCCATCACCTTCTCCTTGAGGGCCGCGTCGTCGAGCAGGTCCTTCTTCTCCGCAGGGTCCTTCTCCAGATCGTAGAGCCCGATGGGCCGGCCGTCGCTGGTGATGAGCTTGAGCCCACCGTCGATGAAGGCCTGCCGGTCGGCGTTGTTGGGCCCGGCGGTCATGTGGGAAAAGACGATGCGCTCCTTCGGTTCGTGACCCTCGGGGTGCACGAGATCGAGCAAGAGCGAGGTTCCACTGACGAAGTCCGTGCCTTCGCCGCTGGGCATCGGCTGGCGGTAGAGCTCGAGCAGGGTCGGCACCAGATCGATGGCGCCGCGTCGCACGCTCACCTTCCGCGGCGTCAGGCCAGGCACGTAGACGATGAGCGGGACTCGGATCAGCTCCTCCCAGAGCTCGAAGCCGTGGCGCAGCATGCCGTGCTCGCCGAAGGCCTCGCCATGGTCGCTGGTGAGCACGATCGCGGTGCGGTCCTTGGCCGGGCTCTTCTCGATGGCCTCGAGCAGCCGTCCGACGTGGTGATCGACGTAGGCCACCTCGCTGTCGTAGAGGTCGCGGCCGGTACCACCGAAGTCGAAGCCCTCGTGCTTCACGTATTCGGCGTGGGGATCCACGTAGTGCACCCACATGAACAGCGGCTTGCCCGCGTTCTCGGGCTTCCCGAGCTGGGCGATGGCCGCGTCGGACAGCTTCTCCGAGTTGTAGCTGCGATCCCCTTCGACCTGGATGCTCTTGGGCGCCGCGGAGGTGTCGATGACGTCGAACCCGCGCTCGAAACCCACTCCCTCCTGGAAGAAGTACCAGTAACCTTGCACGCTGACGGTGCGGATGCCCGCCTTCTGGAGCCGCTCCGGCAAGAAGATGTCCGCCTTGGCGAAGCGATTGAAGTGCGCCCAACCGCGGTGCGTCTCGTTCGGGTACTTGCCGATCAGCGCCGGCGCCAGGCTCTTGCTGGTGTACGACGCCAGGGCGTAGCTCTTCTCGAACACGACGCTGCGTTTCGCCAGCGCGTCGATGTTCGGCGACACGGGCCGCGGGTTGCCCATGTAGCCGATGTCGTAGCGCAGCGTATCGATGCTGATCAGCACCACGCTGAGGCCCTCGGGGATCTTGGCCAGCGCCGCTTCCCGAGCGTCCTTGGGCAGAGCGGGCTCGGCTTGTTCCAGCACCACCTGCTCGGCGTCCTTGCCCGAGCAGTCCTCGTCCAACCCGTTGCCCGGCACGTCCTCGGCGCCGGGGAGATCTGGGCGCTTGCGTCGTCGCAGTCGCCGCCGCCGAAGCGCGCCGAGAAGCCGTCCTTGTCGCGATCGCTCAGCTTGCGCAGACGACCGAGCACCAGCTTGCCGAGCGGTGCGCTGCGCTCCGCCGCCAGCGCCACGCGCCGCTCCGCCAAGCCCACGCCCGCGGCGCGCCAGAGCAAGAGCGCGGGCAGCAGCGCCGCCGCTGCGAGCACGACGCTGGGCACGCGCCGCACCAGGGCCGGCGCCAAGTAGGCCACGGCAGCCATCATCGAGAGCAGCCCCGGAGCCCGCAGATCGAGCTCCTCGCGCTTGAGCACGCCGAAGATCGCCAGCGTGCCGCCGGCGCCGCTGGTGGTGCCCGTGGCGACGGCGTAGCCGAAGCCGAGCCCCCCCAAGGCGAGCCCGAGCACGAGCGCGGCGCTCGGCCTCGGCGCGCGGCCCAGGCTCCGCGCCAGCAGCCGCGCGACGCCCAGGCAGAGCGCGTGCAGGCCGAGCGCGGCGAGCGCGCTGCCCAGGACCCCTGCCGCGGCCGATGGCTTCGGCGGCAGCTCCGACACCAGGAACCCGAGGCCCAGGCGCGCGGCGATCACCACCCAAACGAGGGCCGCGAGCGGAGCGAGCAGGCACACGAAGGCGCGCTCGGTCCGCCCCTCTTCGCGCTCGAGCGCGGCCCAGAGCCGCCGCGGCGAGGGCGGAGCGGCCGGGTGCAGGAAGCACGACGCGACCCCGACGCCCAACCCGACAGCGAGAGCGACTGGCCAGAGCAGGCCCGCGTCGGCCAGGAACACCGAGCTGAAGCCGGGCGGCTCCGCCTGCGCCAGGCGCGCCCAGCGCGCCTCGAGCGCCGCTGCACCGAGGCTCGCGACCACGCCACCGAGAGCGCCACCGGCGACGCGCTGGACGAAGCCCGCGGCGCCGCCGGCGACGGCTGCAGCCTGGGCTTCAGCCACGGCGCCCTTTCTTGGCGAGCGGGTGCGCGCGGTCGTAGACCCCGAGCAGTTGCTCGAGCGAGACATGGGTGTAGCGCTGCGTCGTCGAGAGGCTCGAGTGGCCCAGCATTTCCTGAATTGCGCGCAGGTCCGCGCCTCCTTCCAGCATGTGCGTGGCGCATGTGTGGCGGAGCGCGTGCGGATGCAAGTCCGGTCTGCCCGCCCCCAGCGTCCCGTAGCGCTGGACCAGCACCTGGATGCGCCGCACGCCGAGCCGAGTACCCCGTCGGGTCAGGAGCAACCCGCGCGGATCCTGGGCGCCGTTCTTGGCGTGCCGGAGCTCGGGGCGCAGCGTCAGATAGACCTCGAGCGCCGCGCGGGCCGCGCGCCCCAGCGGAACGACGCGCTCCTTTCGTCCCTTGCCCAACACGCGGAGCTCGTTCTGCTCCAGCGAGATCTGATCGAGGTCCAGGCCCGCGAGCTCGCTCACGCGCAGGCCCGAGCCGTACAAGAGCTCGAGCATCAGGCGGTCGCGCGCGCTCTCGGCGTCACTGCGCGCGGTGCCGTCCACCGGCGCGTCCATCACCTGCGAGGCGGCGTCCACCGACAGGAACGCCGGCAGCTTGCGCCGGATCTTCGGCGTGGCGACCAGCTCCGCAGGGTTATCGCTGAGCTCGCCCTCGCGGCACAGGTAGCGGAAGAAGGCCCGCACGCTGGCCAGCTTGCGCGCGATGCTCCCGGCCGAGCGCGAGCGGCTGAGCTCACCCAGCCAGGCGCGCAGCACCAGCTTGTTCACGTCCGCCGGGGCCACCTCGGCTCGGGACCTGTCGCGCACGAACTGGGCGAGCTGCCGGAGGTCGCTGGCGTACGCGGCCACGGTGTGCGGGGACGCCCGCCGCTGCCCCGACAGGTGCTCGCTGAACCGCTCGATGGAGCGCTCCAGGCGATCGATGGGCAGAGGCGATTCCATCACGCCTTCCACACCGCATAGGTCCACATCAGCGCCCCGCCAGCGAGAGCAGCAGGCCGAGCTTGGCCCGCGCGAGCACGATGCGCCCGGCCGGCGTGACGCCGGAGAAGCCGACGGTGCCGAGCCCGCCGAGCGCCAGCGCGAAGCCGAGCATGAGCACCAGGATGAACGAAGTGGTCGGCGCGTCGTCGCGCACGAGCTCGGCCTTGGCGCGCGCCAGCGCGAGCTTGTCGTCGCTCGCCGCGCTCGCTTCTTCCGGCGCTCTAGAGAGCCGCGCCAGGTTCTCGTCGGCCCGGCCGAGCTCCGCCCGGTGAACCACCCAGAGGTGTCGGGTCTCGAGCGCCGCCGCCCGGACCGAGCGCCAAGCCGACTCGGCCATGCGCCGTTGGCCGGCGGCCTCGGACCCGATGGCGATGGCGATCATGCGGGCGTAGCCCCGGCGCACGTGCGGGGCCCCGGCGCGTACATCACGGCGGCGGCGCGCGCGTGGAGCAGCGCGGTGGGAGGTCGGCTTGGTTGAAGGCGGCGTCGCTCTCGCGCATGCGGCGCTCGCCCTCGTTCACCGCGCGCGCCGTCACCGCGGCGACGGCGAACACGGTGAGCATCAGCCCGACCGCCACGCTGCGCAGGATCCGAGGGACGTGGCTCGCCATGCTGCTCACAGGAAGTCGCGCCGCCGGAACACCAGGCTGGCGAAGGCGAGCAGCCCCGCCGCCCAGGCCAGCGCGGACAGCGCCGCCCAGGCGACGTACTCGCCGAGCGGCACGCCCGCCGCTTCTCCGGTCAAGAGCGGGCGAGGTGGCACGTACACCATCAGGTTCGGCACGACCTTGCTCAACGCCTCGCCAGCCGCCTGAATGGTGCGGCCGAAGACCCGGTGCGGGAGCCTGGCCAGCGTATCCGCCGAGCGTCCCACGATGAACACGCCGAAGGTGAAGACCGCCGTGAGGAACGGAGAGGAGAACGAGGCGAACAGCGTCGCGATGGCCGCGACGATGGCGACCTCGCATACGGTCAACGCCGCGGCGCCGAGGATCACGCGGCGGTCGTCCACCGCTCCGGCCGCCAGCAACCAGCCGCCGATCAACATCACCAGGGCCCAGAGGATGGGCACGTAGGTGCCGAGCCGCGGTCGCTTCCAGGCGACTAGCCCAGCCAGCGCCGCGCTGCCGACGCCCAGGCCCAGCGCCGCGGCCAGGCTGCCCCCCGCCAGGGCACCGAGCGCGCAGAGCAGCGCTCCGGCGTTGGCCGCGACGAACACGGCCAGCGTGAGCAGCGTGCCCAGGTACTTGCCGATCAGGTACTCGGAGCGACGGATGGGTCGGGCGAGGATCGGGAAGATCGTCTTCAGCTCGAGCTCGCGATACAGGCTGGTCGCGCCCAGCACGATCGCGACCACGATGGCGTAGAGCGAGATCGACGCCGAGCCCAGATCGCTCACCACGCGCAAGGTGTCACGCAGCGCGAACTGTCCCACGATCAGCGCGTAGGCCCCGGTGGCGATGGCGAGCCCGAACAGCCCGTGCAACACCCGGGCACGCACCGCTTCGCGGTAGGTGTTGAGCGAGATGACTGCGATGCGCGCCAGCATGTCTGCCGGCTCTTCTATAACCGCAGCCGGGCCCACATGGAAAGATCGCTGAGGATCACATGCCGCGCGGCGAGCCGGAGGCCTCCGTCCGGGCGAGCGCGCGGGGCTCGAGATAGTCCCGGATGTGGCGCGGCGTGCTCAGGATGACCGCCTGGATCCGGTCCTCGAAGAGCGCCCGGGTCAGCCCCGGACCGACGTCCAGGGCGACCGCGACCGTGACCAGCGTCGCCCCCGACCCGATGGGTCGGGCCCGGACGTACCCCCAAACGTCTCGGATCCCGTGAGGACGGCTCGGGTCCAGCCGGAACCTGAGCTCGCTCGCGCCTACCCGCCTGAGCGTCACGGTGTAGGTGGTCTCCACGAGTCGCGTGCCCTGGGTCAGCTCCACCCTGGCCCCACGCCGGGTGACGTCCACCAGCCGGGCGGACTTGGTGCGCGGCAGCATCTGCGGCAGCTCGCGCATGTCCCCGAGCGCCGCCAGCACCTCCGCGGGCGACGCCCGCACGACCTGGTAGGACACGCCGCCGACGTAGCGGCCCCCGGCCCGCGACAGCACCATGGGACGCGACACAGTCTCCCCGGAGAGGAGCGCCGCGCGTTCCGCCTCGCCGAAGCTCTCCGCGCGGACGCCGCGGCGCGCGATGCTGGTGGTGCGAGCCGGGTCCGGGCGCGGTCTTGGGCGCGCACCGCTTCGCTCTGGAAGCAGACGAGCCCGGCGAGCCCGAGCGCGGCGAGCCAGCGCATCGCGGTCATGCGCCCCGGAGCATACGGCATTACCCGCTCAGGGATCGACTATGAAGGCATCCAGAACCACTGCCCGGAATAGCCTGCGTAACCGTCGACTTGGACCCAGTAGCTCCCGGCGTCCAGCGTCAGATCCAGAAAGCTCCGGTCCTGGTAGTAGCCCGCCGCGCAGGCCTTGGCGACCTCCGGCCCGGGACAAGCCGTGGCGCGCGCGCGACCAGGAGCGTGTTGTACGCGCTGCCCTTCATGTCGAGCACCACGCGCTTCTTCGCCGCCAGCGTGAGCTTCAGCATCTGCTCCGGGGCGCCGCCGGGCCCCTGGCTACCGAGATCGCAACCCCCGTCGTAGTCGGCGTTGGCGTTGGCGGTGTTGCCCTGGAAAAACCCGCCCGCCGGCGGGATCTTCACCGCCGTCGCGCAGGTGTCGGAGAACGGCACCAGGATCGGCGGCGTGGCCGGGCGCGTGAAGGCGGTGAGGATGGTCGGAGCCGCATTGGCGGTTTCCATCACCACCCGGTAGCTGCCGGCGGCGACCTTGTGTGCGCGCGCGCGCACCGGCGTCTGCGCCGAAACTCCGCACGCGATCTGGTCCGACGGCGCAGCACAGGCCGGCTTCAGCAGCGACACTGCGCCGTTGTCCTCGTCGGAGATGCGACCCACGAGCAAGAGGTCGCTCGAGACCGGGAGGTTCAGGGTGTACACCGCATCGGCGGCGCCCGCGATGCAACCGAGGCTCACGTCGTCGGTGTGGCCGGCGAGCGGCACGGCGATGCTCTTGTTGGCTTCGAGGCACGGCGCCGGACGCACAGGTCTCGTCCGCCGGCTCCGCTGTCGGCGGCAAGACCTCCACCAAGACGTCGAGGTCCGTGGGCACGGTGGCCGAGACCGCGACGTAGTACTTGCCCGCCGGCAACGCGCGCGCGAAGACGTGCCCGGCCGTCGCCACGTTGCAGCCGAGCTCCTGCTTCGGATCGCTGCAGTCCGCCTTCCAGATCGCGAGCGCTGGCCTGCCGGCCCCATCCAGCGAGGTCGCCCAGACGTGGACGTCTTGCTCGGCAGCCAGCGTGACCTCGTAGACCAGCTCGCCGAGGGTCCCGCTGCAAACGCTCGACAGGTCCTCCTTGGCGTCGATCACCGAGGTCTTGACCGAGACCCCCGGCACCACTGGCTCCGCGGTTCCGCAGGTCTCGTTCACGGGCTTCTCGCTGGGCGGCATGTAGCTCACCTTCAGCGTCACGTCTGAGACCCCGGAGCCCATCACGTAGAGCGGGTAGGCCCCGGGCCCGAGGGAGCGCAGGCGGACGCGCGCCAGCATTCCGCCTTTGTCGAGCGAGTAGCCCTTGGCGCACGCCGTCTCGCTGCCCGCCACGCCGCACTGACCGAGGGCGGCCAGCGCGACCTCCCCACCGCTCACCGTCGCGATCACGTCCACGTCCTGAGGCGCTCCGGCAGGCACGACGATGGCGGCGACCACGTCTTGGTGGAGCCCCGCCGGGGCACAGCTCGCGCCGTAGTCGCTGGCGGCGGCTCCGAGCGACATCACGTATTGGCCCGACTTCTCGATCTTCAGCGCGTCGGCGCACTTGTCGTGCTTGGGCGCGCTGCAGCCCGCCTCGTCCACTGCGTTGTCGCAGTCGTCATCCCGGCCGTTGCCGCAGATCTCCAGCTGCTTGCTCGAGACGGCGGGGTCGGTGTCGTTGCAGTCTCCGCCGCCGCAGCTCCAGTCCGGATCTCCGTCGCCGTCCACGTCCCGCGGCTCGTTGATGCAGCTCTTGGTGGCCTCGACGCAGGTGTCGATGGTGCGCGTGGAGTTGTCGTCGCAGGCGACGGCCGTGCCCTCGCGACATCCGAGCTTGGGCTCGCACACCTCGAGGCCGTCGCAGAACACCTCGTCCTGGCACAGGGTGTCGTCGGGAGTGAAGCGGCAACGCCCAATGGCCTCGTCGCACTCGTCGAAGGTGCACTCGATGCCGTCGTCGCACTGCGGGTCGTCCTTGCAGGGAGGGCCCAGGGTGGGGTCGCCGCCGTCGCTCGCGTCGCCCGCCGCGTCGGCGCCGGCGTCCGCGCCCGCGTCCTCCTTGAACGGGCTCGGCACGTCCGAGCTGCCGCAAGCGACTGCGCCGAGGGCCCGAGCCAGGCGGCGACCAGGCAGCGGCGGAGGACGAGACGCAGCATCGCCCGGGCATGGTAGCGCGGACTCGGGGAGCGTTGTGTTTCGGCCGTCGGGCCGAAGCAGCGTTGGTAACGCCAGGCGGAGCGTGGCATGATGCGGACCCGCCGTGTCGCAGGAACGCCTCACCCGCCAGGAGCTGAGCTGGCTTCTGGCTCAAGAAGCGCGCGGCGCTGCCCGCGCCCTGCGCGAAGGAGTCCAGCAGCTGACCGGGCCCGTGCCCGGCCCGGCCATCGAGATCAAGACCGCCCCCGCCGTCGAGACCAACCTCGACACGCTCGACGAGGCCATCGCCCGGCTCGGCGAGCTGCAGATGGGCTCGCGCGCCGCGGCCCGACGCGGCCGCATCGACATCGGAGCGCTGGTCTGCGAGGTCGTCCCGAACGCGCGCATCGCCATGGACACTGGCTCGGGCACGGAGGTGTTCGGCGAGGAGCAAGAGCTCCGGCGGATGATCCACCTGCTGGTGAGCCAGACCAACTCGAGCCCGATGGACAGCGAGTCGGCGCGACCCGACGTCGACATCAAGCGCGATGGGGAGTGGGTGAAGATCAGCGTCGAGCTCGGACCCGACAGCTCCGCGACAGCCGAGCTCGAGCGTCGTTGGCTGAGCCGAATGGCGACACGCCACGGCGGCAGGCTCGAGCTCGAGGGAGGGACCGAGACCTTGTTCCTGCCCGCCGACCGTGCCACCGACGAGATGGCCGAGCTACGTCGCGAGCTGGAGCAAGCCCAGCAGCTCGGCGAGGCCTACGCGCGGAGCTGGCAGCGGCGTTCGCGGAGTCCTCCAACCTGCCGAGCGAGCCGAAGGCCGCGTCCGTCCCCACCGCCGCCCGGCGCCGATCGCTTGGAGCTCCTGGTCAGCACGGCCAACGCGCTGACGCGCATGATGCGCGCTTGGCTCGACCAAGCCCGCGTCGACGTGGGTGAAGTCGCTCACGCGCTGGGCGCCGAGTCCGAGCTGGGGGAGCGGCTCACCCGGCGCATCTCCGGCGCTCAGGAGCTGTTCGTCGAGCTCGAGCGGCTCTCGAACAGCCCGCTGGGGAGAGCGCGCGGAGCGCAGACCTGGTCCTGAGCTGCGCGAGCTCTTGGGCCAAGCGGAAGCCCGCGCGGCCCGGCACGCCGTCCAGATCGAGACCGACCTGCCGGCGAGCCTGGAGACGTCGACCCGGGTGGCCACCTTCTCGCTCATCGCCCGGGGCTCATCGACCACGCCATCGCCGCCACACCTCGCGGCGGGCGCGTGACGGTGCGCCTCGGGCGGACTACGCTGGGCTTTCAGCTCACGGTCGAGGACGGGGGCCCCGTAGTCCCCGCAGCGGCGCGCCCGGACGTGCTTCGCCGCCGCTCGGATCCGACGGCTCTGGGTCGACCCGAGGGCCTCTCGCTCTTGATCGCCGACGTGGCGGCGCCGCTCCTGGGCGCCAAGCTTTCCCTGGGCGAAACGCCCTCCGGTCGTTCGGTCGTCGAGCTGACGACGGGCTAGTCGAGGGCGGTGGGAGATCGCGCTTCCCAAAGGGCGCGGCCCCTGGGCTATGCTGCCCTCAGCATGCGCATACTGGTCGTCGAAGATCAGGACTCGATTCGCCGGATGATCGAGGCCTTGATTCAGGCCCGGGGCTACGAAGTCACCGCGGTCGCCAACGGCGCGAAGGCCATCGACGCCGTGATGACCCAGAGCTTCGATCTGGTCCTGCTCGACCTCATGTTGCCGGGTCAATACGACGGCTTCGAGGTCTGCCAGCGACTCAAGTCGGATCCGGCGACCCGCACCGTGCCCGTGGTGATCATCAGCGCCCTAGACGACCCGGAGTCGCGCAAGAAGGCCGCGGACGCCGGCGCCTCGGCCTACTACACCAAGCCGTTCAGCCCGATCGCGTTGCTCAAAGAGATCGAGCGCTTGAAGACGCAAGCCAGCGGTTGAGGCTCGAGCTCGGGTTTCGCTCGAAGGGCGAGTCAGAGCAAATTCAGGAAACCCTTCGCGCGCTGCGACGCGGCGTCGATGATGCCCTTGGCCTCGTGGGAGGGAATGCGGAGCTTCTCGCAGAGATCCTCCAGGAGCTTCTTCTCTTTCTCGTGCTGCTCACCGTCGATGTAGGTGAGCAGGACCGTGCTGGAGCAAGACCCGGCGATCGTCGAAGCTCATGTCGGTGAGCGGGATGTCGTCGATGGTCTTCGGCGTCTTGGCGTAGGTGCGAAGCTCGTGCGCCTCGCTGGTCGAGGCTTCGAACGCGTCGAGCAAGGCCTCGATCACCTCGAGCTCCTCGTCGGCGACACGGCCGTCGGCCCACGCCACGCTCACCAAGCCCTTGAGGATGGCCATGTTCTGGTCGTGCATGGGGCGGAGAATGGCACGCCGCCCCGGGGCGCTGCAACGCCCAAGCGCTACCTCAGCGCGACCGTGTAACGGACCAGGCCGGGCGCCTCTGCGCTGGGTGACAGCGCCTCCGCAGCGACGGGGATTCGCACCCAGCGAGCGCGGCCCGGAAGCTCGACGGTGAGCTCCGCGCCTTGCCGGCACTCGAGCCCCTCGAACACCGCATCGCTGCCGACGACGCGGCTCGGCGCGAGCACACGCTCGTCGGTGCCCGTGCGCAGGCGCGTGCGGCTGCTCAGGGGGACCTGCCGTACCGTGAGCTCGGCGCTGCAGGGCGGGACGCTTTCGCTGTCGATCGCGCTCTCGATGCGGGGCGCGGCCGCAGCGCCGTCTGCGCCCGGAGTACGAGTGGGAATGCTGCCCAGCCCGACGCCGGCGATGATCAGCGCGGCGCTCACCGCACCCGCGACGACCCGCGCGCTCGAGGCGTCGCTCGGCCGCGCTGCCGCAGCCAGCCCTCACCCACCTCGGAGACCGCGACCGGCGGCGGCGTCTCGCTGAGCTCCACCGCAGGCGGAGGCGCCGTCTGGTCCACGCCGGCCAATGCCTTCAGATCGGAGCACAGCTCGCGCTCGGTCTTGAGCTGAGCCACGCCGAACCCCGAGAGCAGCTCCTCCACGTCGCTCTTGCGCGGGGCGTAGCGCGGTGGCGCGTAGTCGTGGCGGGCGGGGCGAGCCGGCAGGGTCGCCAACTTCTCCAGCGCCGCCTGCGGCGACACGACCACCGGCAGCGGCGACAGCTCGGCCAGCGACGGCACGGGCGACGCCGGCAGCGGCGACAGCTCGGCCAGCGACGGCACGGGCGACGCCGGCAGCGGCGACAGCTCGGCCAGCTCCAGCGCGGGCGACGCCGGCAGCGGCGACAGCTCGGCCAGGGACCGCACCGGCGACGCCTCGGGCTCGGGCAGCTCCGGCTCAGGCGCAGCCGACGGCTCGACCGCCTCCGGCGCCCCTGCGCTGCCGCCGCCTGCGCTTCGCTCGGCTCCACCTGCGCCTGCGCTGCCGCAGCGGCGACCGGCGCCGCCTCCGCCTGGGCTGCCTCAGCCGCGAGCGGCGGGTCGAGCGTCTCGAGCCCATCGACGGGATCCGGCGACTCCACGAACGCGCGTGTGACCTCCGCGAGCGCGCGGGCGATTTCGGCGGCCTCGTCCTCTTCGTCGATCACCCGCGGCATGCGCTCGGTCGCATCGTCTCCCACCAGCACCAGCACGCCGGGCGTCGGCTCCGACACCTCGAGGGGTGGGAGCGGCGCCGCGGCCTGCACCGCCAGGCGCGACCCGAGAACAGGCGTGTGGGCATCGCTGCGGGCGACGGGCTCGCTCGGCCCGAGCGGCCGAGGTGTGACCAGCGGCTGGGGCACGGTGACCGGCTCGGGTAAAGCGGCCACCCGGGCGGGAGGCGCCTCCTCACTCGGCGGGACTTCGAGATCGGGCACGACGGGAACTGTCCTCGCCGGCGCCTCTGGCTCGAGCTCCTCCACGTAGACCGGAATGGCCGTGTAGAGCTCGTCGTCGGAGGCCGGCGCCTGAGCCGGCCACTCGACATCGACCACTGCGACCGAGTCCGGAGTGAGCCAGCTCCGCTCCCCGGCGCCGATCGGCGGCGGGCTGCTGTCGCGGGTCAAGACCGAAGGCAGCTCGATGCTCTCGGTCGGCTCTTTCGGCGCGGGCGCGCTCTCGGCTCGCGGTGCCGGAGCCGGCTCCGGAGCGGCAGGGGGCGGCACCGACTGCCGTGCTGCCGGCTCGGGGCTCCGTCGCGGGGGCTGCCAGGGCGCGAGGCGCCCGGCCTGGCGCGCGCGCTCGACGTCCCGGTGCAGGCGTGTGAGCGCGCGGCGCGCCGCGGCGCGGTTCACGGGCACCAGCGCGATCTCGATCTCGCGGATCAGCGCGTCCACGCCAGCGGCAGGCGACTTGTGCGCGGCGCGGAACAAACCCGGCGTCACGCTGCTCGACTCGAGCAGTAGCAGGCCGAGCATCTCGCGCAGCGTCCGCTCCGCTGCGACGTCCTCGACCGGGGTCCCACCGGCGATGCGCACCTGCCCTTCCTCGGAGAGCGAGACGTCCGAGAAGCCGAGGCAGCGCGGGGCGCCCGCGATCTGATCGGCCGTCGCCAGCACCAGATAGCCGGCAACCTCCGCGGCCAGGGACGCGCTCCGCGCGTGTGCCGCGCTCATGATCTCGTGCAGTTTGACGCTCATGCGTTACCTCCGCGTACCAGCACGCCGTGAGCGCGAAGGAACTCCTTCGCCTCGTCGATCGATGTGAACGCCGTCGTGAAAGATCGAAGCAGCCAGCGCGGCGTCGGCGCCGCCGAGAGACAGACCCTCGAGCATGTGTTCGAGCGTACCCACACCGCCGGAGGCGATCACCGGCACGGTCACGGCGTCCACCACGGCGCGCAGCAGCTCGAGGTCGTAGCCCCGCCGCGTCCCGTCGCGGTCCATGCTGGTGAGTAGGATCTCGCCCGCTCCGAGCTCCACCGAGCGCGTGGCCCACGCTACGGCGTCGAGCCCGGTCGGGGTCCGGCCACCGTGCGTGAACACCTCGAAGCCCCGTCGGCGCGCCGCTTGGCGTCGATGGCGACGACCAGCGCCTGCGAGCCCCAGGCGTCGGCGATTTCACCGACCAGCTCCGGTCGCTCCACCGCACGCGTGTTGACGCTGACTTTGTCGGCCCCGGCGTGGAGCAAGTCGCGCACGTCTTCCGCCGCGCTCACGCCCCCGCCGACGGTGAGCGGGGAGAACACCACGTCGGCCGTGTGCTCGACCACGGACAAGAGCGCGCGGCGCCCTTCATGGGACGCCGTGATGTCCAGGAAGGTGATCTCGTCGGCCCCGCCGCGTCGTATCGGCGCGCGCACTCCACCGGGTCGCCGGCGTCCCGAATGCCGACGAAGTTCACGCCCTTGACCACCCGTCCGTCGCGGACGTCCAGGCGGGGATGATGCGCTTGGCGAGCATGGGCGATCTGAAGCCCCATACCGGACCGGCCGAAATCTGGACAAAGACCTTGCGGACGCGGGGTGGTCCTCCGCCGGAGCCAGCCCCCGATTCGGCTATAGTGCCGCCCGATGGCCGCGTGTGCGCGCTGCGGAGCCGTGCCCGAGCCCGGGGCGACGGTCTGCCCGAGCTGCGGGGCAGCCGCGGACGGCGTGCGCGCCACGGCCCCCCTCGGCAGCGACGGTGAGCCGCGGCTCGGCAGCGGCACGCTGGTCCTGGGCAGCGGCGTCCCCATCGACGCTCCGCTCCCCGCTGCTTCGCCCCCGAAGCCCGTGCCCGAGCCAGAAAGCGCGCGGCCACGCCGGCACCAGCCCGGCCGAACCCCTGCGGGTGCGCCAGCGCCTGCGGGTCGAGCGCCCGCCCGAGCCCGCCCGGCTGGCGGAGACGCCGCCCCCGCCCAGGACGCGTCGCCTGCCGTGGGCGCTCTGGCTCGGCGTCCCGGTGCTCGTGCTCGGGGGCCTGGTGCTGGTCTCGACCCTCTCCCGGCGACGGAGCGTCGCCGCCGAAGCGCGCTTCGACCCCGGGGCGGCCTGAGCTTCACCTGAGCTGCCCCAGCTGCCCGGACGGTACCTCGCTCACATTGGGCGAGGCCAGCGCCGTGACCCGCGACGGACACGCGGTCCTCGCGCTTCCTCCGCCGCTCAGCCTCGGCCGACAGCGTTCGACGCTGGAGGTGAAGGAGCCCGGGCAGAGCCGCGCCAGGCGCGAGGAGCTCGACTACGAGGTGGACTTCGTCGTCAGCGCCGACCAGCGCGGCCTCGGGCACCCCGAGCCGAAATTGGCGCTGGTCTTCGATGCGAAGCCGGAGGTGTCGTTCGTCGTGGACGGACGCGTCGTCGCGCCGAGCCCGAACGGGATCCGTCGCTACGAGCTCGGCGTGCGGCAGAGCTGACCGGGCCGGCGAAGCAGCCGACCACGCTACGGAAGAAGATCCCTACCTGATCAAGCGCCCGACCGGCGAGAGCATCAGGGGGGAAATCGAGCTGGTGGTCCCTGTCGTCCCCCTCAGCGTGGACGCCCCGGCGAGAGCATCGTCATCGAGGGCTCGAGCTTCGTGCTCGCAGGCGCGACCGAGCGCGATGGTCTGGTCACGGTGGAGGGGCGACCGATCACGGTGGACCCGAGTGGTCGCTTCGCCCAGCTGATGAGCGTGTCGGCCATCGGCGACACCACAGTGAGCGTCCGCGCTTCGGCACCAGGCAGAGCCCCGCGCTTCTTCCCGATCCGGGTGAAGCGCGTGGCCAGCCTGGCGGCCGAAGCCGCGCTGTTCGAGCGCCGGGCCCAGGGCTCCTACGCCGCCATCGCCGACGCAACGGAGCAGAAGGTCGGGTGGGCGGTGGTGCTGGAGGGCAAGCTCACCGAGGTGAAGTCCGACGGCTACGCGAGCTCGCTCTTGCTCGACGTCGACAAGGGATGCCGCGAGCCTCCTTGCTTGGTCCGGCTCGCGCTGGGCGAGCGGACCAACCTCGCGCCGGGCACCGGCGTCACCGCCTACGGCTATTTGGCTGGAAAGTCAGCCGAGTCGGTCGGTGGACGCGGCCTGCCGGAAGTCCGAGTAGAGTTCCTGCGAGGCAGGCCGTGAGCGAGAGCCAGGCGCAGAAGGACGGCGAGGTCCTGGTCCCGAGCGAGGTCTCGTGCCCCTCCTGCAAGCACTCGAACGGCGCCGGATCGCGCTACTGCTCGCAGTGCGGGGTGCGCCTCGGGACTGCCTCGTTCGAGGATCTGGAAGGGCCGGCCTCCAAGCGCGTCACCGGCTTCGGCACCCTGAGCGAGGTGCGCGAGACGGCGGACCCCGATCAGCCGATCGCCGACCCGCTGATCGGGACCACGGTGGCGGGGCGCTATCGCATCATCGAGCCGCTCGGCCGCGGCGGCATGGGCGTGGTCTACCGCGTCGAGCACGCGCGCATCGGCAAGCTGATGGCGCTCAAGCTGCTCACCGGCGAGCTGGGCCGCGACCCCGAGATCGTCGCGCGCTTCAAGCGCGAGGCCCTGATGGTCAGCAAGCTCAGCCACCCGAACACCGTCCAGGTGTTCGACTTCGGCGTCGCCGAGGGCCTGACCTACCTGGCGATGGAGTACCTCCGAGGCGACGACTTGGGCCACATCGTGCGCCACTCCGGGCCGCTGGACCCGGAGCGCTGCGCCAAGATCATCATCCAGGTGTGCAGCTCGCTCGGGGAAGCGCACGGCCTCGGCATCGTGCACCGGGATCTCAAGCCGGAGAACATCTTCATCTTGAGCGGCCACTCCGACAGCGACGTGGTCAAGGTGCTGGATTTCGGCCTGGCCAAGCTCAGGGAATCGCCGGAGCTCGGCGAGGTGACCTCCCGCGGCGCCATCGTGGGTACGCCCTACTACATGTCCCCGGAGCAGATCCGCGGCGAAGCCGCTGACCCCCGGAGCGACATCTACTCGCTCGGCGCGCTGATGTACGCCGTCATCACCGGTGAGCCGGTGTTCGACGCACCGAGGCCGATGGGCGTCTTGACCAAGCACCTGACGGACCTGCCGGTCTCACCCAGCGCGAAGTTCCCTCAGCTGAACATTCCGAAAGGGATCAGCGGCGTCATCATGCGGGCGTTGGAGAAAGACCCCGCCCGCCGCTTCCAGAGCGTCACCGAGCTGCAGTTCTCCCTGATCAGCGAGCTCAGGACGCAGGGCGCCACCAACAGCGTGGAGATCTTGCTCGACTCCGGCCAGATGCACGCGCTCACCCGCAGCGCCGACGACGCCGCCACCCGCGACGAGGTCGAGCGCTACGAGCGGAAGCTGCGACGCCGCGGCCTGTACTACTGGGCGCTGGTGGCCGCGGTGCTCGTCGCCGTGCCGCTCGGCGCGTGGGCGTTCCTGGTGAAGAGCGCGCAAAGCGAGGGCTTCGACGGACGCGAGCGCGAGCCGAACAACGCCGCCAGCGAGGCCAATCCCGTGCCCTTCGGCGAGACGGTCCGCGGCCAGATCGCCCGCCGCCTGGATCCCGAGCGCAGCGATCGAGACTTCTACCGCGTGCGCATCCCCAAGGACGCGGGCCACGTCAGCGTGAAGACGACCGGGCTGCCCAACATGGCCCTCTGCACCTACGTGTACCGCGTCGGGCTCGAGACGCCGCTCGGGCGCTACTGCACCGGAGCCGCCGGGCGCCCGCTCCGGGTCTCGGCCTCGAGCTCGAACCGGGCGAGCACTTGTTCGCCGTGATGCAGGACCGCGACTCCCAGCTGGAACCCGGCACCCAATTGCCGGTTCAGGAGAACGTCTCGGACGCCTACGAGCTCACGGTCGGCCTCGCCGATCTCTCGCCCGGAGCGGAGACCGAGCCGAACGACACGCCGCGCGATGGTGCCCGCATCGCCCCGGGCGCGGAGTTTCGCGGACGCCTCGACTGGCTTCGAGACGTGGACTACGTGTGCACCGAATCGGGGACGGGTAACGTGCGCTTCGTGGTCGAGGACTCGCCGACGTTGCCTCGGCTGCGCCACGCCGTGCTCCAGGCCACGCCCCACGGTGGCGCCTCCGATGGCATTCCGGTGCGCCTGCACCGCCGTGGCACCAAGCTCCCTGCCGACACCAAGCACGACGTCGCCGGCGCCTGGCAGAGCGCGCCGATCCCGCGCGGCCTGGCCGAAGCGTGCGTGAAGCTCGAGCTCGTGCCGAATCCCCACGCCCCTTTGCCACACCCCGCGGTCGCGCCGTCGGGTGACGAGGAGTACACGGTCCGTGTCGAAGTCAGCCCGTAGCGCCCTCCTGGCGTCGCTCTGCTCTGCGGCCCTGTTCTGGTTCGCGAGCGCGCGAGCCGAGCGCATCGACCCGACCTTCCCGGTGCGCCGCGTGGTCGGGGCGCCGGCGGGCGCGCAGCCGATGGCCCGGGTGGACGCCGCACGCACCGGCAGAGCCCGGCACAGCCTGCCCGCCGCTCCCCGCGTGCTCTGGCGCGCGCGCGTCACCAGTGGGCTCGATCTGCCTCTCGCGGTGGACGGCCGCGGCCACGTGGTCGCCGCGAGCCCCATGTCGCTCCTGGTGGAGCTCGACGCACAGGGCAAGCTGGTGTGGAGCTCGAAGACTGGCAATGCTGTGCCCGTCCAGGGACCGATCATCACTACCAACGGCACGCGCGTGGTGCTGACCTCGAGCGGCGAGCTGTGGGGCGTGGGTCCGAGCGGCACGCTGCGCTTGCGCCGCACGCTGCCGACCGGCAGCGTCCGCGGCGCCGCGCCACCCCTCGCCACGCGCGATGGCGGCCTGGTGCTGGCGGTCACCGGACTGCTCTTGCGCCTGGACGCGAGCGGCGACGTGTTGGCGCGGGCCAAGCAAGCGGACGCGCCGATCTCGTTGCTCGAGCACGGCTCGGGCACGCTGATCGTGACTGAGAAGGGCGACGTGCTCGAATGGCGACCGCCGGGAGAGCCGACCAAGCTCGGGAGCTTTGGCGGACGCGTGGACGAGGGAGCAGCGCTGTCGAGCCCGAACCACGTCACCGCCATCGTCGATCACGAACGCCTGGTGGACTTCAAGCTCTCGGCGAAGACTCGCCACATCCGGCTCGACTCGACCGACCACCTGCAAGGGCCACCGGCCATCCTGGCGAATGGCGAGACGCGCGTCGCCTCCTTCTCCGGGCTGCTCCTCGGCCACGACCGCACGGGCATCGAGACGGCGCGGGCGGCCCTCGAGCCGAGCGGCGGAGCGGGGTTGCCCAGCGTGCCGGGCCTCTTCCTACCGCCGCCGTTGATCGTGGACGACAGAGGTCGGGTTGCCTACGTGCGCCCTGGGCTCGACGCCGGGGTGGTGCTCGAGACCGGGGAGCAGAAGCTCGCGGCCGGCGCCGCCTGCGGCGACCCAGGCTCGCTGGCGCCCGCCGGCAAGCACCGCTTCGTGGTCGCCTGCCGCTCCGGGTTGATCCTGATGCTCGGTCAGTGACGGCCCGGCCGAGCGCTCCGCCGCGTCGCGGGGAAACTCTAGTGATACAGCGCGGTGAACAGGATCGAGAAGCCGAAGCTCGTCGCCTTCTCCTCGCTGGTGTCACCCAGCACCTCGATCTCGCGCTTGCCGCTCGTCGCGATGAAGCGCACGTAGCCGCCCAGCGACCAGTCGGGCGAAATCCAGGCGTCGTAGCCGGTGAAGAGCGCGACGCCGCCACCGTTGTAGGGTTTCTCGTCGATGTCGCTGTCGCTGTCCTTCGGCTTGATGCTGAAGGTCGAGAAGCCGACGGCACCGCCCAGGTGAAACCCGCCACGCGAGTCGAAGAACACGTCCACGAAAGGACCGATCAGCGTAGTCGAGGCGTCTCCTCCAGGTCGTTCGACGTGCCGCCGGACTCGAGACGGGGATCGCTGGCGCTCACGGCGAAGATGCCACCCCCGAGCACGAGCCCGGGCGTGGGCGTGCCGCCCATCATCAAGTCGATCCCGGCGCCAGCGCCCTTCACGCGTACGTCCGAGGTCCCCGCCTCCGACGACTCGATGCGCGTCCCCGCCCAGCCGGCACCCAGTGACATGCGCAAGTAGAAGCCGTCGTGCAGGTGGTAGCCGGGCTCGTCCTCCTCGCGCCTCGACGGCGGGGGCGGCGGCGGCGCGGCGACGTACACCCCGCCCGGCGGCGGGTAGCCGTAAGCCGGCGCGACGTAGCCGGGCGGCGGGTAGCCGGGCGGACGCGCGGGCGCAGCGCTCGGCGCGAGCGCGGCGCTCGGCGCGGGCGCAGCGCTCGGCGCAGGCGGCGCGGGCGCAGGTGGGGGCGGAGCTGGAGCCGGTGCGGGCTCCACCCCGGCGCCCGGCGCCGGCGGCGCGCGCCTTGCGCGTGCGCGAGCGAGGCCAAGCCAAGACCAGACAGCCGCCAAGACGCCGCATGCCCTGACGAGAGCGCGCCTCGGGGCGCGGCGTCAAGGCTCCGCCGGCGGGGGCCGACCGAAGCGCGTGCTCTCGTGCACCACCCGGAGTGCGCGCCGGGCTCGAGCCGCCACCTCGGCCCGGGGGGCGCCGGCTCCGATGGAGCGAGCTGCGGACGGCGGCGCCGCGCCGAGCGACGCGGCGTCGATCAGCGTGCGCTGCTCGGCGTCCTCGAACGAGCTCACCAGGAGGCAAGGCCGCTGCTCCGTGGCCGGCGCGACGCCGCGGAACTCGCACCAGCCGGAGGCGTCCGGCGCGGGGTTCGTGGCCGAGACGTCGGCCAGCGTCACGACGAACGGACTCGTGCACTGGATCAGCGACACCACCGTGAGCGTGCAGTCGCTCGACGGCGGCTTCGCCCAGAGCACGACCAACAGGTCGGAGTCACCCGGCCGCGCGGCGAACGCGAGCAGATCCGTCTCCGGCGTGAGCACGCCACACGACACTCCAGACCGGCACAGTCCCCCCGTCTCCCGGCGCAAGAGCGCCTCGCCGCCAGAGCTGATGGCGCGCCAGCCGAACTGCCCCGAGCCGCTGGTGAGCTCGAAGTCGCCGTCCACCAGGAGATTGTCCGGATCGGCGCCGCCAAACGGGTTGCGGAGCTCGACAGAGCGGATCGGCGGCCCGGCTTCGCCCACCGGCGCGTCCTCGTGGGCGTCCGCACCGGCGTCGAGCGGGCCACCGGAGGCCCCGACACGCTCGTCGGCGCCGCAGCCCGCGATGAAGGCCGAGAGCGCGAGGCCGAAACGCGCGCTCATGGCTTCAGGTTCCCCTTCACCCAGGCGAGCGCGGCTTCGAAGGGCGCGTCCTTGCCGGAGAGCAGCGAGGTCTGCGTGTGCTGCACGACGACGTCGGGCGCGATGCCGTGACCGATCAGCGCGCTGCCGTCGTCCAGGTACATGTCGCCGCTCGCGAGCTGGAAGTCGAAGCGCGACCAATAGCTGAACTGGTAGAATGACGAGAACGCCCCGGCGGTCTCGTGCGGGCCGAAGATCTTCACCTTCGGCGCGCCTTTCATGCCGTGCGGCAGCCAGTCGCTGGCGGAGCCGTCGCGGTGGATGATCAGCGCCACCGGCAGAGCTAGATCCGCCTGCTCGCTGCCGACCTCGAAGCTCGGCTGGCCCATGTCCTTGAGCTTCTGGACCCAAGCCACTGCCGCCGCGCCGCCTGCCGGTCCGACGTCGCCCGCCGCGAGGGGAAACACCGGACCCACCCCCAGCTGGGCGGGCTTTCGCACGAGCTCGGTGATGGCCTCGGGCGCGTCCATGGTGCCGCCGTTACCCGCCCGGTGATCCAGGATCACGCCCCGCGCGTTCTGCTTGAAGAACTCGTTGGCGTCGAGGAAGGACTGAGTGAGCCCCCCGGGCCCGCCGTACAGAGTGTCGAACGTCATGCCGAAGATCTTGTCGGCGGGGTCGGTGCCCAGCACCACGTCGCGCCAAGGCACGAACGGCACGTAGTGGTAGGTGCCGATCATCCCCGGGAATTGCTCTGGCGGGTTCGCCAGGTGGTACGCCGGGCGGTTGTCGCAGGCCGGCGGCTGCACGTCGCTCTCGATGGCGGTCACGCTCAGCGTCTCGACGACGTCGTTGCAGCTCGGTCCGGTTGGGCTACAGCGGATCACGCTGAAGCTCTTGGCGAAGCGCGGGAGCAGATCGCGGAGCGCCTCGACCAGCTCCGCGTCCACGTCCGGATCCGTCGCGACGTGGTGGCCGGGGTTGAAGCCGATCAGCGCGGCCGCCCAGTCCACCGGGTGCTTGCCGTCCACCGCCACCAGGCGGTCTCCCGGCACGAGCCCGAGCGCGCCCGCCGGCCCGACGTGGGACACCAGGATGTCGCTGCGTCCCGCCTGGCTCGGCCAGACCGACTGCGTGAGATCGGCCTGCCCTTCGATGAAGCACAACCCCAGGCGGCGCGCGCTGCCCTGGCCGGAGAGGGCCGAGCTCGCGGAGGTGTGCCAGTCGTGGAGCAGTCGCACGCCCCGCGAGAACGCACCCCAGTACTGCCAAGCCGTCTGGGCCTTCAGCATCTTGGCCATCTCGGCGAGGGCCGCGGGCAAATATGCCTGCCGGCTGAAGCGTCCGCCGTAGAAGTGCTCGACGCGCGAGGCCAGGTAACGAGCCACCTGGTCGCGCTGGCCTGCGTGCGGCAGCGGCGGGACGAAGCGCGCGCCTTGCCGGCAGCGTTCGGCGATGCACTGCGCCTCCGGGCCGCACACCGGATCGGACGCGCCCAGGCACGCGCCCCCCGCGTGGTACTCGCCGGCGGGCACGGCCTCGAACCCGTCGAGGTCCACCCCCGAGCCCTCCGCGCGCAGGAAGGCGCGGGTCAGATCGCGGCCAGTGACGCTGGCCGAGTTCGACGCGAGCTCGACCCAGCCGTCGCTGGTCACCCTCCCAGTCGGGAAGAGCCAGGCAGCCTCGGTGCCGCGGGCGGCGTCATCGTGCTCGAGCACCACCCGCACCCAGGCGCGCGAGTGCCGCACCCAGAGCCGGAACACGTAGGCGGCGTTCACGGGCGGCAGGCTCACGTCGATCTCGAACGGATCCTGCTGCGCGCTCACGCGCACGAAGCGTGCGCCCTCGAGGGCCAGCTCGCTGCCGTCGCCCACCGACTCCCAGCTGCACGAGCCCTCGCAGCCGATACCTTTCGGGACCTCGCTCTCGAACGACTCGGTGGCGCTCGCGTCGGCGTCGAAGTGGTGCCGCCCCTCGGCGTCGAAGCTCCCGGCGAGCACCGACTGCGCGCTCAGGGCCGCGAGGGCGCCCGCACGCCAAGCGCCGAGCTTCATCTCGCCCTCCGCTGCCAGCTCTCGAAGGCGCGCTCGGCCTGGCTCGGCTCGCGCGGCGCCGGACGCAGGGCCTGGCGGATGCGGCTGCGGGCCTGGTCGAAGCGCTCGCTCGGCGCCGCCGCGCCGGCGCTCGACACGGCGCCCTCCGGCGCGGCGCGCAGCACCGCGTCGTCGATCAGCGCCTCGCCCTCGTCGAATTGGCTCTCGACGAGCAGGCAGGTCGCCCGCTGCCGGGGCTCGGCCACCACCGTGAGCTGGCACCAACCGCTCGCGTCCGGGACCCCGTCTGCGTCCGCGAGCTCCACGTCCGGATCGGTCTGGTAGTCGCAGGCGATGAGCGCGGCGCCCACCTCCGAGCAGGCCGTGCCCGGGACCTTCACCCAGACGCTGGCCTCGACCTTCTTGCCGCCCGCTGGCGCGACGCCGATGGCGGCCACGCGCTGGTTCTGCGTGAGGTAGCCGCACTTGAGCCCGCTCTTGCACGCGGGGTCGGGGCGCACCTGCGAGAACGCGCTGTACGACACCACGATCCCCGCGTTGACCCAGCCCGCTTGCTGCGCGAACGCGGTGGACCACTCGAAGTCGCCGTCCCAGAGCAGGTTGTCGCTCGCCGCCACGTTGCCGAACGGGTTCTTCGTCGTGACCGTTCGCTTCGGCGTGACCGGGGAGGCGTCCGGCGCCGGCGCTGGCGGCGGAGCGGTCGGGCTCGCGTCCGGCGCCTCCGCCACGACGGGCTCGAAGCTCTCGTCGCTCCCGCAGGCGGCCGGGACGACGCAAGCGAGCGCGATGAAGAAGACGCGCTTCATGGCTTGAGCCCCTGACGTACCCAGGCGAGGGCAGCGTCGTACACGGTGTCCTTGCCGTCCATCAGATCCGACTGCAGCGGCAGCACGACGAAGTCCGGCTCCACGCCGTGCCCGTTGAGCATCTGCCCGCTCGAATGCAGCGTGTCCCCGACGGCGATGGAGTAGCCCATCCCGAACCAGTAGCCGAACGTCAGCAGGGTCGAGAACGCGCCCGCGGTCTGGTAGGGGCCGAACACCTTGGCCTTGGGCGCCCCCTTGAAGCCCAGGGGCAACCAGTCGCTGGCCGAGCCGTCCAGGTGGATCAAGAGCGCCACCGGCAAGGCGAGATCGGGCGCGATCCCGCCGGCCATCTCCACGGCCCCAGCGGCGGCCAGCTGCTCGAACAGCGCTTTACCGTCGGCCAAGCTCTTCGGGGGCTCCTGATCCGCGCGCTGGCGGAGCTCGAACACGTCGAGCGGCGTGGGCGTGCGGATCAGGTTCCAGAACAGCTCGGGGCCGGAGGTGGTACCGCCGAAGCCCGTGCGGTGGTCCAGGATCAGACCGCGAGCGTTGGCGCGAAAGTCCGCGATCGCCTGCTCCAGAACCGGGCCCAGGTTGCCGCCGCCACCCACGTTCAGGCTGCTCCACTGCAGGCCGTAGATGCGCTCGGTGGCGTCGCTCTCCTTGACGATGCCGCTGAAGACGCCGCCCAGCGGATGGCCTTCGCCCCCCGGCACGTGATTGACGGGGCGGTTGTCGCAGCTCGCACCGCCGCCCCCGCCTCCCGTGGAGTAGGGCAGCGACGAGATCGAGATCTCCTCCGGCGCGCTCGCGCAGGTCTTGGTCGCGGCGTCGCAGCGCAGCACCTCGATGCGATCCGCGTACGCGGAGATCAGGCGGTTCATGCGCTGCACCGCCTCCGCGTGGGTGGTGTGGTTGGACGCGGTCTCGTAGCCGAAGTCCACGCTGATCAGCGAGCGCGCCCAGAGGATGGGGTGCTGCCCGTCCACGGAGACCAGGCGATCGCCGGGCTTCAAGCCGAAGCTGTTGGTCTGACCGACGTGGGACACCAGCACGTCGAGGTAACCCGGCGTCGAGACGACGGCGCCCGGCACGTCCGCTTTGCCCTCGATGAAGCAGATGCCGATGGGGCGCGGGCTCTGGATGCTGAAGCCGGCGCTGTCGCTGCCGCGGGTGTGCCAGTCGTGCAGGCGATGGATGGCCACGCGGAACGCGCGCCAGAAGCTCCAGGCGTCGGGCGCGGTGCGCATCGACGAGATTTCCAGGCGCGCGTTGGGCAGGTCGAGCTTGCGGTTCTCGAACGGGCCGTAGAGCAGGGCGAAGCGCTGGTCCAGGTAGTCCACCAGATCGTCGCGGTACGCCGGCGGAGGCAGCGCCGGCACCCGCGCCGCGAAGTCGCGGCAACGGTTCCACATGCAGATCTGGCCGGGCGCGCACGCGCTCTTGTCCCCCGCCCCGGCGCACTCCGCGCTCGGCACCGCCGCTCCGGCGGGCGCGAGCTCGACGGCATCGACGTCCGCGCCGCTGGGCGAGAACAGACCGACGGCGAGAGACTCGACTCGGCTCACGTCCACGCTCATCGCGTGGAGCTCGAGCTCGTACCAACCGTCGCTGGTCACGCGCCCGGTCGGGTAGAAGGCCCCGAAGTCCTCGACCCGGCCGCCGAACCGCGTCTCGAGCGAGGCCACCACCTCGCCCTTCGCCCAGAGCCGGACGCGCACCGCCTGCGTCTTCGACGGCAGTGGGACCGGGACGTCAACGCCCTGGTACTGCGTCAGCTTCAAGACTCGTGCCCCGTCGAGCGCCCCGGGATCCTCCTCCCCGCCCGGCCCGGCGTCCGTCACGCTCTCGAAGCTCTCGATGTGGAGCGCCGCGGGGTCGAAGACCAGGCTGCCGTCGGGGTCGAAGCTCGCGCCGAGCGCCGGAGCTGCCCTCGCAGCGGCGAGCAACGCGAGCACGAAGGAGACCTGGGGCGCGCGCAAGGGAGCCGGTTCGTATCACGGCGTACCGCCGGGGACCAGGCTCGGTGATATACCTCGGACGACATGACCACGGCCGGGGCAGCGCGACCCAAGCTCTACAGCGTCGCCATCGAGACGACCGCGTACTGCAACCAGAAGTGCGACTACTGCTACAACGAGTGGCGCGACGACGGCGGTGCCTCGCTCGACAAGGGCGACCGCGACAAGCTCTTCGCGCGCGTCGAGAAGCTGCTCGACGCCGTGGACCTCGACCACGCCACGGTGACGGGCGGTGAGCCCTTCTCTCACCCGCGCATCTTCGAGCTATTCGACCTGCTGCGCGAGCGCGGCGTGTCCGTGCAGATCATCTCCAATGGCGGGATGGTCAACGAGACCATCGCCGCGCGCCTGGCGCCGTACCGAGTCCGCTACGTGCAGATCACGCTGAACGGCCCGGACGAAGCGCTGCACGCGGCACACGTCGGGGCCGGACACTTCGAGCGCACGCTCGGCGGCATCCGCGCGCTCCGGGCCGCCGGCGTGCCCGTGGTCGGCTGCACGGTGGTGACCAAGAAGAACGCCAGCCGGCTCGGCGAGATCCTCGAGCTCTGGAGCTCGCTCGGCGTGCGCCAGATCTCGCTTTCGCGCTTCAGCCCGGCGGGCTACGCCGCTCGACACGCCGCGCAGCTCTTGCCGAGCCGCAGCGACTTCCTGACGGCCTTCGGCCAGGCCCTGCCCTGGGCCAAGGAGCGCGGCATGACCCTGATCTGCACCATGCCCGTGCCGCCGTGTGCGATCGAGGTCGAGCAGTTCGCGCCAATCCAGTTCGGCAGCTGCGCCATCGGCACCTCGATGCAGGAGATCGCCCTGGGCCCGGACGGACGGCTCAAGAACTGTACGCTGCACAAGACCGCGCTGGGCGGGGTCGAGGACATCTTGGCGGAGGGCGTGGACGTCGCGAGCCTGCTCTCCGCGCCGGAGCTCACCGAGTACAAGCGCGAGACGCCGGAGTTCTGCCACGGCTGCTTGCACGAGAAGAGCTGCGCCGGCGGCTGCGGCGCCGCCGCGGAGTGGGTGATGGGGCACGCGCGCCGCTACCCCGATCCGTTCGTGTTCCAGCACGTTGACGACGATCTGGCCTCACGCCTGGAGACCCAGCGCCGCGACGGCAAGACGCACCTCGAAGTCATCTTGTGAGGCGCCCCGGATGGCACGCCCCGACCGACCCCGCGTGCTCTTGCTCTGGCCCGGGGGCTTGTTCTCTGGCGGCGCCAACTTCGGCGTGCCGCAGATGCTGCTCCTCGCGGCCGCCATCCGCCAGAAGACCGACGCCGTGGTCGACGTCGTCGACCTGGACATGGAGCGCGCGTTCGGCGCGGTGGACCTCGCGCGCGTCGTCTCGGGCGGCTACGACCTGGTCGGCGTCTCCTGCTACTCGTCCTACGACTACCTGAAGGTGATGGCCATCGCGGCCCGGCTGAGGGAGCTCTTGCCGCGAGCGTGGCTGGTCACCGGCGGCTACCACCCGAGCGCGCGCCCCGAAGAGTTCACGGGCGCTGACTCGCCGTTCGACTTCGTGGTGGTGGGCGACGGCGAGCGCCCCATCGCGCGCCTGGTCGAGGCGCTGGCGCAGGGCAAGCGCCCGCTGACGCGGGTCCTGGGACCGGACTCGGTGCAGGAGCCAAAGGAGCTCGTGCCCTACGACTGGTCGCTGCTCGAGCGCTACCGGCCCATCGCGCGAAAGATGGCCTCGCAAGCCGAGATCTACCTGTCTCGCGGCTGCCCGTACGACTGCTCCTTTTGCATGGAGCGCGCCAAGCGCGACGTGAGCTGGCGCGCGCTCGAGCCCCTGCAGGCGGTGGAAGAGCTGCACCGCCTCGATCGCTTCCTCGATCTGTCCCGCTGGACGTTGTTCGTGGCCGACGCGCTGTTCGGAATGAAGCGCGGCTGGCGCCGTGAGTTCCTGAGCGAGCTCGCGCGACGCCCGCTGCGCGCGCGCAAGGTCTGGCTCCTGATCCGCCTGGACCTGATCGAGAAAGAGGACATCCAGCTGATGGCCCGAGCCAACGTGGGGCCCGGCTTCGGCCTGGAGTCTGGCGACCCCGGTCAGCTCAAACGCATCCGCAAGGCGGGTAAGCTCGAGGGCTACCTGGAGAAGATGCTGACCGTGGCCGAGTGGGCGCGAGACCACGAGGTGGCGTTCGGCGCCAACATCATCGTGGGCCATCCCGGCGAGACCGAGGCCAGCCTGCGGACCAGCGCAAAGTACATGAAGAAGCTGTTCGCGGACCACCCGCGCGGCACCCACGGCTTCTTGTCGGTCGACCCGTTCCGCCTGTATCCGGGCTCGCCCATCGACGAAGAACGCGACGTCTGGGAACGCCAGACCGGCATGCGCGTCCATCGCTACCCGTGGTGGCAGGACGGCGATCAGGACTTTCTGGCCGAGTGGGTCGATCCCAGTGCCGAGCTCGACTTCCGCACGGCGAACCGGCTGCGCTTCGAGCTTTTTTCTCCCATCCTGGAGAGCATCGGCAAGCGCTTCGCCTACACGGGCCCGGCCCGTGACTACTACCTACGTGCCGTGCGCGAGCAAATCGATCTCTGTGCCCCACGCCCGCGCCTGCGCACGCTCGGTCTCTACCAGCTGTGGCGCGGACTGAACGGTGAGGTACCGGCTGAGGCTCGACGCACCGAGCTCGCAAATGACGCGGAGCTCGCGAACCTCGCGCTGAGCGCGCGCCGCGAGACGCTCGACAACAAGGGCATCGCCCGCGACGACGCCGTCACGCTCGCGCTGCTCCGCGTGCCGCGGGAGCGCTTCGTGCTCCCGGAGAACGTAGGGGAGTCCGCCGACGATCGTGCGCTGTCGCTCGGCGAGGACGGTGGCTCGACCATCTCCGCGCTCCACGCCTACGCCATCGCGTTCCGCGCGCTCGGGCTCGCCAGCGGCGACGACTTCGTCGATCTCGGCGGAGGCAGCGGCTACGGAGCCGCGCTCGCGGCGGAGGTGGTGGGCCGGACCGGCAGCGTGCTCAGCCTCGAGCTCGATCCGGCGCTGGCGGAGCAAGCGCGCGAGAACCTCGCCGACTACCCGCAGGCCCGGGTGCTCGCCGCGGACGCCCACGCCCTGAACACCTGGCGAGGAGCCCGCCGCGTGTACGCCGGCTTTGCGCTGCGAGAGATGCCGAGCGTTTGGCTCGACGCTCTCGGCGAGGGGGGCGTGTTGGTTGCGCCGGTCGGTAGCGGCTCCGATCAGCGGCTGATGCGCTTCGAGCGGCGGGGCGATGGCGTCGTCCGACAGGAGCTCGGCCCGGTGCGCTACGTGCCGGATCGGAGCGGCGCGTTGGCGGCTTCAGCCGAGTAGCTCGCTCACCAGACGCTGCTCTGCTTCGTCGAGCGAGCTCGGGTTGGTCTCCGGAGCGTTCGCGCCGAAGTGGGCCAGCCACCTCCCGTGGTCCGCGTCCCTCCCCTGGCGCCTCGCGCGAGCGGCGAGCAGGACCACGGCCATTTGCTCGACCCGGCGCTCCGCCGCTCGCGCGTGCCTCCCGACCTCCCGCACGGTCGCCTCGTGAGCGGCCTGCCAGCTCACGTGCTCGAGCGTTGGACCGAGTGCCGGGTCCGGCACTCCGACCCAGATCCGTGAGCCTCTCACCCGCCCGCGCAGGCGGAGCGAGCGCACCAGCTCGACCGTGCACTGCCCGAGCTCAGGGGCAACACCGAGCATCGCCTCGAACGAGGCAGCGCTCCGCGCCCAGTCGTGCTCGGGCGCAGGCAGCCGCTCGAAGAACGGCCGCTCGAGCTCCGCCGCGACTCGCAGGAGCTCAGGGGCCGGGCCCAGCTGGCGCAAGGTCGCGAGGAGCTCGGGCGCATCGACCTCGTCAGGACCAAGATCTGCGAGCTCCCGCGCCGCCACGACGCGCGCTCGCTCGACGTCCGCGAACAGCCAGGCCACGAGCTGGAGCCGGCTGAGCGCCTCGTGGCCCGGAGCCAGCTGGCCGAGGGCGTCGGCGTCTTCCGCCAACGTCCGGGACTCCGCGGGGCCGAGATGGCTGGCCGCGAAGCGCACCCACTCAGGGTCGTAAACCGAAGCCGCCTCGCCCGCCGAGCGGCGCACGTGCGCCAGGACGTGGAAGACCAGGTCGGCGAAGCGGGGGGGGCCGCGGAGCAGCATCGGCACTTGGGGCTCGGGTGGCATCGGACCGGCTAGCGATGGCGGGCTTGGTCGCTTATACTGGCTGAGCGCGGGCTCGAGTCCCGCCCACCCGAGGTAGCGGAGCAACATGATCTCGATCACCAACCTGGCTGCAGAAAAGGTCAAAGAAATCGCGGTGGCAGAGGGCCTGAACGGTCAGGGCCTCCGGCTCCGGGTCATCGGCGGAGGCTGCGCCGGCTTCCAGTACGACCTGTACTTCGAGGACAAGCCCACCGACATGGATGAGCAATTCGAGTCCAACGGGGTGCTCCTTTACGTCGACCCTCTGAGCTACCAGTACCTGGACGGTACGGAGATCGACTACGTCGATGGCGTCCACGGCGCAGGCTTCAAGTTCGGAAATCCGAACGTGACCGGGTCTTGCGGCTGCGGCTCGTCGTTCAGCGCCTAGCCTGTCCACCCGTCGTCCAACGAGCGACGCCCGGCCCCCGTGGTCGGGCGTCTGCCTTTTGTGCTCCTGAATCCAGCCGGGTAACCCCCGCCGAAATCGGCCCGTAGTACCTCGCGAGCACTGGGAATTCTCGCCCCCGGTGCGTGTTGACAGAAAGTTACGTTACGTGATGTTGTCTTGGGCCGCCGGGGATGCACACCCTGGACGAACTTTCGACGGACCCTAGGCAAGACCTGAACGATCGAGGACTCATGGCCCGCGAAATCGACTCTTCCCTCTCCCGCTACATCACCCTGGTCCACCACTACCCCAAGCTCACCCGCGAAGAAGAGCTGGTGCTGGCGGAGCGCTGGGCGAAGCGGGCGGACCCCCAGGCGGCCGACGCGCTGATCCGGGCCCACCTGCGCTACGTGGTCGCCATTGCCCTCAAGTATCGCCGCTATGGCGTACCGCTCTCGGAGCTGATCGCGGAGGGCAACTTCGGCCTGGTCCACGCGCTGAAGAAGTTCGAGGCCAAGCGAGGAAACCGCTTCGTCACCTACGCGGCCTATTGGATCCGCGCCTACGTGCTCGGCTACGTCATCCGCTCCTGGAGCTTGGTCGGCGTCGGCTCCGGCGCGCTCCGCAGCAAGCTGTTCTTCAAGCTGCGCCGCGAGCGCACGCGCATCATGAACCTGATCGGCGACGAGGAGCGCGCCGACGTGATCCTGGCGGAGAAGTTCGGCGTGACCCCCACCCAGATCGGCGCCATGGTGCGCCGGCTGGAGACGCGCGACGTGTCGCTGGACGGCAAGGTCTTCGACGACTCGGCCACCACGCTGATGGACACGCTGGTCGCCGTGGACACGGATCAGGAAGACTCGCTCTCTGCGGACGAGAGCCGCGACGAAGTCAAGGTCGCGGTGCGGCGAGCCGTGCAGGACCTCGACGCTCGGGAGCGCTTCATCGTCGAGAAGCGCATGATGGCGGACGCCGAGGACGAGCTCTCGCTGGCGGAGATCGGCCGGCGCCTGGGCGTGTCCCGCGAGCGCGCCCGCCAGCTCGAGGAGCGGGCGAAGAAGAAGCTGCGGCACCGGATCGCCGAGATCTCGCGCGAGGCCGGCTCGCGCTTGGACCTGGATAGCGCCGCGTGAAAAAGCGCACGCCGGCGGTTTCCCGCCGGCGTGGTCCGAGTGGCTCGTAAGCCGGGTTCTGTGTGCCGGCGAAGTCGCCTTCGCGCAGCCCGACGATCATTCCTCTGGGACCCGCGTCGCCGCGGGCCTCGTGCGGCCTACCCCGGGGCTCGGGCGGGCAGCCCTCGAACGCCCCTGTACGTGGCCTTGCTCCGGATGGGGTTTGCCGTGCCGCGTCCGTTACCGGCCGCGCGGTGGGCTCTTACCCCACCGTTTCACCCTTACCCGGACCATGCCGGGCGGTTTGCTTCTCTGTGGCACTTTCCTCGAGGTCACCCTCACCGGGCGTTACCCGGCATCCTGCCCTGCGGAGCCCGGACTTTCCTCCCGAGCCGAAGCCCGAGCGATCGTCTGTTCCACTCTGACGGGGCGGAACATAACACACGCGGCCCCCAGCGGTAGCTCGCACCCGCTCACCGGCGGAATTGCGCAACGACGCCACGACGCCACGAAGAACGAGATTCTCTCCTCGGCCGGAGGCCGAGCCCCGCCACCACGCCTCGGGGCTTGGCAAGATCAGATCACGATCCGCCAAAATGAGCGGAGTGAGAACACCGGCCGGGACCGGCGCCGGCTGTTCGGCCCGTGGGAAGCGTCGCGAGGCGGTGCGGTGGTCATCGACGAGGAGAACAAGCCCCGGAACCGGCGCCGGCCGTTTCACCCGTGGGCACTGACGCCAGGCGCGGCGGAGATCATCGGCAGAGAAGTCATTGAGCCGCGAACACGAACGGCACGTTCACCGTCGTCGTGCCGCTCGAGGCCGGGAACTGCCAGGCCTTCACCCGCGCGGCGATGCAGCTCGCGAGGCCCGGGTAGCCCTTGGGATCGCCGCTCGTGGACACGCTCTGCACGCTGCCGCTCGGGCTCACCACTATGGCGACGTTGACGCGCGCCGAGGTCGGGGCGTCCTTGGAGCGCGCGTCGAGCGCAGGCTGCCAGCAGCTACGCTTCACGCTGCTGGTGTACTTGCTCACGGTCTTCTGGATCTCGCCCGAGTCGAGGGGCTGCCCGCCGCCGCCGCCCGTGCTGCCGGTCGAGCCGGGGCCGCCGGTGGGGCCGCCACCTTGGAGCCCCTGTAGGCCGGCCAGGCCGGTGAGCGGCTTCTCCTCGGGTTTCTCGCCCGCGGTCTTGCCGGTGCCCGCGGCCGCCGTCCCGCCCGTGCGCACCGTCTTGCCGCCGCCAGCGTCGATCTCGACTTCGACCTCGCCGACCGGCGTCGCGGCGGCGCCGGTGCTCGCTCCTGGTGTCTCCCCTGGCTTCGCGGGCACCTCGACGTATTTCACCACCGGCTCCGGCGGCTTCTTGCTGAACATCACGAAGCCGATGGTCAGCCCGAGCATCAGCGCCACGCCCACCGCGACCCACGCGAACGCCGCCGAGCTACGCTTCGGCGGCGCGAAGATGACGCTCTCGGACTCCACCGGAGGCCGCTGGCTCACCGGTGCGCCAACCAGCCCGAGCGGCAGCTGGTTCATCGCCGGAGCGCCAGCCGAACCGAACGCCTCCGGCACGGGCTGCGACGGGCGCAGCATCTCCTGGAATGGATCCTGCGCGACGACCGGGGTTCCGCCCGGCAGCGCGAAGGGGTCGTAGACCTCGGGCCGCGGTGCGGCGGGTGGCACCACCTGAGCCGCCGGCGGAGAGCTGAGCGGGGTCAGCGAGGCGCGCGCGCTCGAGAAGCCCTCCTCGACGATCGCCACCAGCTCCGGGAAATTGGCGAGCGGTAGCCATTGCTCGAAGCCCTCGCGCCAGACCAGCGATTCGCCGGAGATGGCACCCGAAGCCGCCTTCGAGCGCAGCTCGCTCAGCCGGATTGGACCCACCGGCACCCCGTTGATGCCCACGTACCACTCGTCGGTGGCCGCCAGCGACGCGGCGAGCGCGCTCGACTCCGGCCCGGCCACGCTCTCCGCGAACGCCGACGAGAGCGCCCCGACCCCCGCGATCACGGTGCGCTCGTCGTCGTCTCGATGCACGGGCGGCGCCTCGACCTTGAAGGCGTGGTGGTGCGACGACGAGCCGTTGCCGTTCTTCGGAGAGTGCGGCTGCGGCGGCCGAGGGACCGCTGGCTCGACGCCCGCCGTGCCCTGCGCGGAGAAGCGACCCGGCGGCGTGACCGGCGCGGCGCCGGGTCGTGCACGGGGTGGCGGCCGCGGTGGTGGCCCCGGCTGCGAGGTGCGTGCTCCGGGCTCGCGCCAGCCCGGTCCAGCGCGGGGAGCCACATGCTCGGCGCTCTGTCCGGAGTCGGGGGGCGGCGGCATGCTCGACAGCTTGCGTGACACCGAACCGTCGGTGACGGCCTTCCCGATGCTGATGAGGTACCCGCACTTGCGGCACTTCATCCGCACCGACCGGCCGGCGACTTTGTCATCGGCGATCTGGTACTTCGCCTTGCAGGACGGACAGAGGAACTTCATGGGGGGCCGCCGACCGGCCTCAGGTGGTGGACAGGATAGCGCGGGCCTCCTTGGGGCGCGAAAGCTCTTTCACAAGAGATTCAGCAGGTGTTGCTTGATGGTCATCCGGGTGGGCTCGTCCGGCGCCAGCTTCAAGGCCCGCTCCCACATTTCCGCGGCTTTGTTCCGGAACCCGGCCTTCTGGTAGAGGATGGCCAGGTTCTTCACCGCGGGAAAATGCCGGGCGTTGATGTCCACCGCCGTCTCGAGCTCGCCAATCGCCTCGTAGACCTGGCCTTGCTTGCCGTAGAGCAAGCCCAGGTGGAAATGCAGGCGATAGGCCAGCGGGTCGATGCCCAGCCCCTGGCGGAGGTGCTCGATCGCGGCCTCGACCTGGCCCGCCTGGTAGGCGCGGACCCCGGCCTCCAGGCAGCGCTCGGCGTCCTCCGAGGTTGCCTCCCGGCGCTCCTCCCGCGCCGGAGCGTGCTGCGCCAGCGCGACCTCCACGCCGCGCAGCACGTCGGCGATGCGGAAGGGCTTCTCCAGGTAGAAATCGACGCCGCAGCTCTGCTTCAGGTCTTCGGCATATCGCCAGCCCCGGTAGACGGCGCTGATCATGATGATGGGGATGTGCCCGTAGCGCGCGCTGCCCTTGATGCGGCGAGCGATGTCGAAGCCGTGCACCTCGGGCAGCATCGCGTCCAAGATGATCAGATCCGGCGACTGCTCCTTGACCAGACGCAGCGCCAATAGGCCGCGGTCGGCCTCGAGCACGCGGTAGCCGTGGCTCGAGAGCAGGCGCTTGAGCATCTTGCGGATGTCCGCCTCGTCGTCGATGACCAGCACCGTCTTGGCCCCGGGCGACGCCTGCGCCGGCGAAGAGTCCGGAACCTCCTGTGGCAGCATGGCCATCACGCTGAGATCCGGGTTGGTCTCACCGAAGTCCGTGTCCTCGATCTCGTCGCCGCGCGAGATACGGCCCACCTGATCGTCCACCACCACGCCGGGCGCGGTGAGCGGAGAGAAGGTCTCGTCGGGCGGCGGTATGCTGGCAGCATCGGGCGGAATGCTCCCCGCCTGCTCGGCGCTCTCGATGCCGTACTTCTTCAGCACCTCCGCCGGGCAGCGGGGGCCGATGTAGTACGCCTCGCCGCGCGCCTTGCGCGTGTAGGCTTCCTGAATCGCCTTGCCGAGCGCAGTCTCGAGCGCGACGTAGGGGTAGGCCTTCTTGCCGGTCACGAACTCGAGCTCGTCGAGCACGGTCCGCTCCCGCGGGTTGGCCATCGCGATGAACAGCCGATCCTCGCGCACGAGCACGGGCAGGATCAGGTGCTTCTCGGCGATCTCGCGGGGCAAGAGCTCCAGGTCCTCGAGGCGCATGCAGATCTGCCCGAGGTCGATCCCGGGGATGCCATGCTGCTCGCTCAGCGCCTTGAGCGCGGCGACGTCGCTGATGGTGCCCGACTCGATCAGACGCGACGCCAGCCGTCCCCCGCCCTCGTGCAGGGCCTTTTCCAGCTGCTCGGCCGTCAGCGCCCGCTGCTGCAGCAGGATCCGCCCGATCTGCTTCTTGCCCTGGCTCATCCGCGACCCGGCATTTTATGCCACCAATCGCTGCCGAACACTAAGACCTGAATTCCTGGCCACCCCCCGGCGAGGCGGCTAGCCTGTCGGTCGGACCGAGCGAGCTCGGGACGAGCGCCGCGTCGGGGGCAACCGCGCGGGGCAGGGTCTGAGGCAGTGGCAACAGGGACATCACGCGAGGCGACCAGCACCGGTGCCGGAAAGAGCAGCCGCGAACGCGCTGGCGGCCAGCTCGAAGAGCGCCCGGGCAAGATCTTGGTCGTCGACGACCAGCGCAACATGCGCACCACGCTGGCGATGATGCTGCGCGGTGGCGGGTACGAGGTCGACGAGGCCAGTGACGGTGGGCAAGGGCGCGAGCTCGGCTCGACGGGCGCGTACGACGTGGTGATCACCGACCTGCGCATGGGTGAGCTGGACGGCATCGAGGTGCTCCGGGCCATCAAGGAAGCCCAGCCGATGACCGAGGTCATCGTGATGACGGCGTACGGCACCATCGAGAGCGCCGTCGAAGCCATGCGCCTCGGCGCCTTCGACTACATCCAGAAGCCGTTCGGCGAGCAGGAGCTGATCGTAAAGGTCTCGAAGGCGCTCGAGAGCCGGCGCCTACACGGACAGGTCCAGCTGTTCGCGCAGGAGTTCAAGGAGCGCTACCACTTCGAGAACATCATCGGCCGCTCGCAGGCCATTCGCGACGTGATGACTCGGGTCACGAAGATCGCGCCGACCGACGCCATCGTCCTGATCACGGGCGAGAGCGGCACCGGCAAGGAGCTGGTGGCGCGGGCGGTGCACGCGAACAGCAAGCGGGCCGACCGACCCTTCGTCACCGTCAACTGCGCCGCCATCACCGAGACGTTGCTCGAGAGCGAGCTCTTCGGTCATGCTCGCGGGGCGTTCACCGGCGCGGCCAACGCGCGCAAGGGTCTGTTCGAAGAGGCGGACGGCGGCACGTTCTTCTTCGACGAAATCGCCGAGACCACCCTGGCCTTCCAGGCCAAGCTCCTGCGCGCGCTGCAGGAGGGCGAGATCCGCCGCATCGGCGAGAACCGCCCGATCAAGGTCGACCTGCGGGTGATCGCCGCGACCAACATCGACCTGGCCAGCGCGGTCGAGGAGCGCCGCTTCCGGCAGGATCTCTACTACCGCCTGAACGTCGCACGTTTTCACCTGCCTCCCTTGCGCAACCGGCGCGAGGACGTGCCGCTCTTGTGCGAGTTCTTCCTCGACAAGTACACGCGCAAGATGAACAAGCGCGCGCAGCTCGGCGAAGGAGTGATGGAGCAACTGGTCAGCTACGACTATCCGGGCAACGTGCGCGAGCTCGAGAACATGGTCGAGCAGGCCGTCGCCCTGGCCTCGGGCGGCATCATCACGGTGGACGACATCATGCCGCAGTCCCCCAAGAAGCAGGCGCGAGCCAGCGGCCAGACGCTCGCGGACATCGTCGACGAAGCCGAACGAGAAGCCGTGCTGCAGGCGCTGCGCGCCGCCGACGGCAGCCGCGAACGCGCCGCGGTGGCGCTCGACATCAGCCCGACCACGCTGTGGCGCAAGATGACCCGGCTCGGCATCACCTACGACACCAAGTGAGCCGACGCGCTCCTGATCACGACCCGTGCGCACCGCGCTCCTGGACTACGAGCTGCCGGAAGAGCTCATCGCCGTGCGCCCGCCCGCGGAGCGGGACAGCGGTCGGCTGCTCGTCGTGGACGGCGAAGACCTGCGCCACCAGGCGCTCGCCGAGCTCCCAGACCTCGTGCCCGCCGGTGCGCTGCTGGTGCTGAACGACACCCGGGTATTTCGCGCGCGCCTCGTGGGCACGCGCCCGGGCGGCGGGCGCGCCGAGCTCCTGTTGCTGCGACGGCGGAGCGATCCGGGCCCTGTCGAGACCTGGACCGCCCTCGGCAAGCCGCAGAAGCGCCTGCGCCAAGGCGCCCTGCTCGCGTTCGGGGAGCTCAGCGCGCGGGTCCTCTCCCACCTCCCGGACGCCGAGCTCGAGCTCGAGCTCACGGCGCCCGAGTCGGTCGAGCTGTCTCTGGAGCGCGTCGGCCGGATCCCGATCCCACCCTACCTCGGTCGCGAAGACGAGCCCGCCGACGCGGTTCGCTACCAGACCGTGTTCGCGCGTGAGACGGGGTCGGTGGCGGCGCCCACCGCCGGCCTGCACCTGACGCCCGAGCTCTTGTCGCGCATCCAGGCCCGGGGCGTGGAGCTCGCGCACGTCACCTTGCACGTGGGTCCGGGCACCTTCAAGCCAGTGAGCGTCGACGACCTCGCCGACCACGCCATGCACGCCGAGGAGGTGCAGGTCTCCCCTGCGGTGGTCGGCGCGGTGGAGCGCGCGCGGGCCCGCAGGGCACCGGTCGTGGCCATCGGAACCACGGTGGTGCGCGCGCTCGAGAGCGCGAAGGACCCGGAGCGCCCAGGACGAGTGCGCGCGCTGTCGGGCGACACCCGGCTGCTCATCCAGCCCGGCTACCGCTTCGGCGTGGTGGACGCGCTGCTCACCAACTTCCACATGCCGAGGAGCACCCTGCTGGCGCTGGTCGCCGCCTTCGCCGGCCTCGACGCCACGCTGGCGGCGTATCGCGAAGCCGTCTCGCAGCGCTACCGGTTCCTGTCGTACGGTGACGCGATGTGGATCCCACGCCGCTCGGAGCGCGACGCATGAGCGCGCCCATCCGCTTCGAGCTCGAGCGGACCGACGGCAACGCGCGGGCCGGCACCCTGCACACGCGCCACGGGCCGGTGCCGACCCCAGCGTTCATGCCCGTCGGCACGCAAGCCAGCGTCAAGGCGCTCTCCCCCGACGAGGTCGCCGCGACCGGCGCGCGCTTGACCATCATGAACACCTACCACCTGTGGCTACGCCCCGGTCCCGAAGTGGTCGCGGCGCACGGCGGGCTGCACGGGTTCTCGCGCTGGCCCCACGCCATCGCCACCGACTCCGGCGGCTTCCAGGCCTTCTCCCTGGCCGCCCGCGTGAAGCTCGGCGAGGACGGCTTCGAGTTCTCGTCTCACCTGGACGGCGCTCGCAAGCTGCTCTCCCCGGAGGAGAGCATGCGCGTGCAGGGGCTGCTCGGCTCGGACATCGCGATGCAGCTCGACGTGTGCCCGCCCGGCGGCTCGCCGAGACCCGAGCTCCTCCGGGCCGTGGAGCGCACGACGCGCTGGGCCGAGCGCTGTCTCGCTGCCCGCGCGCCCGAGCAAGCGCTGTTCGGCATCGTGCAAGGAGGCACCGACGTCGAGCTGCGCCTCGAGCACGCCGAGGCATTGGCCAAGCTCCCCCTCGACGGGCTCGCTCTCGGCGGCTTCAGCGTGGGCGAGCCGCCGGCGGAGATGCACCGGGCGCTCTGCCAGGTCGCCCCGCGGCTCGACCCGACGCGCCCCCACTACTTGATGGGCGTGGGCACGCCGCTCGACTTGGTGATCGCCATCGGCGCCGGCGTGGACGTGTTCGACTGCGTGATGCCGACGCGCAACGCGCGCAACGGTCAAGCCTTCGTCGGCGGCGGCAAGATCGTGATCAAACAGGCCCAGTACCGCCTGGACACGCGACCGCTCGACGAGAGCTGCCCCTGCCCGACCTGCCGCGGCGGCTTCAGCCGGGCCTACCTCCGGCACCTGTACCTGGCGGGAGAGATCCTGGTGCACCGCCTGCTGACGCTGCACAACCTCTGCTTCTACGAGTCGCTCGTGGCCGAGGCCCGCTCGGCCATCGTCGAGCAGCGCTTCGAGCGCTTCGCCGCCGAGCGGCTCGCCGTGTTCCGGCTTGCCGGCGCGGCACGGACCGGGGAACATCCGGGACCATGAGGCGCTTCTTCCCTTTCGCGATCGTGCTCGCGGCTCTCGGTTCCACGGCCTGCGGCGGCGACGACGAGCCGGCGGGGACGTCGGCGCTGCAAGTGCCGGACGACGGGCTCTCGGCCAACTGCCACCCGTTTCGCGCCGCCGGCACCTGCGGCGTGCCTTTCCCGTCGAGCGTCTGGCTCGAGGACGACGCTAGCACCGAGACCGGAAAGCGACAGGCCCTGCCCGTCGAGCTGATCGACGCCGCCGCCAAGTCGAAGACGCCGTTCGAGCCGGCGCGCTTCAATCAACGCGACGGGTTCTCGTCCGCGACGCCCATCGTCGTCTACTTCCCCGAGCGCCTCGACGGCAGCACGCTTTCGTCGCAAAAGAACTTCGACGCGAGCCTCTCTCCCGCGAGCGCGACCTTGATCTTGGACATGGAGAGCGGCGAGCTCGTCGCGCACATGGCGGAGCTCGATCTGTCGGCGGACATCGCCGAGACCGATCGGCAACCGCTGATGCTCCGCCCCGCCAAGCACCTTCGGCCGAATCGCCGCTACGCGGTCGCCATCACGAAGAGCCTGAAGACTCTGACGGGAGAGACACCGGAGACGCCACTGGGCTTCGCGAGCGCGCTCCGCGGCGGCAAGAGCAGCGACCCGCTGGCGAAGAAGGCGCTCGACGCGCTGCCGGACGTCCTCGGGGCGCTCGCCAAGGCCGGGGTCCCGAAGAGCGATCTCTTGCTCGCCTGGGATTTCCACACCGCGAGCCTGGCCGAGAGCACCAAACGCGTGCTCTCGATGCGCGATCAGGCCTTGGCCAAGGTCGGCGCCGAGGGCATGGGGTTCACCATCGCCTCGGTCGAGGACGCGCCCAATGCTGAGATCCACAAGCGCCTCCGCGGCACGTTCAAGGTGCCTAGCTTCCTGTCCAGTGACGATCGCAAGGTCGCCGAGACGGAGCTCGTCCTCGACGCGAGCGGCATGCCCGAGTACCAGCGCGACGCGGACTACCCCTTCGAGCTGGTCATTCCCACGAACGCCGTCGACAAGGGGCCGTTCCCGCTCTTGGTCTACGGCCACGGCTTGCTCGGGGCCGCCGACCAGGTGTCGAGCGGTCACGTACGACAGTTCTGCAACGACAAGGGCTACGTGTGCGTCGGCACGGACTGGATCGGCCTGTCCGTGGCCGAGACCGCCGACATCGGGCAGAGCGCCGCGGCCGTGAAGGCCATCGAAGATCTGAACCGGCTGCCCTGGGTCACCGATCGGCTGCAGCAGAGCCTGGTGAACTTCATGGCCCTGACCCGCGTGGCCAAGGCCATCGCCAAAGACCCGAAGTCCCTGCTCCCGAACGGCAAGAGCGCCATCGCCGACGGCGGCACACCCGTCTACTACGGCATCTCGCAGGGCGGGATCATGGGCATGAGCCTGCTCGCCTACTCCCCGGACATCGAGCGCGGCGTGCTCCAGGTCGGCGGCTCCGCGTACTCGCTGATGATCCAGCGCAGCACCAACTGGAACGAGTTCTTCCCGGCCATCCGCAACGCCTACCCCGATCGCGTGACGCAGCAGCTCTTGATGGCGCTCTGGCAGCCGCTGTTCGACGACTCCGAGGGCTCGGGCACGGCCTGGGCGCAGGGCGTGCACCCGCCTCTGCCCGGCACCAAGGCCAAGCACGCGCTGATGCAGATTGCAGTCGGGGATTCGCAGGTCGCGAACCTCGCCGCCGAGATCCAGGCCCGCACGGCGGGGCTCCCCCTGCTCACGCCGAGCGCGCGTCAGGTCTGGGGCCTCGAGGCGACCAGCGGGGGGACCGACAACGCCATCGCGTTCTGGGACCTGGTGCGCGAGCCGCCGCCGGAGACGAACGCGACGCCCGCGGAGGACAACGACGTGCATGGCGACATCCGCAAGCACCCGCTGAACCAAGAGCAGACGGACGTGTTCCTGAAGACGGGCAAGGCCGAGAACCCCTGCGGGGGGCCGTGCAGCTTCCCGGGCTTCGCGCCCTGACAGCCTGGCAAGAGAGTTGCGCCACGACGCAGCGACGCCACGACGGACGAAGAAGCTCTCGTCCCCAGAAGAACGAGAACGTCGTGGCGTTCGTGGCGTCGTGGCGCAGCTCTGGGGTCAGAAACGGCCCGCGCCGACCAGGACGCCGCCGTCTTTCAGCGGGGCGACACCGAAGCTGGGCAAGCGCGCGGTCTGGGCGCTCTTCTCGGCGGGCACCTTCCGGCCCAGGTCCTTGATCAAGAAGAACGTCCCCAGCCCCGCCGACACGCCCGCCACGCCGATGGCGATGTTCGTGTAGAGCTTGTTTTGGCCGAAGCGGTCGTACTCTTCGCGCGTCGGCTTCTCGTCGAACTTCTTCTCGGCGTCGTTCACTTGCAGCCCGAAATAGACCGCGCCGCCGGCGGCGACGGCGGTCAGACCGAACAAGATGAGCGTCGGCGCCCGCACGCCGCCGGACTTGGTCGGTCCAGTATCCGCGGTGGGCGGGCCGTCGGGCTCGGGCTCCGGATTCTTTCCGGTCGGCTCGGGCTCCTTGTCCGCGCTGGGCTTCAGCGTCGCGAGATCCACCGTGCGCGACGCGCCGGCCGCGAGCTCGACCTTGCGCTCCTTGGCGCCGTCCACGTCGACCAGGGTCACCAGGTGCTCGCCCGGCGTCACGTACACGCGATCGCCGCCCACGAACTCGTCCTGGTCCACCCGCGCACGCTCGGCCGGCTCTCCTTGCAGCTCGATGATCCCGAGCTTGGGCGTGAGCTTCGCCAGGCGCTCGGTGGCGTCGGCGCGATCCTGCTCGCCGGACTGCTCGAGCTTCAGCACGCGCTGGAAGGTGCGCGCGGCCAGGGCGATGTCCCCGGATTTTTCCCAGGCGTCCCCCGCGTTGATCAGCGCAAAAGGATGGGGCTTGAGCCGGAATGCCTCCTCGAAGGCCTTGGCAGCTTCGACGAAGCGGCCGGATTGGAACGCCTTCTGCCCGGCGTTGAAGAAGCGCCGCGCCTCGTCCTTGCCGCCCTTTTGCCCGAAGGCGGGCGACGCCAGGAGCAGGCTCGAGCAGAGGACGAGGGCCAGGCGGACGGGGTGCTTCACCTGCGATGGATCTCCGTGGCCAATGCTATCATGTTTCGTCGAAGAGCCGCATGTCTCCCCCTTCCCTGCGTCGCGCCCTCCTCCTCGCCCTCGGGGCAATCATCTCGGCGGGGTGCCTGAAGACGCTCGACGAGTCCTTGATCGACGCGACGGGCGGCAGCGACGGCGGCGGCAGCGGCGGCGGCGGCAGCGGCAGCAGCGGCGGCAGCGGCGGCAGCGGCGGCAGCACCGGCGGCAGCGGCGGCTCCCAGCCGGACGCTTCCGACGCCAGCGACGGCTCCGGCGGTGGCGGCATCGTCCCCTACGACGCCAAGAAGTACCCCGTCAGCAACATCGGCAGCGGCACCGCTCCGGTGATCATCGCTGCCGACGACCAGAGCGTGTTCCGGGCCACCAAGAACAAAGTCGACTCGGTGGTCGTCAGCCAACCCACCGCGGGCGGGTCCGGCACCGCCATGCCAGCGGTCGAGAAGCCGCAGGCCCTCGCCGCCGGGGCGCAGTATCTGTTCGTCGCAGGGGGACGCAACACGCTCGACGAGGGCAGCATCACTCGCCTGCCCAAGGCCGGCGGTCCGAAGGAAAACGTGCCCGTCTCGACCGCCATCGGCGTGGCAAGCGGCATCGTCCTCGGTCCCGACGGTTTCGCCTACGTCTCGGTCGCCGCCGTCGCCGCTGGCAGCGCCGCCCTGCTCAGGTTCGACGTCGCGGGGACCACGACCGAACCACTCTACACCACCACCTCGGGCAACGAGACCGGTGGCGATCTCGCGGTCCAAGGCGGCTGCGTCTACTGGATCAGCAACGGCGCCGTCTGGATCACCACGAGCTCGGGCGGAGCACGACTCTCCGCGCTGTCCAGCCAAGTCAGCGACGCGGTCGGGGTCACGACCGACGCGACCAGCTTCTACTTCACCCGCGCGAGCGGCAGCGTGTGGCGACGCACGCTGTCGTCGACGGCGTGCGACGGCGGCGGACCCGCGGAGGTCGAGCTCACGAGCGGGTTCACGGCCATCGGCGACGTGATCAGCTACGACGGCAACATCGCGTTCTCGGCGATGGGCGACAAGGCGCAGGCGTATGCAGGGGGCGGTGTGTTCGCGCTGCCGGCCGGCGGAGGCCAGGTGACGCAGATCGCGCCTTCGGAGCTCGGCCCCCTCGACATCGATCAGAGTGGCTCGTTCGTGGTCTACGCGACCGACGTCGGCCCGGTGCGCAAGGTGCCGAAGACGCCCCAGGGCTAGGGGGCGTCCCTGCTTCGGTGTGCGACCGAGCGGGTCGATACGCGCCGCTCGGCGGTCCGCCGAGCCCTGGAATCACCTGAACGGTCTGGTCATGATCAGACCTCGATCCGCCACTGGGGCGTGAGTGCGAATACCGGCCGGGGCCGGGGCCGGCTGTTTCGACAGTCCGCGAACGTCGCGTGGCGTTCGCTGCGGTCAGCGGAGCGGGAATCAGGGACACCCCCCTTGGGCGCCCCCGTCACTCGTACGGATTCTTGCGCGGTGGAGCCACCGTGGTCGGCGGCGTGGGCCCGGCTGGCGGCGCGGCCGTCTCCTTGGGCTTCGGCCAGGGCCCGCGGGACCCGCCCGGCGGCGGCTTCGACGTCGGCGCGGCGCCCAGCGAATCCACGGGTACCGCCGGGATGCCGTCGTCCTTCTTCGGCGGCGCGCTGACCTCCTCCGAGGTCTCCGCCGGCTTCGCCTCCGTCGGCGTGGATTGCAGGTTGACGACGGTGGTCTTGCGGTGCGGTCCGTAGAGCAGGAACAACACCGCGGCCAGCGCCACGGCGAGCCCCAGCACTCCGATGATCAGGCCGAGCATTCCCCCGCGCTTCACCACCACTGTCGAGCCGGTCTGACTCGGGTCCACCGGGTAGCCGACCTGCGAGAGCGCGCTCGGCCGCGAGGCGTCGTACGGAGCAGGGGGCTCGACGCTGGGCCGCGGATGGCTCACGCCGCTGGGCGTCGGCGCGCTCGGGGGTCCGATGGCGCTGATGCCGCTCGCGGTGCCGCTGGTGATGGCGCTCACGCCGGTCACGCTGACGGGCTCGGCCGGCGAAGGCAGGTACGGGACTTCGCTGGTCTGGGGCCCCACCCCCGCCGGCGCGTCGAGCTGCCGCAGGACGGAGCGGATGGCCTTGCGGCGCTGTTCGATGCGCTCGCCGAGCACCTTCTTGAGCAGGTTGGCGATGCCGGCGCGCGGAACGACGATGCGCTCCGCCTTCAGGTAGGCGTCGAGGGCGCGCTGGAACTCCTCGGCGGTCTGGAAACGCTTGGCCGGATCGCGCTGCAGCGCCTTCTGCACGATTTCCTCGAGCGCGGCCGGGTAGCTCGGGTCGATGGCGGTGGGCTTGGGGATCTTGCCGGAGACCACCATGTGCAGCGTCTCGGCGTCGTGCTCGCCGCGGAACAGCCGACGGCCGGTGGTGAGCTCGAACAGCACGATTCCGAGCGCGAACACGTCGCTGCGCCGATCGACCTTCTTGGCCATCGCCTGCTCGGGGGACATGTAGCCGAACTTGCCCTTGAGCTGACCGGCGCTGGTCACCTCGCTCAGCCGCCCCATCGCCTTGGCCACGCCGAAGTCGACCAGCTTCACCGCGCCATCGACACCGATCAGGATGTTGTGCGGCGACACGTCGCGGTGCACGACGTTCATCGGGTTGCCACCGTCGTCCTTGAGCTCGTGCGCGGCGTGCAGGCCAGCAGCGGCGTCGGCGATGATGCGCACCGCCATCTCCGGCGGAATGGGCCGGCGCTTGCCGGCTTCGGCGATGATCGCGTGCAGCGAGTCGCCTTCGACCCACTCCATGGCGATGTAGCCGATGCCTTCGTGCTCGGCGGACTCGTAGACGTCGACGACGTTCGGGTGGCGGATCATGCGAATGATCCGGCCCTCGTCCACGAACATCTTCGAGAACTCCTGGTCCGTCGCCAGATCCGCCAGGATGGCCTTGATTGCCACCAGGCGCTGGGCGGCGGGATCCGCCGCGCTCTCCCGCGCGACCCAGACCGTCGCCATGCCGCCGCGACCTATGCGCAGGAGCAGCTGGTACTTCCCCAGACGCGATCCGCGCTGTAGGTCTTCAGGCACTGGTTTGGCGAGTTCGACGGACTGCAACGTTCGCTCCGGAGGTGGTCCTCGGAACCGGCGTGCGCGGAAGTTGGGGTTCTCTGCTCCTCGGCGAAGTCTAGCTGATTTCGACCCAATCCGGTCCTTTCCGACCGGGGCAGAACCACGCCGCTTCGCCTACATTGGCTCGGGGAGCCGGCTGGTGGTAAAGGCGCAAGCCCCATGCCCCACCTGAAGGAGCTCGCCCAAGAGGGCGGCAAGCGTGCCGAGGTCGTCGCTGACGCCTGTAAAGTCCTGGATCTCGAGGTCGCCGACAAGTCCGGCCTGTCGGGGATGGCGATCAAGGCGGGGTACCGGCTGATCCAGGGCGTGAAGCCCGGGTTCGTGCCCCACGTCGTGGACGACCTGCTCGACGACTTCTTGGATGCCCTCGACCCGATCTACCAAGAGGCCGTTTCGTCAGGGAAAAAGCCCAGCGACCACCTGAAGGCCAATAGCCCCCGGATGGCCGACGCCTTGCTGGCGATCACCGACCGCCGCGCCGAGAAGGCGCAGCGGGCGGCCATCAAGGGCATGTACGACAAGCTGCGCCCGACCGCGAAGAAGCACGTCGAGGCCGCCGCGCCACGCCTGGCCGACCTGCTGCAGAAGCACGCCCCCGCGAACTGACGCAGCAGCTTCCTCCAAGCGTGGGGATTTCCGGCGCGAAAAGCCGCGCTTCACTTGACAAGACCGCGCCATCGGAGCAAGTGACGCCGGTGTCAGTCGGCCGGCGTGCGATGTCCCTGGCTGCCGGCGGCGTGACCCGTCGCGCCGCTCCCTGAGCGGGTGAGAGAAAGCGAGTACGACCAGGATGGTACAAGAGGCACACCCCGTGTCGGAGGGCTCCACTGAGCACAAGGCGAAGACCCTGCGAGGCGCAGTGGTTCGTTTCGCCGGCGACTCCGGCGACGGCATGCAGGTCACGGGCTCTCAGTTCACGGTGGCTGCAGCGTTGGCCGGTAACGACCTCGCCACGTTCCCCGACTACCCCGCTGAGATCCGCGCGCCCGCCGGCACCACCTACGGCGTGTCGGGCTTCCAGATCAACTTCGCAGCGCAAGACGTGTTCACCCCGGGGGACGCGCCGGACGTGCTGGTGGCGATGAACCCGGCGGCGCTGAAGACCAACATCAAGGATCTGAAGCGCGGCGGCTTGCTCATCGTCAACAGCGGCGCCTTCACGCCTCAGAACTTGAAGAAGGCGGGCTACGACGTGAACCCGCTCGAGACGGGTGTACTGGACGGGTACAGCGTGCTCGCCATCGACATCTCGAAGAACACGCTGAGCGCGGTGAAAGAGACCGGCATCAGCACCAAGGAAGCGAACCGCTGCAAGAACTTCTGGACCCTCGGCCTGATGTTCTGGATCTACGGCCGCGAGCTCGAGTCCACCACGAAGTGGATCGAGAGCAAGTTCAAGAAGGAGCCCGCCATCGCCCAGGCGAACATCCTGGCGCTCAAGGGCGGCTGGGCCTACGGCGACACGGCCGAGGTCTCCCACTTCCGCTACGAGGTCCCCGCGGCGCCGGTCGCCAAGGGTCTGTACCGAAACATCGGCGGCAACCAGGCGACGGCGCTGGGCATCGTGGCGGCAGCGCAGCTGAGCGGGGTCCCGGTGGTGTTCGGTGCGTATCCCATCACGCCGGCCAGCGACATCCTCCACGACCTGGCGCGCTACAAGGCCTACGGCATCGCCACCGTGCAGGCGGAGGACGAGATTGCCGCCGTGTGCGTCTCCATCGGCGCCTCTTACGCCGGCAGCATCGGTATCACGGCGTCCAGCGGCCCAGGCATCGCGCTCAAGACGGAGGCGCTGGGCCTCGCCATCAGCACCGAGCTGCCGCTGGTGATCATCAACGTGCAGCGCGGCGGTCCGAGCACCGGGCTCCCCACCAAGACCGAGCAGGCGGACTTGCTCCAGGCCGTCTACGGCCGCAACGGCGAAGCGCCCGTGGCAGTGGTCGCGGCCGCCACTCCGGGCGACTGCTTCCACATGACGCTCGAAGCGATTCGCCTCGCGGTCAAGTACATGACCCCCGTGATGCTGCTGACGGACGGCTACTTGGCGAACGGCGCGGAGCCTTGGCGCGTGCCAAACGTCGCCGACCTGCCCAAGATCGACGCCAACTTCCGCAAGGACCCGCAGGGCTTCCACCCCTTCCTGCGCAACCCCGAGACGCTGGCCCGTCCGTGGGCCATCCCCGGGACGCCAGGCCTCATGCACCGCATCGGCGGCATCGAGAAAGACTTCAACTCTGGGCACATCTCCTACGACCCGGACAACCACGAGAAGATGAGCAAGACGCGCGCGGCCAAGATCGCGGGCATCGCCAACGACATCCCCGAGCAGAAGATCGAGGTCGGCAACGACAGCGGCAAGCTCCTGGTGTTGGGCTGGGGCTCCACCTACGGCGCCATCCGCGAGGCGGTGCAGCGCAGCCGCGACCGCGGCCTCGACGTCTCCCACGCCCACGTGAAGTACCTGAACCCGTTCCCGCGGAACCTCGGTGAGCTGCTGAAGCGCTTCGAGCGCGTGCTGATCCCCGAGATGAACCTGGGCCAGCTGGTGAAGATCGTTCGCAGCGAATTTCTGGTCCCGGCCGAGAGCTTCCCCAAGATCAAGGGGCAACCGTTCAAGATCGACGAGATCGAAGACAAGATCCGTCAGGTGATGGAGAGCTGAGCATGTCGAACATCGTCCAAGCCCCCAAGCTCACCAAGAAGGACTTCGAGTCCGACCAAGACGTCCGCTGGTGCCCCGGCTGCGGCGACTACTCCATCCTGGCCAACGTCCAAAAGATGATGCCGGACCTCGGCGTCGCGCCGGAGAACGTGGTCTGGGTGAGCGGCATCGGCTGCTCCAGCCGGTTTCCCTATTACATGAACACCTACGGGTTCCACACCATCCACGGCCGCGCACCGGCCGTCGCAATGGGCATCAAGATGGCAAACCCGGAGCTCAGCGTGTGGTTGGTCACCGGCGACGGCGACGGCCTGTCGATCGGCGGCAATCACCTGATGCACGCCCTCAGGCGCAACCTGGACATCAAGGTCCTGTTGTTCAACAACCGCATCTACGGCCTGACCAAGGGGCAGTACTCCCCGACCAGCGAGCTCGGGAAGACCACCAAGAGCACGCCCGCCGGCGTCCCGGACTACCCGGTGGACCCGGCGTCGTTCGCCATCGGTTGCTCCGCGACGTTCGTCGCCCGCACGGTGGACACAGACGGCAAGCACATGAACGAGATGCTGCTCCGCGCGGCCAAGCACACGGGCACCGCTTTCATGGAGATCTACCAGAACTGCGTCGTGTTCAACGACGCGGCCTTCGACGCCTTCACCGCCAAGGACAAGAAAGACGAGCACCAGCTGCGGGCCGAGCACGGCAAGCCGCTCTTGTTCGGCGCCCAGAAGAACAAGGGGCTGCGCATCGACCCGCGCACGCTGGGACTGGAGGTGGCGACCATCGGCGAGAACGGCGTCACGGAGAAGGACATCCTGATCCACGACGAGACGAACTCGACCTTGGCCTACATGCTGGCGCGCATGCCCTTCCCGGAGTTCCCCGTGGCGGTGGGCGTGCTCTACGCCAAGCAGCGTCCGAGCTACGCGCGGATGGTGCACGAGCAGATCGCCGCGGCCAAGGCCAAGACCCCGGTGGACCTCCAGCAGCTGCTCGCGTCCGGCAACACCTGGACGGTCTGAGGTCCGACTGGCAGAAGAAATGCGCCACGGACGCCACGGCGCCACGGAAAGAGCGCCAAGTTCGCCACGCAGAAATTCACACATTCAGAGACTCGAAGATTGAGAAGTCTCTGACTTGGCGAGCTTGGCGTCTTGGCGGTTTTCTGAAGGTCGAGGCGACCACGGGCGAGATGCGAGCACTGGTCAGGGCGCATCCGGGTTTGACACCAAGATCTTCTCTTCTTCTTTCGTGGCGTCCGTGGCGTCCCTCTTCAGGGACTTCCAAGGGTCGTCGTGGCGTTCGCGCCGCAACTTCTCGTGCCGGACTACCTCCGGCCCCGAGCTCCGTCTCGTTCCAGGATCGGCGAGAAGAAGTTGTCCTTCTTCACGTACGGATCCGGGCTGAACGCGAACTTGTAGCTGGGCGCCGCCCGCTGGCTGCAGTCGGTCCGCTCGCAGAAGCGGCAGGTGACGCCCACCGGCACGCCGATGCGCGCGGCGCGATCCGGGCTCCAGCGCGGCTGGTCGTCGGCGTAGGCAAGGTGCTGGGCGTCGTCGGCGTGGGTGCCGAGACCGATCGAGTACACCGTACCCTTGACCAACGAGCCCCGGAGCGGCTGGCTCGTGATCTTGGCGAAGCAGAAGTACGCGCTGCCGTCCGGCATCACGCTGAACTGCTTCGTGATCTGACTCGGCGTCAGGAACGCCGTGTGCGCCACCCACTTCGGACAGGAGCCGAGGCCGATGGGGAACGTGAGCCCCGTCGCGGAGTAACGCTTGGAGATGTTGCCGGCCACGTCCACCCGCATGAAGTGCACCGGCACGCCGCGCCGGCGCGGGTCCCCCAGGTTCGTCAGGCGATGGGCGGCGGCTTCGTAGCTCATCTCGAACAGATCGGCGAGGCGCTCCACGTCGTAGCGCGTCGCCTGCGCGTCGCGGAAGAACTCGTCGTAGGGCATCAGCAGTGCGCCGGCGAAGTAGTTCGCCAGGTGCACCTTGAGCAAGGTCTTGGTCTCGGCGTGGCGCGCCCGGTGTGAGGCCACGATGGTCTGGAAGATCCCGCGCTCGTCGAGCAGCTTCAGGCCGATCACGTGTGCCAGGTCGAACTTCTTCCGAGCTTCGCTCAGCTCGGGGGAGACCTCCAGCGAGCTTCGCTCCGGATCGTAGCGACGCACTACGCTGCCATCGCGCCTCTCCGGCGTGCTCTCGACGGCGACGCCCAGCGCGGCGAGCGCGGCCACCAGCTGATCGCTCACGATGCGGCGTTCCAGGCCCAGCTGGCGGCGAAGCGCCTGCGCGGCATCCTCGATGACCGGGTAGTAGTTCCGGCTGGCTTGGACGAAGTCGGCCACCTCATCGAGGGGTGAGTAGTCGAAGCGCAGCGTACCGTCGGTGATCTCCATCGTCGGCCGGCCGCTGAGCGATGCCCGAGCCTTGCGTCCCGCCTCCGCCTCCGACAGGTGCTGCAGCAAGTTGTCGAGCTGCGTTCGGGTGTTCTTGTACAGGTTGAAGAGCGCTGCGATGGTCGTCGCGGCGCGGGGTTCGGCGCTCAGATTGCTGAGCGCGTCGCGATCGAGATCGAGCGAGCGCAAGAGCGGCTCGTCGATCAGCTGGGCGAGGTTGGCCTCGACCGGCTGCTCGCCCAGACTGGAGATGAACGGCTCGGGATCGACCTCCAGGAGCTCGAGCGCCCGCCAGAGCACTGGCAGCTGCACGGTGCGCCGGCCCTTCTCGATCAGGTTCAGGTAGGCCGCGCTGATGCCGAGGCGCCGCGCCAGCTCGGCTTGGGTGTGCCCGCGCTCGAGCCGGAGCTCGCGGAGGCGGCGACCGATGCTGGCGTTCAGGGTCGGCTCGGGGGGCGATAGCGGCATGGCGTTGACAAGAAGTTTACAAGTCAATGACTTGGAACGATTTGTAAATGCTTGGCACTGAAATAAGTCTCTTCTATTCGGGCACTTGCGAGTTGACACTCGTCATCCAGGTGCTTACAACACGATGCGTTACCCGAAGACTGTAAATCGGGGCCACCGCCCCGCTCGGAGGCCGCCATGACGAACCAAATCCGCTCTGTGGCAATCGTGGGCTGTGGGTTGATGGGAACCGGCATCGTGGAGGCCTGTGCCGTCGCGGGCCTCCGCACGCTGGGCATCAAGGTGACACCCGGCGACACCGAGCCGGTGCGCCGCCGCATCGTCGGCTCGATGAACAAGGCGGTCGAGCGGGGCAAGCTCGCTGCCGAGGTCCGCGATCGCGCGCTCGAGCTGTTCAGCATCGGCGCGGACCTGTCGGCCGTCGCTGACGCCGACCTGGTGATCGAGTCGGCCGCCGAGAGCCTGCCGGCCAAGCAAGATCTGCTTCGCCGCATCAGCGCCCTGGCCAAGGCCGACGCGGTGGTCGCCTCGAACACGTCGTCCTTGCGCCTCTCCACCTTGGCCGAGGCCCTGGCGGCGCCCAGCCGCTTCGTGGGCTTGCACTTCTTCAGCCCGGCAAACGTGATGAAGCTGGTCGAGATCGGCGCCGTCGCCAGCACCACGCCCGCCGTCGCCGCGAGCGTGCGAGCCTTCTGCCTCGACATCGGGAAGGTGCCCGTCGAGCTCGGCGACCACCCCGGCTACGTCGTGAACCGGCTGCTGGTGCCTTACATCCTGCACGCCATCGAGACGCTGGAGCAGGGCGTCGCTACCCCCGAGGGCATCGACACCGCGATGAAGCTCGGCTGCGGTCACCCCCTCGGACCGCTGGCGCTGGCCGATCTGATCGGCCTGGATGTCGTCTTCGCCATGTCCAGGAGCCTGCAGGAAGAGCTGAGAGACCCGCGCTACCGCTGCCCGCCGCTGCTCCGGCGGCTGGTGATGGCCGGGAGCCTGGGCAAGAAGACGGGTGCCGGCTTCTACCGCTACGGCGGGGACTCCCCGGTGCCCAACCCGGCGGTGTTCGACTTCAGCCGGCCCAGCCTGCCCGCGGTGTCGAATCCGGCGGCCTGAGCCGGGCCCGCCCTTTTGGGTGGCAACACCCCGGGTTTCGGACTAATCACTGCGCCGCCATGGGTACACCGCAAGATCCGCGCGCCCGCCGCCGTCAGAAGCAGCGCCGCGCCAAGAAGAACGTCGAGTGGGAGCTGAAGCGCGCCGCCGAGCACGCCGAGGCGGCCAAGCCGAAGGCCCCGCCCAAGAAGACGACCTGAGGTTCAAGCCAGCCTGGCAGCGACGTTCCTCACGGCCTCGATGAGAGTCGCCCGCTGCCGGAGCTCGCGCGTGAGCGCCGTCCTCAGCAGGGCTGGCCCGCCGACGCGCTCCACGCCGAGCTCGCCGTGGCGCTGCGCGAACAGGCGCGCCGCCCAGGCCGTGCTCTTGTCCAATCGCAGCTCGCCGAGTCGGCCGCTCTGCCGGAGCGCGCTGAAATGGCCGTCGAGCGCGAGGACCAGCTGGTCCACACCGTGGCCGCCGCTCGCGCTCGTCAGCACTACGGGCGGCGGCGCGAGCCCGCCCGGCTCCGTGCACAGGCGGAGCGCGCCCGTGAGCTCGGCGAGCGCGCGCTCGGCGACGGCGCCCAGGTCCGACTTGTTCACGGCGAGGACGTCGGGGATCTCGAGGATCCCCGCCTTGATGAACTGCAGCACGTCGCCGGACGCCGGTTGCACCACCAGGAGCACGGTGTCCGCGACGTGCTCGATGTCCGTCTCGCTCTGTCCGACGCCGACTGTCTCGATCAGCACCACGTCGAAGACGGCGCTCAAGACCTCCACCGCCGCGCCCGCGGCGCGCGCCAGTCCCCCGAGCTGACCGCCGGAGGCCATCGAGCGCACGAACACCCCGTCGTCGTCGGGATCGAGCTCGATCCGCGCGCGGTCACCGAGCAACGCGCCGCCGCTCCTCGGGCTGGAGGGATCCACCGCCAACACGCCGACGCTGCGCCCGGCGCCGCGCCAGCGACGAATCAGCGCCGATCCGAGCGTGCTCTTGCCGACCCCGGGGGGACCAGTGATACCCACGCGCTGGCAGCTCTCGGCGCGGCCGCGGACGGAGAGCTCGGTGAGCAGCGCGATGGCCTGGCTCTCGGCCTCGGGCCGCCGGTCTTCGACCAGCGAGATGGCGCGCGCGACGCTCGCGGGGTCGCGCTCGAGCGCCCGCGCGGCGAGCGCCGCGGTGTCCACTGGCGGAGTCACGCCTGCGCTCGCTCCACGATGTCGAGGAGATCGCCGAGCACCCTCGCGATCTCGAAGTCCTTTGGCGTGTAGACGGCGGCCACTCCGGCGGCGAGGAGCAACGGGCGATCCTCGGCGGGGATGATGCCACCGACGACCACGGGGACCGAGACGCCACGGCCACGAAGCTCGGTCAGCACCTCCCGCGCGAGCTCGAGGTGCGCCCCCGACAGGATGCTCAAGCCGACCACGTGCACGCCTTCGTCCGCGGCGGTGCGGGCGAGCTCCTTGGGCGCGACCCGGATGCCCTCGTACACGACCTCGAAGCCGGCGTCGCGCGCACGCAGCGCGATCTGCTCGGCGCCGTTGGAGTGCCCGTCGAGGCCGGGCTTGCCGACCAGGAGCTTCGGACGCCGGCCGATCTTCTTCCCGAGCTCCGCGACCCGCTGCCGGAGGTCCTGGTAGGCTCCGCCGAGCTCCGGCACCCGGGCGCCCCCGACGCCGGTTGGAGCGCGGTACTCGCCGAACACCTCGCGCAGCGCACCCGCCCACTCGCCGGTGGTCAGCTTGGCGCGCGCCGCGGCGATCGAGACCGGCACCAGGTTCTCGCTGCCGCGGGCCGCAGCCCGGAGCGCGTCCAGGCTTCGGTCCACCTGATCGCCGTCGCGACCCTTCCGCCAGGCGAGGAGCCGCTCGACTTGTTGCCGCTCCGCCTCGGGATCGACCCGCAAGATCGCCTCGGCGCCGCCGCCTTCCGTGAGCGCGCTCGGCGCGCTCTCCGTGAAGCGGTTCACTCCCACCACGACCTGCGCGCCACTCTCGATGGCCGCGAGCCGCGCCGCGTTGGAGGCGACCAGACGCTCCTTGACGTAGCCGCTCTCGACGGCCGGGATCACGCCGCCGCGGTCGAGCACGCTCTGCACCTCTGCCCACGCCGCCTCGGCGATGTTCCGCGTCTTGCCCGCGATGACCGGCGAGCCGTCGAACAGGTCGCCGTATTCGAGCAGGTCGGTCTCGTAGGCGAGGATCTGCTGCGTGCGCAGCGAGAGCTGCTGGTCCCAGGGGCGGGGCAGCCCCAGCGCCTCGTTCCACGCCGGCAGCTGGACGGCCCGTGCCCGGGCGTTCTTGCTCAGCGTGACGCCCAACATTTCGAGCGCGATGCGCACCAGGTTGTTCTCCGGCTGCGCCTCCGTGAGCCCGAGCGAGTTGACCTGCACACCGTAGCGAAAGCGCCGGAGCTTGGGGTCGGTCACGGCGTAGCGCTCGCTGCCGATGCGCTCCCACAAGGCGCCGAACGCCCGGAGCTTGCACACCTCCTCGACGAAGCGGATGCCTGCGTTCACGAAGAACGACAGCCGGCCGAACACCTGCGCGAAGCGCGCACCATCGACGCCGCGGGCGCGCACCTCGTCCAGCACGGCGATGGCGGTAGAGAGCGCGTAGGCGATCTCCTGCTCCGGCGTCGCGCCCGCCTCCTGCAGGTGGTAGCTCGAGATGTTGATCGGGTTCCACTCCGGCACGTGCTCGACGGTGTAGAGGATGGTATCGACGCTGAGGCGCAGGCTCGGCCCCGGCGGAAACACGTAGGTGCCGCGCGAGAGGTACTCCTTGACGATGTCGTTCTGCGTGGTGCCGCGCAGACCCCGGGGGTCGGCGCCCTGCTGCTCGGCGACGGCGACGTACAGGGCGAGCAGCCAGGCCGCGGTCGCGTTGATGGTCATCGAGGTGTTCATGCAGCCGAGATCGATGCCCTCGAAGAGCTCGGCCAGATCGCCGACGTTGCCGATGGGCACACCCGTGCGCCCGACCTCGCCCCGCGCCAGCGGGTGGTCTGCGTCGTATCCCGTCTGGGTCGGCAGATCGAAGGCGACGCTGAGGCCGGTCTGCCCACGCGCCAGGTTCTCGCGGTAGAGCGCGTTCGACGCCTTGGGCGTCGAGTGCCCGGAGTACGTCCGCATGATCCAGGGGGCGTCCTTTTCGGCCATGTCGATGCATCCTTGCCGCGCGCCGGGCGCCGCGGCAAGCGGAGCCCGCGCAGAGCCTTCCGGCGGTGCTACGCTCCGGGCCGAGCTTGAGCCACGGACCGTACCGCAGCGGGAGACCGGGTCCCGAGTCCCGCCCCACCGGGGGCTCGTTCGAGTGTCCGGGCTGCTCGGCGCGGATGGAAGACTCCGTGCGGGCGTGCGCGAGCTGCGGCACGCCCATCGCCACGGTGCGCTGCGGCACCTGCTTCCAGATGAACCCCCCTGACAACGCGCTGTGCAGCGGCTGCGGACGCGAGCTCGGGCTCGAGCCCATCGGCGAGCCGGACGTGCACGCGTGCCCGGACTGCAAGCTGCCGTTCCAGCAGTTTCGCGGCGGCCCCGGCACGCTCCACGACTGCGCCCGCTGCGGCGGTCAGTTCGTCGAGCACGCCCTGCTCCATGACTTGCTCGAGCAACGCGAGGTCTACGGGCGCGTGGCGCCGCGGCCTCCGCCTCGCCACAACCCCCTCGCGACGCCGCTCCGCTACGTCCCCTGCCCGCTCTGCGCGGAGATCATGCTGCGCAGGAACTTCGGCCGCTCGAGCGGGGTGATCGTGGACGTGTGCAGCAAGCACGGGATCTGGTTCGATCGCGGCGAGCTGCCCAGAGTGCTGGAGTTCGTCGAGGCCGGAGGCCTCGAGCTGATGCGGCGGCGCGAGCTCGACGAGGGGCGTCAGGACGCGAAGCGCGAGCGCCTGCGCCGGGTGGAGGCCTCGCTCGAGGGCCTCACCGTCGCCGGCAACTCGAGCCCCTTCGAGCGCATGCGCCGCAACCTGGAGTTCGGCGACGCGGCGGTGTCGTTGGCCGGTTACCTGTCGGATCTGCTCAAGGACCGCTGAACCGCGAGCCCGGCTCGACGGCCTCCGGCCGCGAGATGCTCTGCCAGCCCGAGCCGAGCTGCTCGAGGAAGTACAGGACGTAGGCCTGGTTGAAGACGAAGAGCGGCAACAGGAACACGGTGCCGATGTAAGGCAAGGCGACGATGCAGCAGGTGATGCAGGTCGCCACCAGCGCGATCAGCCCGGTCACCAAGCCGAGGAGGAACTTCATCAAATAGAAGAGCACGACGGTCCAGACACGACCCGAGATGACCTCGCTCTTCACGCGCCGCCAAGCCGGGCCAACGGGCTCGTCATTCAGGTACATGGCAGGCACGACGAAGTCGTCGATCAGCATCGCAGCGACCGTGAGCGGCAGCCCTCCCAGGACCAGGACGGCTCCCCCGAGGAGCAGGCCGAGCAGCGCGCCCGACTCGAACACGCCCCTCGAGAGGTCCGGCCAGGCCAGGACGCCGGCGATGGCCAGCGCCACGAGCAGGAGCCCGAGACCGAGCAGCCCGATCCAGAGCCGCACCCAGAACAGATCGCGCCCTCGCTCCGCGAAGCGGCGCCAAGGCTCTTCGACCTTCGCCTCGTCCCGCGCGACGGAGTGGACGAACATCAGCTTGGCGCGGCTCGAGACCCAGGTCATCGCGACGCCGAGCGCGATGCCGAGCACCAGCACGACCAGGCCCACGGTCACGACCATCGACAAGTTGTCGCGCAGCCAGTCCAGCGCGGGCCCGAGCCCGGGGCCGCTGCCACCGCTCCCGCGACCGCTGGTGTCGGGCAGATTGAACGAGGAGCCGCCGCCCTCCCCCAGGTGCGCCAGCCACGCCACGAACCCCAACGTGAGCCACTTGCCGGCATTGAAGGGGAAGAGCACCCGGCGGGTGTGCTCGATCGCCCGCGACACTGGCTCGGTGACTGAGACGCTCGCGGGCTGCGGGGCGAGCTCTGGCAGGTGCGGCAGCTGGTTCACGCCGAGCCCCAGGCTAGCGTGCCACCACCCGCGCGGGCTGCGAGTATTTTTCGGGGCTCGACACGGCGCGCCGCCATGTCCAAGATCTCGGGGTCTTCCGCATGAGCACCAAGGGCCCGAACGACAATCCCGACCGGGACGGCGATCTCGCGGTCCAGGAAAAGCAGACCACTCGCCGCGCGCGCCCCTACAACGTGGTCTTTCACAATGACGACTACACGACGATGGAGTTCGTGATCCACGTCCTGATGCAGTTCTTCCACAAGGCCGAGACCGAGGCGACGCAGATCATGCTGGAAGTCCACCACCGAGGCTACGGGGTCGTCGGAGTCTTCACCCGCGACATAGCCGAGACCAAGGCCGAACAGGTCAGCGAGTACGCGAAGAAGCACGGACACCCGCTCAGGGTCACCGCCGAGCCGGCGGAAGACCCGGAGGACGAGTCGTGAAGGTCAGCCCCGAGGTCGAGATCGCGTGCACCCTGGCCCTGCGAGAAGCGGCACGGCGCAACCACGAGCTGATGACTGTCGAGCATCTGCTCTACGCGCTGCTCTTCGACGAGGGCACTGCGAAGGTGCTGAAGAAGTCCGGGGGCAACGTCGCCAGCTTGAAGAAGGCGCTCGAGCGCATCCTCGACGAGGACATCCCCAAGCTGCCGGAAGATGCCGCGCTCACGCCCACCCCCTCCCGCGGTTTCCAGCGCGTGCTGCAGCGGGCGGCCATCCACGTCGAGTCCAGCGGCAAGGAGGAGCTGAAGGGGCAGAACCTCCTGGTCGCCATCTTCGCCGAAGTGGACTCGCCGGCGGTGCAGGTGCTGACCGAGAACGGCGTCACGCGTTACGACGTGGTGAGCTACATCTCGCACGGAATCGGCAAGGGCGAGGAGGACGACACGGGCCTCGTGACCCACAATCCCGAGCCCGGCGCCGATCCCGACGAAGAGGGTGAGGCACAGGGCCCGAGCGCCCTGGAGAAGTTCGCCATCAACCTGAACGAGCGCGCGAAGGCCGGGGACATCGAGCCCTTGGTGGGGCGCGAGCGCGAGCTCCGGCGGGCGATTCAGGTGCTGGCGCGCCGCAAGAAGAACAACCCGCTGTTCGTCGGAGACGCCGGCGTCGGCAAGACCGCCATCGTCGAGGGGCTGGCCGCGAAGGTCGTGGCGAAGGAAGTGCCGAAACCGCTCGAGGACGCCGAGCTCTTCGCGCTCGACATGGGCGCGCTGGTCGCGGGCACCAAGTTCCGCGGCGACTTCGAGAACCGCGTCAAGGCGGTGCTCAAGCAGCTGGAGCAGAAGACCGGCGCGATCTTGTTCGTGGACGAGATCCACACCGTGATCGGCGCCGGCGCGGCCAGCGGCGGCACGCTGGACGCCGCCAACCTGCTCAAGCCCGCGCTGTCGAGCGGCAAGCTGCGCTGCATCGGCGCGACCACCTTCGAGGAGTACCGCAGCCACATGGAGCGGGATCGGGCGCTGGCCCGCCGCTTCCAGAAGATCGAGGTGCTCGAGCCCAGCCTGGAGGAGACGCTGCTCATCTTGAAGGGCCTGCGCCCGCGCTACGAGGAGTTCCACCACGTGAGCTACGGCGACGAGGCGCTGGAGGCCGCGGTGAAGCTGGCTCAGCGCTACCTGCACGACCGCAAGCTGCCCGACAAGGCCATCGATCTTCTCGACGAGTCCGGCGCCGACGCGAAGCTCGAAGACGGCGAGGGCGCCAAGGTCGGCGTCGAGCGCATCGAGGCAGTGGTGGCGCGCATGGCCCAGATCCCTCCGCGCCAGGTGTCGAGCAGCGACAAGACCGCGCTCAAGAACCTGGAGGCCGACCTCCGACGCGCCGTGTTCGGACAGGACCGCGCGCTCACCGAGCTCAGCACCGCCATCAAGCTCTCGCGCGCGGGGCTGCGCCCCGCCGAGAAGCCCATCGGCTGCTACTTGTTCACCGGGCCCACCGGCGTCGGCAAGACCGAGGCGGCCAAGCAGCTGGCCAAGACCATGGGAATCGAGCTCTTGCGTTTCGACATGAGCGAGTACCAAGAGCGCCACACGGTCTCCCGCCTGATTGGCGCGCCCCCGGGCTACGTCGGCTTCGATCGCGGCGGTCTCTTGACCGAGGCCATCGCCAAGACGCCCCACGCCGTGCTGCTCTTGGACGAGGTCGAGAAGGCGCACCCCGACGTGTTCAACGTGCTGCTCCAGGTCATGGACCACGGCACGCTCACCGACAACAACGGAAAGAAGACCGACTTCCGCCACGTCGTGCTGATCATGACCAGCAACGTCGGCGCGTCGGACCTCGCCCGCCGGCGCGTGGGCTTCGGCGAGCGCTCGAGCGCGGGCCAAGACGACGTCGCGTTCAAGAACACCTTCAGCCCCGAGTTCCGCAACCGGCTGGATGCGCGCATCGCGTTCGACCCGCTCTCACCCGAGGTGATGGTGAAGGTGGTCGAGAAGTTCATGAGCGAGCTCGGCGCACAGCTCGCGGAGCGCAACGTCACCCTCGAGCTGACCGACGCCGCCCGCGAGTACCTGGCGGAGAAGGGCTACGACAAGGACATGGGAGCGCGCCCGCTCGGGCGGCTGATCCAGGACGAGGTGAAGCGTCCGCTCGGCGACGAGCTCCTGTTCGGGCAGCTCGAGTCCGGCGGGCATGTCGTCGTCGACTATCAGGCTGGAAAGATCCGCTTCGAGTGCACGCCGCGAAGGCTGGACTCCTAGCCAACGGTTGACGGTCAGCCGTCAACTCCGTGCGACACTGTTGCCTGTGCCACCCGGTCCGACTGGCACAAACCCGGCGCTTTCGCGTGTTCCCGGGGAGCGCAGGCCGGCATGGGGCTTGCTAACCGGGGGGCATGTTGCCGGTTCAGCCCAAGAAGATCCTCCGCGACGCCCTGATCGGTTTCGGCATCGGCCTGGTTCTGATGCTCGGAATCACCTACGGAGCCGGGGCCATCGCCGGGTCCCCGCCGGCGGCGGCGACGTCAACGCAGTGACGCCCGGGCGTTAGCGTCGCGCCAAGTGCGTGGGCTGATGTGGGCGGAGCGCCCACCCGATCTCGACCCTCGTCAGCGCGACTCGGCCAGCGTCTTCAGACCAGGGCGCTTCGCGTTGACCAGGATCGCCATGTTGCCGTTCGGGTGGCGATTCTCCCGCATCAGCTGGTGACAGTCGCCGGTGCCGGCGAAGTCGAACGTGCGAGACAGGCATGGATCGACCTTCTCCGCCAGGACCAGGTCGTTGACTCCCTTGGCCTGCTCGTCGTTGGCGAAGTGCGAGCCTTGGAAGCGCTTCTGCCGCATCCAGTGGTAGCGCAGGTCGAGCGTGGCGTTGTAGCCGCTGGTCCCGGCGCAGATGACGACCATCCCTCCGGTGTCGCACACGAACACGCTCGTCGGAATGGTCGCCTCACCGGGGTGCTCGAACACGAGGCTCGGGTTCACCTTGTCACCGAGCGCGTCCCAGAACGCGCGCCCGAACGCCCGCGCCTGCCCCAGCCACTCGGCGTAGCCGGCGTCGTCGGTCCAGTGCGGCAACATACCCCAGTGGTGAAAGCTCTTGCGGTTGATCACGCCCACGGCCCCAAGCGCCTTGCAGTAGTCGAACTTGTCCTCGCTGTTCACCACCGCCACGGGCCTGCCCCCTACGGCCTTCACCAACTGGATGGCCATGGAGCCGAGGCCGCCGGCACCGCCCCAGATCAGCACCGGATCGCCCTCGTGAACGACGTGCGGCGCCCAGCCGAACAGCATGCGGTACGCCGTAGCGCCGACCAGCATGTAGGCCGCAGCCCCTTCCCAAGACAGGTGCGGGGGCTTGGGCAAGCACTGGTGGTCTTGGACCTTGGTGAACTGAGCGAAGCTGCCCCAGTTGGTCTCGTAGCCCCAGATCTTCTGCGAAGGCGCCAGCATCGGATCCTTGCCCGCCGCCACGTGCGGATCGTCCGGCTCCCAGTGGCCGCAGTGGACGACGACCTCGTCGCCGACCTTCACGTTCCGGACCTGTGCCCCGACCTTCCACACCACGCCGCTCGCGTCGGAGCCGCCGATGTGGAAAGCCTCCTTCGCGCCGGCCTTCTGCCGCGTCTTGATCACGTCGATGGGCACGCCGAGCGCGGCCCAGACGTTGTTGTAGTTGACCCCCGCGGCCATCACGTAGACGAGCACGTCGCGCGGACCGAGCTCCGGTACCGGGACGGCTTCGACCTGGAACGCGTCCTTCGGCTCGCCGAAGCGCTCGGCACGGATGACCTGCGCGTGCATTCGCTCCGGGACGACGCCGAGATCCGGGACCTCGCTGAGCTCGTAGATCTGCTTGGCCATGGCGCAGGCGGATCCTATGACACGCCGCGCTAAGCAGCCAGGTATCTCGCGGGAATGCGCAGTATTTTCGGGACTTGCTGCCTCCCTTGACGCGATGCATGAAGGGGGGGCCATGACCGAGGAGCCCGCCGAGAAGTCCGTCGCGCCGCACACCCTCCGCGGCGACGATCTCGAACCCGCCATCGCCGCCCTCGGCGTGCTCTACGCCCGTGCCAAGGAGCGCGTGCTCGGCCACGTGACGGAGGCCGGACGCATCTCGTCCCGGCTGCTCGATCGACATCAGCTGGCCGCGCACGCCCTCGCCTACCTGGCCACCGAGGTCGAGGCAGCCCGACAGCTCGTAGCCTGGTCGGATCGGGTGGGCGGCGATCTGGAGCGACGCATCGCCGGCACCTACGTCGGCGAGCTGTGTCGGCAGCTCGTGGGCGGCATCGACTTGGGAGCGTGCGAGTCCATCTCGCTCGGGCAGCTCTGGCTCGAGCACGACGACGTGCGCGAGACGCTCGGCAGTCCGAGCGTGCAGGCGCTGGCGGAGCGCTACGGCTCCGGTGACGCGGTGTGCGAGCTGGCGCGCCTGGCTCACGAGCACAACAGCTTCGGCAGCTTCGGGCTCGACGACGAGACCCTCTCCGCCATCCAGAGCGAGTTTCGCCGCTTCGTCGAGCGCGAGGTGCTGCCCATCGCCCAGGACGTGCATCGAAGGGACGTGCTCATCCCCATGGACCTGATCGCCAAGATGGCCGAGCTCGGCGTGTTCGGGCTGACCATCCCGGAGGAGTACGGTGGCCAGGGCCTGGGCAAGGTGGCGATGTGTCTGGTCACCGAGGAGCTCAGCCGCGGCTACATCGGGGTCGGCTCCCTCGGTACGCGCTCGGAGATCGCCGCGGAGCTCATCCTCGGCGGCGGCACGGACGAGCAGAAGCGCGACTGGCTGCCGCGCCTGGCGGCGGGCGAGGTGCTCAGCACGGCGGTGTTCACCGAGCCCAATTTCGGCTCCGATCTGGCGCACATCAAGGCTCGGGCCGAGAAGCAGCCGGACGGCAGCTACCAGGTCTTCGGCCAGAAGACCTGGATCACCCACGCGACCCGCGCCGACCTGATGACGCTCCTGGTACGCACCAACCCGGAGGACGGCGGTTACGGCGGCCTCAGCATGTTCCTGGCGCCCAAGACCCGCGGCAGCGAGACGGACATCGAGGCCGGCGGATTCCCCGACCCGGGCATCACCGGCACGGAGATCCGGGTGCTCGGCTACCGCGGCATGAAGGAGTTCGAGATCGGCTTCGACGGCTTCGTCATCCCGCCGGGGTGCCTGCTCGGCGAAGTCGAGGGGCAAGGCTTCAAGCAGCTGATGGTGACGTTCGAGAGCGCCCGCATCCAGACCGCGGCGCGCGGCGTCGGGGTCGCTCAGGCCGCGCTCGACGAGGCGATGCGCTACGCCCACGAACGCGTGCAGTTCGGCGTGCCGATCTTCAGCTTCCCCCGCGTGCAACGCAAGCTCGGTCGCATGATCGCCCGCATCATGGCGACGCGCCAGCTGACCTTCTTCGCGGCGCGCGCCAAGGACAGCGGCAAGCGCTGCGACCTGGAGGCGGGCATGGCAAAGCTGCTCGCCACCCGGGCGGCCTGGGAGGCAGCTGATGCCTGCGTGCAGATCCACGGCGGCAACGGCTACGCGGAAGAGTACGTGGCTTCGCGCCTGCTGGTGGACGCGAGGGTGCTCAGCATCTTCGAGGGCGCGAACGAGATCCAGGCGCACGTGATCGCGCGCCGGCTTTTGGAGGTGTGAGCATGGCCAGGATTCACGAGCCCGAATACGGCCGGCGGCTGGACGATTTCGCCGTCGGCGAGGTCTACGCCCACCCTTGGGACGTGACGGTCGACGACGGCATGATCGCGCTGTTCGCCGCGTCGTTTCAGGACGCGACGCCGACCTACGCCAGCCGGACCTACGCCGAGGCGCTGGGCTTTTCGGCGCGGCCGGTGCACCCGCTGTTGCTCTTGAACCTGGGGCTCTCGTTCAGCGTGCACGACGTGAGCGAGCAGGCCATCGCGCACCTCGCGTACATCGACGTGCGCTTTCCGGAGGCCTGCTACCCCGGCGACACGCTGACCGCCTCCAGTAAGGTACTCGGCAAGAAGCCCAGCGCGAAGGGCGATCGGGGCGTGGTCGAGGTCCGCACCTTGCTCGAGAACCAGCGCGGCGAGGTGGTGTGCCGCTTCGACCGACGCGCGCTGATCCGGGCCGGCAGCGTGCGCGAGCGTCCGGCTTCGGGCTGGCCCGAGCAGAGCCAGCGCGAGCCCGGCGACCAGCACCTCCCCGCGGCGCTCCGCGAAGGCGTTGGGCCGGCCCGGCGCCAAGCCGGGTTCGCCGGGTTCTTCGAAGACTACGCCGTCGGCGACGTCTACTTCCACAGCGTGGGCAAGACGGTCGGCGACTCCGAGCACATGCAGGTGACGCAGCTGTGCAGGAACTCACACCCCATCCACTTCGACGAGATCTACTGCAAGGAGAGCTCCTTCGCGAAGACGCGGGTCGTGTACGGAGGCTTGGTCTTGTCCTGGGTGCTGTCGCTCTCCAGCCGCGACATGAGCGGGAACGCCGTCTGGGATCTGGGCCTCGACGCCGGCGCCCATCCGAACGGCACGCTGGCCGGCGACACGTTGTTCGCCGCTTCGCGCGTGGAGGCGAAGGAGGAGGCCGGGCCGAACGCCGGTATAGTGACCCTCCGCGTGGTGGGCACCAAGAACCAGCCACCGGAGGCGCTGTATGCAGACGGAGCGCTGTTCGTCCCGGAGCTGGACAAGGCGGACGGGAAGATGGCCGAGAAGGTCGTCGAGATCACCCGCCGGCTGCTGGTGCGCCGGCGCCCGCTGCGCTGAACCTGCTGCTCGCCCCCCTCGCGGCGGTGTGCGATAAGAGCGCGATGGCCGACTGGCTGGTGCGCCAACCTGGCAGCGAGCCCATCGGTCCGGTATCGACCGAGCTGGTGGTGCGCGGGCTCCAGGCCGGTCGCGTGGTGCCCAGCGCGATGGCCTGCCGAATGGGCACCCAGGACTGGCGGCTGCTCCGCGAGTTCCCGGAGTTCGCCGGGGTCGTCTTCGACGACGCCGCCACCAACGTCACCGACTCCCCCTGGTTCGCAGACCACCCACCCGCCCGCCCGCCGCCGCCGCGGCCTGCTGCCCTGTCCGGGCTCGGGCTGGCGGCGCCACCCACGCTGGGCTCCCGCGGGATTGCCCCGCCACCGTCCACGCGCCCCTTGGTCGCAGGCCAGCGCTCGTACGACGAGGTGGACGACGACGCCGAGACGCGCATCGCTGCACCGCCGAGCGAAGCGGCCGAGTTCCCCGTCGACGACGAGACCATGACGCGCGTCGCGGGCGCGCCCCAACCGCCTGCCCCGACCCGGGGAGGGGTCTTGCCCACGCTGCCCATGCCGTCCCGGGAGATCCCCGATTTCCAGGCGACGCGGGCGGACGTCCCGATGCCGCGCCCCGCCGCAGGAGCGCCGGCGCCGCCGAGCGGGCCGAGCCACGACGTCTTGCCGCCGACGCAGCCCTTCATCCAGGCCGGCAGCTTTCCACCGCCACCGGGCGCGGCGTTCCCTCCGCAGCAACCCGGGGCAGCGCAGGCCTACGGATATTCGGCGCCGCCCGCGCCCTTCGTGCAGAGCGGCCCGCCGCCTCCTCATGGCCAGTACCCGCCCCCTCAGCCCTATCCGCCGGAGACCGGCGGAGATCAGGGGCTGAAGGCGCTGGTGGGGCTCATCGTGTTCCTCGCCGTCGCGCTGGCCATCGTGCTGATCCTGCTAGTGATCCGGCGCTGAGCGATGGCGGGCGGCTGGCAGATCGCGATCGACCGCGGCGGCACCTTCACCGACTGCGTCGGTGTGAGCCCGAGCGGCGAGGTCGGCGTGGTCAAGGTGCTCTCGAGCGATCACGCGCCGCTCGAGGGGATCCGTAGGTTGATGGGGCTCGGCGAGGGCGAGCCCATCCCGCCTTGCGAGGTGCGCCTGGGGACGACGCTCGCGACCAACGCGCTGCTCGAGCGACGCGGGAAGCGCACGGCGCTGGCGATCACGCGGGGGTTCGGCGATCTGCTCGAGATCGGCACCCAAGCTCGACCGGAGCTGTTCGCGCTCCGCATCGACAAGCTCCCCCCCTTGCCGGAGTCGGTCCTGGAGCTCGACGCACGCCTCGACGCGCACGGCCGAGTCCTCACGCGACCCGATGAAGCGGCGCTCGAGTCCGAGCTCGGCCGGCTCCGCGCGTCCGGCGTCGAGAGCCTGGCGGTCGTCGTCATCCATTCGTACCTGAACCCGGAGCTCGAGCTCCAGGTGGGCGCCGTCGCGGCGCGGGTCGGCTTCGAGCACGTCGCGCTGTCCCATCGCGTCTCGCCGGAGCGCGGCCTGCTCGCGCGCACCGACACCACGCTGCTCGACGCCTACCTCACGCCGCTGCTCGGGAGCCATCTCTCCGAGCTGGCGGCTGCGCTGCGAGGCTCGACGCTGCTCTGCATGCAGTCGAGCGGCGGTCTGGTGGACGCGGCGGGTCTGACCGGCCCGCACGCGATCCTGTCCGGCCCGGCCGGCGGCCTGGTCGCGTTGGGCGACACGGCGCGGCGCGCCGGCGTCTCTCGAGCCGTCGGGCTGGACATGGGCGGCACCTCGACCGACGTCTCGCGCTGGGCGGGCGAGCTCCCGCTGGACTACGAGACCGAGATCGCGGGCGTGCGCGTTCGCGCCCCGATGATGAGCGTCCACACCATCGCGGCCGGCGGGGGCTCGGAGTGCCGCGTCGAAGGAGCACGGCTGACGGTGGGCCCCGAGAGCGCCGGCGCGCACCCCGGACCGCTCTGCTACGGCGATCCGGCGGCGCGCGAGCTGACGCTCACCGACGTCAACCTGCTGCTCGGCCGGCTACCGCCGGACCGCTTCCCATTCCCGCTCGAGCGCGCGCGCGCGGAGCAGAAGCTCGGCGAGCTCGCGGCCCAGCTCACCACCGCGGGAACGCTGCTCGCTCCGCTCGAGCTCGGCGAAGGCTTCGTGCAAGTGGCGGACAGCGCCATGGCCGAGGCCATCCGGCGTGTCTCCATCGCGCGGGGGCACGACGTACGCGACCACGCGCTGGTGGTCTTCGGAGGAGCCGGCGGCCAGCACGCCTGCGGCGTGGCGCGCCGGCTGGGCATCCGCCGGCTCTTGTTCCACCCGCTCTCCGGCGTCCTGAGCGCCGTGGGCATCGGCCTCGCCGATCGCGTGAGCCACGCGGAGCGCGACGCGCAGAGCCTCCTGCTCGACCAGCAGAGCCTGGGCGCGCTGGCCCCCACCTTCATCGAGCTCGAGGCCGTCGCCCGCACGGAGCTGGAGAGTGGCGGCTACGTCCCCGGAGACGTCCGCGTGTCGCGACGGCTCGACCTCCGATACGCTGGCAGCGAAGCTCGGCTCACGCTCGACGTCGCGGAGCGCGCCGATCTCGAGAGCTCCTTCCACGACGCGCACCGGCAGGCGTTCGGATACGCCCGCCCGGGTCATCCCATCGAGCTCGCGTGCGCGCGCGTCGAGCTGCGAGCTCCCTCCGGCGGGTTCGCCGCGCGGGCTCCGTCGCCGACGAGCGTGCGCCAGGAGCCGTTCCGTCGCGCTCGCCTCTTCCACGGCGGGCGCTGGCTCGAGGACGTGCCGTGCCATCTGCGAGAAGCGCTCGGCCCGAGCGCGGCGCTCCACGGGCCGGCGCTGGTGCTCGAGCAGACCGGAACCATCTTCCTCGAGCCCGGCTTCACGCTCCGAGTGCTCGCGGAAGGTCTGCTCGACGTTCGCGACACCGCAGAAGAGGCGAGGCGCCCGGAGCTCTCCCGGGGCGGCGCGGTCGTCGATCCCGTGTTGCTCGAGATCATGGGCAGCCTGTACATGTCGATCGCCGAGCAGATGGGCGAAGCGCTGCGGCGCACCGCCTTCAGCACCAACATCCGCGAGCGGCTCGACTTCTCTTGCGCGGTGTTCGACGCCGAAGGCGGCCTGGTCGCCAACGCGCCGCACATCCCGGTCCACCTGGGCGCGATGAGCGAGTCGGTGCGGGCCGTGCGAAAGGCGCATCCGCGCATGAATCCCGGTGACGTGTTCGTGACCAACGATCCGTTCGCCGGGGGCTCCCACTTGCCGGACATCACGGTGGTGAGCCCGGTACACGACGCGGGCGGGGAGCTCGCGTTCTACACCGCCTGCCGCGGCCACCACGCCGACGTGGGTGGGATCACGCCGGGCTCGATGCCGGCATTCTCTCGCAGCATCGCCGAGGAGGGCGTCGTGCTGTCGGCGCTGCCGCTGGTCAAGGGCGGCGTGCTCGAGCGCGACGCCGTGCTCCGCGCCCTGAAGAGCGGGCCCTACCCGGCCCGCGATCCAGACGCCAACCTGCGGGACCTCGAGGCGCAGATCGCCGCCAACGCCACGGGCGCGCGGCTACTCGCCGAGCTCACCCTGCACTACGGGCTGCCGCTGGTGCGCGCCTACATGGGCCACGTGCAGGGCGACGCTCAGGCGCGCGTGGAGCGGCAGATCGAGCGCATCGGTGACGGCGACCACCGCTTCGCCGACGCCCTCGACGACGGCACACCCATCGTGGTGAACCTGAAGGTCCAGGGGCGGCGCATGCAGGTGGACTTCACCGGCACCGGCGCGGAGGTGGACGGCAACCTGAACGCACCGCGCGCGGTGACGCTGGCCGCGGTGCTGTACTTTCTGCGCACGCTGGTCGGTGCGAAGATCCCGCTGAACGGCGGGTGTCTCCGCCCCGTCGAGCTGAGGATCCCCCCAGGGAGCGTGCTCTGCCCGAGCCCCGGGCGCGCCGTGTGCGGCGGCAACGTCGAGACCAGTCAGCGTGTGGTGGACGTGCTGTTCGGCGCAGTCGGCGCACTCGCCGCGAGTCAAGGCAGCATGAACAACCTCACCTTCGGCGGAGACGGCTTCACCTACTACGAGACCATCGCCGGCGGCGCGGGCGCGGGCCCCGACTTCGACGGCGCCTCCGCGGTGCACACGCACATGACCAACACGCGCATCACCGACGCCGAGGTGCTGGAGAGCCGATTCCCGGTGCGACTGGAGCGCTTCGCCGTGCGCCGGGGCTCGGGGGGCGGAGGCTCGCACCGAGGGGGCGATGGCGTGGTGCGCGAGCTCACTTTCCTCGCGCCCGTCGAGCTCGCCATCGTCTCGGAGCGGCGCACACTCCCACCCTTCGGACTCGGGGGCGGCGAGCCGGGGGCCCGAGGCGTGAACCGCCTCGACGGCCGGGACATCGGCGGTCGCGTCAGCCAACGCGTGGCCGCCGGGGCACGGCTCCGCATCGAGACGCCCGGCGGCGGCGGTTACGGCGCGAAGTGAGCGCCGTGGTAATGTCCCGACCCGCATGGACATCACCCTCGAAAAGGTGGAGAAGTCCTTCACGGGGCGAGATGGCAAGCACACCGCGCTGGCCGGCGTGAGCCTCGGCATCCCGAGCGGCGCGTTCGTGTGCCTGCTCGGCCCCTCCGGCTGCGGCAAGACGACGGTGCTCAATCTGATCGCCGGCTTCGAGACCCCGGACAGCGGGGAGGTCCGCGTGGACGGCAAGCGGGTCGAGGGGCCCGGTCCGGACCGGGTGGTGATGTTCCAGGATCCCGCGCTCTTCCCCTGGCTCAGCGTGGCGGAGAACGTCGCCTTCCCGCTCCAACGCCAGAAACTCAGCGCGGCTGAGCGCGCCGAGCGCGTGGACGAAGCGCTGCGCGTGGTCCATCTCTACAAGTTCAGGCACGCTCAGCCGCACGAGCTTTCCGGCGGCATGCGTGCCCGGGCCGCCATCGCCCGGGCTCTGGTGATGGAACCTCGGGTGATGCTGATGGACGAGCCGTTCGCTGCGCTCGACGCTCAGACCCGCGAGCTGCTCCAGCAGGAGCTCGAACGAGTCTGGCAGCGCACCAAGGCGACAGTCGTGTTCGTGACCCACGACAACCGTGAAGCCGTGCGCCTTGCCACGACGGTGGTGGTGATGGGCACACGCCCCGGGACGGTGAAGCTCGAGGTGGAGGTCGAACAGGACCTGCCGCGCCCGCGGGACCCTCTCGACCGGAACGTGAACCTGCTCGTCACCCGAGTGCAGCGCACCCTGCAGAGCGAGATCGAGAAGATCGCGCGCGAAGAGAGCGACGACCGCCCGGCGCCGGCCTCCCGCCGCGGGCGCGACGAGCCGGACATGGGGCGGGACATCTGAGTCAGTCCGCGCCGGCGTCTGCCGCGGCGGGAGCTGCGCCGCCGCCGTCGGACGGAGCCACCTCGGCGGCGTCGGTCTGCGCGTCGGCAACGCCGGCGTCCTCCTGTGCCGCCGCCTCGGCCGGCTTGGGAGCGAGCGCCGAGCGCGCGGCGTTGGCGAGCTCGCAGCTGTTCACCTGTCGCTGCTGCGCAAACACGGTCTCCTCTCGGGTGACCACGTTCTGCCCAACCGGGATGAAACGAGCATCGACCCGGCGGCGGAGCCGCGCGAGGAGCTCGCCGCTCTGAAGGTCCCAGATCCCGACGCGGGCGAAGTGCGGCAGCCGCTGCACTCGCTCCGCCTCGGACTCCCCGCCGTCGCTCGCCGGTAGCCCCTCGGCCGGATCCTCGTCGACCACCGCGACGAAGAAGCGGGCTCGGGTCAGGATCTCGGCCGCGATGGGCACGTCCTCCTTCGTCACCCGCTCGAGGTCGCGCTCGTAGGCCGCGATGGCGAGCTCGCTCGAGGCTTCGTGGAGCTCGTCGGTCCAGGCGCTCGACAGGATGCGCAAGGTCCGGTACGCGAGGCGCATGTTGTACGGCTCGGGTGGCGGCGCGCACACGTTCCACTCGTTGCAGAGCAGGCCCGGCGCGCAGTCCGCGGGGGACTGACACGGCGGCCCCTTGCTGGGGTCCGGGACGTTCGTGCGCCGGTAGAAGCAAGAGGTGAAGCCGTCGTGCAGCGAGCGGAGCGCGGCTTTCCGAATGGTGTTCGGGTCCTTCGCATCGGCGACGCGCAGCCGGAGATACACGCCGGGCTGCTTCTCCAGCGCCGGCAGCGAGACCTGTGCGGCCACGTGATCCGGCGCGTCGCCCTTTCCGAGGTCCTGGACCCAGGCCTCGATCTTGTCGCGGAATGGCAGGATCTTCGTGCCCAAGGACTGCGCGACGGCGCGCTGCTTGGCCATCACCGCGCCCTTCTTGCCCTCGACCTTGCCCTGTTCGACCTTGAAGAAAATGACGATGATGGCCGCGACGACGGCGCCGGCCCAGAGCCAGAACTGGGGCGGCAAGGAGCGCAGTCGGACCTTGCCGCCGACCAACGCTCGCCGGCGCTCGGCCCGAGCCTCCGTCAGCGACGGCAGGCCGCGAACGCGGTCAAGCTCGCGCTTCTTCGCCGCCATGGAACGAAACGAGCGCCGGGGCCAAAACCCCGGCGCTCCTCTCTGGTGCAGGCCCGATCGAGCTCACAGCCCGGCGGAGGCTCAGTGCCCGCCGCCCTCGCCGCCCGGACCACCCAGACGACCCACCATGAAGCTGATGTTCGGGTAACCCGCGAACGCAGCGGTCTGGAACACGCTCTTGACGACCAGCGCAGGGACCTTCTTGTCCACTTGCAGGATGGCGACGCCCGGGAACTCCTTGCCCGGGTTGATCTGCTTCCAGAGCTCCCGCTTGTTCTTCAGGATGTTGAACAGCTCGTCGATGCGCTGGAGGCGGTTCGCCTCCTCGATGGCGCGAGTGTTTCCGGCCGGCACGCCGTCGACCAGGATCTGCGTGCCGGTGATGGCCACCATGGGCGCCTCGGTCATGTCGAGCACGTTCTCGGCCTTCGGCAGCTGCACGTTCTTGTCCACGGGCAACTCGCCTGTGGCGGAGAAGCTCGCGAGCAGGAAGAGCACGATGCAGAGCAAGAAGTCGATGAACGGGATCAGCGGGATCTCGTGGTTCGAAGCGCGTTGCCCGCCGCCCAGCACCTTCTTGGTGACGAAGTGCAGCGGGATGTGGTGCAGGAGCCTGCGCCCCGGCACGCTGATCGGCTGCTCGAATCGGGAAAGGGGTTTTTCCGACATCGTTCGCTCAGTTCACCGCGAAGGTGACGTTGAAGGCAGGGATCTTCTTGACGGCGCCGCCGCCCTGCCACTCCCGCTGGGGTGAGTAGATGGCGTCGATCACCGCGATCACGTCGGAGAACTGCGTGGAGTTGTCGCAGTGCAGCACCGCTTGATCGAGCTTGTTGTCCGTGGGCGCGCGGTGGCTGCCGTTGGCGGTCCACTCTTCGGTGATCTTCTTGGCGAGGTCGGGGAACTGGGTCTCCTCACCGACCTTCACCGGCTTGCGCTCGACGTCGATGGTGTTGACGACCGTGCTGCCCTCTTTCCAGACGAGCTGGAACTTCCGCTCGCCGCGCATCTCCACGTGCAGCTGCTTTTCCTTCTGCTGCTTCTCGATTTCCTCGTCCGGCTTGGGGGGGCCGGGCACTCGGGCGTCGGCGTTGATGCGGGCCATCTGCGACCAGACGGCCGTCACCAGCAAGAACGCCACGAGGCACAAGAGGAAGTCGATGAACGGGATCAGCGGGATCTCGTGATTCGTGGCGCGGCCCTTGCCGTGTCCACCACCCACATCGATACCAGCCATGTATGCTCCTAGTTCCTAGAAAGAGAGAGAGCGCTCGAGAGCTCGGGGGAAGGCAGGGGCCCTTCCCCCGAATCGCTCAGGGGATCAGGCCGCCTGCTCCAGACCCTGCAGGCTGACCTTCTGGCGGTTCGCGACGACCAGGTTGAGCACCTGCACCGAAGCCTCGTTGATGTCGTCCTCGAGCGCCTGGGTCTTGCCGTTCAGGAAGGCGAAGCCCATGAGCGCGATGATGGCCGCGATCAGACCGAAGGCCGTGCAGTTCATCGCTTCGGAGATACCTTCCGCGAGGATGCGCGCCTTCTGGCTCGGATCGACCGACTCGCCACCGACCGCGCCGAACGCCTTGATCAGGCCGACGATCGTGCCGAAGAGGCCCGAGAGCATCGCGAGGTTGGCAAACAGGGCGAGATAGCCGGTACGCCGATTGATCTTGGGCATTTCGCGCAGGGCCGCTTCATCCATGGCGGCCTGCACTTCTTCGTCGGGACGGTTCACCTTCACGAGCCCGGACTGGACGATGCGCGCCAGGGGCGCGTTGGCAGCCGACGCCATCTTCACTGCCTTGGCGACGTCACCGGCCAAGATGCACTTCTGCATGGTGGCGAGGAACACCTCCTTGTTGATGGAGGCTCCGTAGAGATAGACGGCGCGCTCGGCGATGACGGTGATGCTGCAGATCAGCCAGAAGAGGATGATCCACATCGCCCATCCGCCGGCCTGGTAGTGGTGCCACATTTTCGACATTGCTGGTTTTACCTTCCCCTGTGCTCTCGGGATTTTGCTTGGTCGACCTAGCCCGCTCCGTGCTCACGACGGGGCAGGCGCGCCTCGAAACCGACGGCTTTGGGAGTCCTCCGCGTGCCGGCCCGATTTTGGCCACGCCATCTTGCTGAAGCTGACCCAAGACAGTCAAGAGAGTTTGGGTCATTTGGCACGTTTCGCGCACCGGTAGAAAGTTGCACGGTCCCACGAATTACCGCGCTGCGTTGAGATTGACCCGTCCGGGCGCGCTCACACCGGTAAGCGGTTAGCGAAGCGGCGCCCTCGGCGACCCCGAGTCTGACCCCGCCGCTCGGGGCGGCTTGGGAGGTCCCCCGAACGGGAGCCGCGAAAGTCGCCGGAAGGGCAAGAAAAACCCGCCAGTATCGGCAGCGTTCGCGCGCTTGCGCTCGCTCTGACGCGGCGGCTATAGTCGCCTGCGCTTCGGCGGGGCAGTGAGCGTCCGTGTGAAGTCGATTCAAGAGGTCAGGAATGCAACTCTTCGTTCTTGCAGCGCAGTCGGGTGGTTCGAGCCAGTTGGTCGAGGCTTTCAAGCACAACCCGACCTTCATGGTGCTCAACCTCATCTGTTCCGCGATCGTCCTCACGATCGTGGTCGAGAGGTTCGCCTTCCAGATGACGCGCTACCGCGTAAACTCCAAGGAGTTCTTCGCCCAGGTGAAGAAGCTCGTCACCGCGGGCAACATCGACCGCGCGATCAAGCTCTGCGAGGCCAGTGACTTCCCGATTCTCCAGCTGGTGAAGGCGGGTCTCACGATGGCCAACAAGAGCCCGGACGAGATCGACGCCTCGCTCAGCGAGAAGCTCTCCGAGCTCAAGCCCCAGGCGGAGAAGCGAGTCGGCGCGCTGTGGTCGCTCGCGAACATCGCGACCCTGATCGGCTTGCTCGGCACGGTGAGCGGCCTGATCGCGACGTTCGCCGCCATCGCGGCCCCCGGCCTGTCGCAGTCCGACAAGCAGCGCATGCTGTCCAACGGCATCGCCGAAGCCATGTACAACACCGCGCTCGGCCTCGGCATCGCGGTGTTCTGCATGATCACCCACATCATCCTGCACACGCGCGCCAAGGCGATTCAGCACGATCTCGAGGCGACCATGGAGCGCACCTTCAACCTGCTGACGATTCAGCAGCGACCGGGTCAGTTCTGAGCGCCTGAGGGCGTCGCCGGATGGAAGGACAGAGCATTTCGCTCACGGCATCTCAGCGCGGCAAGATCCGTCGCCTGAGCCAGCCTCGAGAGCTGTCGCCGGACGAAGAGGGCGGCGAGCTCAACATCGTTCCGTTCCTCGACATCATCATGAACGTGCTGATCTTCGTGCTCGCGACGATCGCCGTCACGTTCACGGCCACCATCGACACCACCCCGCCCGCGTCTCAGTCGGGCGGTGTGCGCCAGTCGGTCGAGAGCACGGCGCTCAACCTGACCATCTTCATCGTGAACGAAGGCTTCTCGCTCAAGGCCTCGGGCGGCAACATCGCGCCGGGCTGCGAAGGCGCGGGGGCCGGCATCACCATCCCGAAGAAGGGCAACCAGTACGACTTCGAGTCGTTGAACACCTGCGCCGCGCGCTTGAAGAAGGCCTCGCCGGAGTTCGACGACGAGACGCAGGTCTTCATCACGGCCAACCCGGGTACCGACTACCAGACCATCATCCAGGTCCTCGACGCGGTCCGCGCGACGCCGCAGGGTGAGTCCCTGTTCACGGACGCCAACTTCAAGGTGCCGCGGTGAGCCAGCCCAACCAGCCGTATCGCTCGCAGCCGCCCAAGGCCAAGGCCTCGGTCGTCCGCTACAAGGCCGAGCTCCGCAAGGCGGTCCGGCGGAACGCCGCCGAGCCCGAGATCAACTTCCTCAACATCACCGCGATGCTCGACATCATGACGATCATCCTGGTGTTCTTGTTGAAGAGCCTGGGCGAGTCGAGCGCGAGCATTCCCCAGAGCGACGACCTCCGGATGCCGGTGTCGAACGTCAAGACCCAGCCCTCCGAGGAGGGCGTGGTGGTCACCGTCTCCAAGACGCAGATCATGGTGGGCGACAACCGCGTCCTCACCCTGCCCAACCGCGAGAGCATGGCCCAAACCGGCGTCGGCGCCCGCTACAAGCGCAGCGGCCCGAACGACATGTACATCGTGCCGCTCGGCGAGGCGCTCAAGAGCGCTCGGCGCACCGACAAGCTGATTCGCCAGGCGAAGGGCCTCGACCCCGCCTCGTCCGAAGCCATCATCGTCGCCGACAAGACCACGCCCTACCGCCTGCTGATCGAGGTCCTGTTCACGCTCGGGCAGAGCGAGTTCGGCAAGTACCACATGATGGTGGTCCAGGGCTCGGGCAGCGGGGGCTGAGGCCGGGCGGGGAAAAACCCCGGTTGATCCCCCTCCGGACCGCGTGCTAGACCCCGGGTGAGCTGTCGCTCCTTGCGGGGGAGCGTCCCGGCAGCATTGGGCTGCCCCGGAGGCGAACCACCGCGAAGACCGGAGCCGGATGAGCCGGCTCGGACCCGATACACCGCTGGCGGCGAGGCGCCGCGCGCGGTCTCTCCCAGGCATCACGTGATTGAGCTCGGCCTGCTCATTGCCCTTCACACGAGTAGCCTCGTGTTTGCGCTGATTCTGCCGCGCTGGCTGGTCGGCGGCGACGTGCTCGGAGCAGAGCTGCATCGGCTGAGCGGAGCGCTGACGCGAGCGGCGGAGGCGTTCTTGGCCCAGGAGTTCCGGCTCACGGCGCTGGTCGTAGGCGTGCTCGGGCCGGTGGCGTTCGCGCTCTACGCGACTCTGTTGAACCCGGGAGCGGGGCTCGGGAGCCTGGAGACCGGCTTCTGGGCAGCGGTGGGGATGGCGCTGGGAGCGGCGAACGCCTGCCTGGTGGCGCGAGTGGGCACCGGGCTCGCGGTGCGAGCGAGCCTGCGCGCGCTCGCCGCCGCCCAGCACAGTCTCGACCGCGCGCTCGTCGTCTCCGTTCGCACCGGCGGCGCCATCGGCCTCTTCGTGGAGTCCGTGGGCCTGATCGCGCTAGCGTTGGTGTTCGGCCTCTTGTTCGCGATGAAAGGCGGGCTCCGCATTCCGGCGGACGAAGCAGCCGCCCTCGCACGCGCCATCGCGTTGCTCTTGCCGAGCTACGCGCTCGGAGTCGCCGCTGCGGCGCTGGTGATCCAGCGTGGGGGAGCGACCTATCACACGGCGGGTGACGTCGCGGCGGATCTCGCCGGAGAGCGCGACGCAGGGCTGGAGCACGACGACGCCAGAAATCCCGCTGTGATCGCCGATCTGGTCGGCGATCACGTCGGGAAGGCCGCGGGTCGCGCCGTCGACCTCTTGCTGACGGCCACCGCGGGCAACGTCACCGCGCTGGTGATCGGCCTCAGCGTGCTCGAGGCATCGAGAGGCCGCGGTGTCCACGGAGCGCTGGCGCTCGCGCTGTTCCCGCTGGTAGCGCGCGCGTTCGGGGTCGTCGCGAGTGCCTTCGGCGTGATGGTGGTGCGCACGGACGACCAGGGCAGCCCGACGTCGGCGCTCTGGCGCGGGCAGCTCACGACCGCCATCATCTCCCTCTCCGGCGTGCTGGGTGCAGCGCTCTGGCTGGTCGGCGAGCCCGGATACCTGGGCCTGTTCTGGTCGGGCGTGTTCGGGCTTCTGGCAGCGACCACCGCGGCCCACCTGGCGCGGTTGCAGATCGATCGCCGCGTGGGTCCGCTCAAAGAGCTGGTCGAGATGCAGCGCGTGGGAGAAGCCCCCGGCGTCACCTTTGCCCTGGCCACCGGCCTCGCCTCGGCCGCTCTGCCCATCGTCGCGCTGGGGCTGGCGACGACCGCCGCGTGGTACGTGGGCGTCTCGACCGGCATCCCGGCAGGAGGGCTGCTCGGTGCGCTGACCGCGCTGATGACGATGTCGGCGTCGGGCCCCTACCTGCTCGCTCTGGCGACCTTCGGTCCGGTCGCGGACGGAGCCCGCGGGGTGTCCGGCATGACCTCACCGCCCGAAGACGCCGAGCGACGAGCCTCGCGCCTCGACGACACCGGCTTCTCCGCCTCGACGGCTTCCCAGGCCTACTTGATCGTCACCGGCGGTTTGACGGCGGTGCTGGCGGCGAGCGCGCTGCCCGTATCGTTCGCCCGTCACGGCACGGCGCCGGCGCTGGTGGACCTGCTCTCGCCGGCGGTGGCCATGAGCGGCGCGTTGGGGCTCGGGGCCGTGCTCGCCTACGCCGGCAGCGCGGCCCGCGCCGGCACGCGCGGCGCCCGCGGCGTGGCCCAAGAGGTCGAGCGCCAGCTACGCGGCTTCCCCCGCGACAAGGGCCGCCCGAGGATCCCCGCCGATTTCACGCCGAGCTATCGCACCTGCGTCGAGCTGACCGCGCGGGCGGCCCTGCGCGAGCTCGTGCTGCCGGTCGGCCTCGCGCTCGGGACGCCCGTCGTGCTCGGAGTGGCACTCTCGGTGCTGTTCCGCTCGGTGGACCGGGCGGTGCCCGGCCAGGCTCTGGCGGCGTTCGTGCTCGTCGCGGGCTTGACCGGCATGGCCACGGCGCTTGCGGTGGACTCCACCAAGTGTGCGCTCGGCGCCGCCCGCCGAGCCGCGCGGCGCAACGCCGTGTCCGGCGGCTTCGAGTCGGCGCTCGCCGGTGACGCCGTCGCGGACGTGCTCGGCAACTCGGCGGGGCCCGCTGCCCAGCTCCTGATCAAGGCCATCGCGATCGCCGCGCTGGTCGTCGCCCCATTCTTGGCAACCTGACTAGACCCCTTTCCTTCGAGTACCAAAACCGTGTCGTCCCTAGCTGACGCTCTCTCCACGCTCTCCGATCGCGGCCTCCGGCGCTTGCTCGGCGCCCGCACCTTCTTGCGAGGTCTCGACTACGAGAAACGCAAAGTGGTCGAGGAGGTCGGCGTGAGCGAGTCCACCGCGACCGGCAGGGTGAAGGGCTCGGACCCGGAGCCCTACGAAGTGACGATTCGCCTCGGCGGCGAGGGCATCACCTCGCAGTGCACCTGCCCGGCGTTCCAGAAGACCGGCCAGCACTGCAAGCACGTCGCCGCGCTGCTGATCACGGTGCGCAACCAAGCTCGAGCGGCCCTGCCTCGGCGCGAGCCGCAGCCCGGCGGGCAGCAACAGCAGCAGCAACAGCCGCACGCCCACCTCGGCGGGCCGGCCCAGCAACAACCGCCGCCGGGCGAGAGCAAGTCCAGCCGGCGGCGCGATCGCCGCCGGCGCGCGCAGCAGCAGCAGCACGTCGTCCCGCCGGGGTTCTCTCCTCCTCCCTCGCCGGACGCCAGCGCCCGCGCCACGGGGCTCGGGGCCTGGCTCGCGCCGGAGGGCGCCACCCGCCCCCAGAACCTCGAGTTCCGCGTCCACGTTCGGCAGGGCGGACTGACGGTCACGGTGCTCGACACCGAAGCGCGTGTGCCGCTCTTGCCCAGCGTCGCGCTGAGCTGGCAGGCGCTGTCGCCCACGCCGGACCGCGGCGCGCTGCGCGTGCTCTCTCGCTTCGAGAGCGGCAATCCCCGTCACCCCGCGGTGGACATCCGCGGCGAAGACGCCGCCGAGCTCTTGCCGCTGCTCAAGGACCGCCGCGTCCTGCTCGAGCCCGCGTTGATGCAGCTCCGCTTCGGCAACGAGCCGCTCAAGCCCCGCTTCGATCTCGAGATGGTCGGCAGCGACACCATCGTCGCCAAGTGCACCTTCGAGCGTTCGGGTGACGGCCGGCGCTTCGCGCTGACCAGCGGCGGTTGGTTCGAAGGCGCTCCGGGCTGGCACATCGACACCAACGAGGGCGTCGCCCGCCCCATCGACCACCGAGTGTCACCCGCGGCGCTCAGGCGCTTGCTCAGGAGCCCCACCATCGCCGAGCCCGCCAGCGAGCTGATCGGGCTGATCGTCCAGGGCTTGCCCCGCGTCGCCGGCGAGATCGGCGCCGAGCTGCCGGATCTCTCGCAGGTGGCCGACGTGATCGACCTGACCCCGACCTTCCGCTTGCGCGCCGGCGGCGGCATCACCGAGGCGCACGTGTACCTGAAGGCCGCCTACCGGGAGCTGGAGGTCGAGGTCCGCGCCGACGGCATCTCTCCGCCGGTGATCGTGCTGCCGCCCGCCGAAGGCCAGAAGCGCGCGACCTGCATCCGCACCGACATCGCCGCCCAGCAGGACGCGGTGCAGCGCCTCTTGGATCTGGGCCTCTCCCCGGACGAGAGCGGTGAAGCGTTCATCGCCGAGGGATCCAAGGCCATCCAGTTCTGGTCGGACGGAGTCGCCGCGCTGCCGGAGGAGTGGGACCTGTACGTGCCCGAGGAGCTGGTGGGAACCACCGTCCGCAACAAGACCGTGACCATGAACGCGCGCGTCTCGAGCGGCGTCGACTGGCTCGCCGTGAAGATCGTCTACCAGAGCGACGGCGTCGGCGTGGAGCGCGACGAGCTGATCCGCTGCCTGCGCGAGGGTAAGAAATACGTCCGGCTGTCGGACAATACCTATGCGGAGATCGACCCGGACAAGGTCCAGGCGATGATCGACCGGGAGGTCGAGCTCCTGGCCGCGGCCGGAAAGAACGGCAAGCTGCCGCTCTCGCAGGCGGGACGCATCCAGGAGCTGCTCGAGCACGCCGCCGACGTCAATGTGGCGCCGGCTGCCAAGGCCTTGTTCGAGAAGCTCGCCAACATCGACGAGATCAAGGCCGCGAAGAAGCCGCGAAACCTGAAGGCCGTGTTGCGCCCCTACCAGGAGCAGGGCCTGTCGTGGCTGCGCTTCATCCACGACATCGGCTCCGGCGGCGTCTTGGCCGACGACATGGGTCTGGGCAAGACCGTCCAGACCATCGCGCTCCTGCTCTTGCTGAAGCAGGAGAAGAAGGAGCATGCGCTCCGCGCGCTGATCGTCGCGCCGACCAGCGTGGTGCCCAACTGGATGCGCGAGATCGAGCGCTTCGGCCCGGCGCTCACCACCGCGCTCTGGCACGGCGCCGGCCGCAAGGACCAGATGGACGAGCTCGAGAGCGCCAACGTCATCATCACCAGCTACGCGCTCCTGCGTCGCGACATCGACCTCTTGAAGAAGCTCGATCTCGACTACGCCATCCTGGACGAGGCCCAGAACATCAAGAACCCGTTGTCGGCCACCGCCGCCGCCGCTCGCGATCTAGGCGCCAGGCGCAGGCTGGCGCTGACCGGTACGCCCATCGAGAACCGGCTGAGCGAGATCTGGAGCATCTTCGACTTCGTGAGCCCGGGGCTGCTCGGGCCCTTGAACAAGTTCGAGGAGCGCTACGGCCGGCCCATCGATCAGGGCGACTCCAAGGCCGCCGCCCGCCTGCGCGCCAGCATTCACCCGTTCATCCTGCGCCGCACGAAGAACGAGGTCGCCAAGGACCTGCCGCCGAAGATCGAGATCGACAAGGTCGTCGATTTGGCGCCCGACCAGCGGGCCATCTACCTCCAGGTGCTGCGCGAGGTCCGCGCCCAGGTCCTGGGCGAGGTCGAGCGCCAGGGCGTCGCCAAGAGCCAGCTCCACATCCTGGCGGGCCTGACCAAGCTCAGGCAGGCCGCCTGCGATCCGCGCCTGCTCGGCCTACCGCGCGAGTTTTCCCACGACGACAGCGGCAAGTTGGCAGCCTTGCGCGAGCTGGTCGAAGAGGTCGACAGCGGCGGGCACAAGGTGCTGGTCTTCAGTCAGTTCGTCAGCATGCTGAAGCTCGTTCGCGACGCCCTCGACGAGGACAAGATTCGCTACGAGTACCTCGACGGCAGCACCGTCGACCGGGCGGAGCGCGTCGACAACTTCCAGAACGATCCGACCATCCCGGTGTTCTTGATCAGCCTGAAGGCCGGCGGCTCCGGCCTCAACCTGACCGCCGCCGACACCGTCATCCACTTCGATCCGTGGTGGAACCCAGCGGTCGAAGACCAGGCCTCCGACCGCGCGCACCGCATCGGCCAGAAGAAGGTCGTGACCATCTACCGGCTGGTGGCGGCGGGAACCATCGAGGAGAAGATCCTGCAGCTGAAGCAGAAAAAGAAGGATCTGGTCGCCGCCGTGCTGACCGAAGACAGCGGGGGCGCCAAGAAGCTGACCAAAGAAGACATCGACGATCTGTTCAAGCTGGACTGAGCTCTCCCTGGCCTCGCGGTCCACAAAACGCCAACGCGCTCGGGAGGAGCTCTCGCTCCCCGCGTGCGCGTCGTTCGCCGCCGAGGCTCAGACTCGACTTCCGCTGTCTTGACATGAGCAGATCGCGATCTGCCACTGAGGTCGAGACCGACGAGAATGCCGGCGAGGCCGGCACACTCCGTCGTCAGGTGGAGGTACTCGCCGAGCGCTTCCTGAGCGGGTCTCGACGAGTACCGCGAAGCAGGCAGGGCACCGCCGCAAGCGCGGGGCGCGATAGAGCGAAACCCGAGTCAGATGTCGCCGACGGACGGGACCTGGCAGCCGGCGCCTTGCTGGTAGTCGACACCGCAAGGACCGTTGGAGGTCACACAGCACTTCACCGCAGGCGCCGCCGGAGTCGGGCAGGTCTGCGGGTTGCAGGTGCCGCCACCGCCGGTGCCGCTGCTGCCACCGGTCGCGCTGCCGCCCATGCCGCCGCCGCCGCTGGTGGTGCCCCCGGCGCCGCCGCTCGGCATGCCGCCGCCGCCGCTGGTGCTACCACCCGCGCCGCCGCTGCTGCCGCCGGTCCCCTTGTCGGTGGTGGCGTCCTTGCCGCCGCCTGTACCGCCGAACACGCCCTCGTTGCTCTCGTCGCTCGATGCACACGACGAGGTCGTGATGAGCGGCAAACCAACGAACGCAGCGAAGCAAACTCCGATTACACGGGCGAGACTCGACCTCACGAACGGCCTCCTTGAGTGAAGCATGACCCGAAACCGCCCATACCGCCGGCCGGGCTTAAAGAAGTGTAGCTCAGAGCAGGCTGGCTCGCGAGAAATCTTCTGCGGCAGATGCCTGGCTCGGGCTCAGGTCGTGGCAGGATCCGACGCCGGATGAGCTCGGAGCCCCGTCCCGATGCGGTGCGGCACGCCTGGTCGACCCCGGCGGCGCTCGGGCTCTTGGCGGCGTTGATGGGGATTCTCGCGGCGTTTGCCGTGCCGCGCCTGACCAACCACGCGATCGGCGACATCGAGTTCACGGGCTGGTCGGGCCCGGTGGCTCGGGAGCTCTACGGAGGCCGTGCGCCCTACGTGGACTTCGTCCTGCCGATCCCGCCGGGCAGCATGGCCATTCTGGCCGGAATTCATCGCTGGGCGGGGGAGCCGCGGCTCCTGCACGAGCTCGGCTTGATCGCGGTCTGCCAGATCGCCCTCGCCTTGCTCGGCTACGCGGTCGTTCGCCCGCTGACCAGCCGCGAGAATGCCGTGCTCGTGGCCTTCGCCTCCGCGGTCATCCTGCTGCGCGGCTTCAAGGAGTGCGCCTACGACCACACGGCGGCGGTGGTCGCCTGGAGCAGCGTGGCCTTCGGAGCGCGTGCGATCCTGCACGATTCGCCCCGAGCCCGGCGCGTCGCCTGGGCAGTGTCCGGCGCACTGGCCGCGCTGACGTTGTTCTTCAAACAGAGCACGGCGTTCGGGGTGCTGCTGGGGTGGCCGCTCGCGCTCAGCTACCTGCTCTTGGTCGGCGTCCAGACGCGGGCCGGGACCGCGCGCAACGCCCTGGCCTGGGGCGCCGGCGTCGGCGTTGGGCTCGCGCTGGTGGCCGCCGGCCTGATTGCGCTCGGCAGCTCGCCGGCGGCGTTCTACCAGGCGGCCATCGCCGACGGCCCCGCGCTCAAGGGCGGCAGCCGCGCGGTGAGCTCGAACCTGGGGCACTACCTGCTCGCCTCGCCCATCTACCCCGCGTCTTTGTTGCTGACCGCCGTCGCCGCCGGCGTCGTCGTTCGCCTCTCGCGCATGCCCGGCGGTTTGCACCTGGGAGACACAGATCCGGCAGCGCCGCCCAGCTCGCGCCGCACCGCGGTCATCGCAGCGCTCGCGCTCTTGGCCTTCGGCACGGCCACGTTCCTGGTCGCGCTGCGCGCTCGCGCCCTGCCCGAGCAGCTCGCCTACTGGACCGACCGGCTGCGCTTCGTCCCCGGCTTCGGTCTGCTCTTGGCGTGCTTGGCGTGTCTGGCTCACCTGACGCGCGCCCGAGGCGCCGATGGCGCAGCGCTCGAGAGCTGGCGGCGCGGGCACGCCTGGAACGCGCTGTTCGCCCTCACGCTCTCGATCTCGCTGGCGCACAACCTGTCCTCGCCGGAGTTCCGGCCGTTCTACGACCCGAACCCCATCATCCCAGTCGCCTTCGCTTTCCTGTTCGTGGCCTTCGACAAGGCCGCGCTGCCCCGCGCCAAGCTCGCGCTCTTCGCGCTGGCCCTCGGCGCGCTCTTCTCGCCGCGCTTCGACCGCGTGCTCGGCGCCCAGATCGCCATCGGGCGCCATGGCAACTGGGGCGGCCTTTACGTCAGCGAGGGCGCCATGCCCATCGTGAACGCCGCGCTCCGGGTGCGAGAGTTGGCGGGCGAGCACGAGACGGTGCTGGTGTTGCCGGAGGATCTGCAGATCGCCGCGCTGATCGGCCGCCCGCGCCCGCCGCTCCGAGGTGCGGTGGTGTTCGTGGACCAATACGCGCCACGCCTGGTCGACGGAGATCTGAGAGCGCTCGAGCAGAACCTGCCGAAGGTCGTGGTCATCCGCCCCGCGGAGCGCGACCTCTGGGCCATCGTGTTCGCGCACTGGAACGCCAACAGCGGCGCCCGCAGAGTCGTCGATCGCTTCCTGGACGACTGGCTCCCCAAGCACTACCGCCGGGACTCGAGCTACGTGACCCGCTACGGCAACCGGGACGGCACGCTGGAGATCTGGGTTCGCTAGCCCTGAGCCGCCTTCCGCCGCAGCCCCCGCCGCAGCCGAAACCGCCTTCGCTCAAACGCGCAGTTGCGCCGTGGCTGTCGAGAAGTGCCGGGGGCCCGCGCCGCGCTTTGGCGTGATCATCTCCAGTCACGGCGCAGGATAGCGCACCAGGTACGCCGAGGGGCCGGTGTTCGGCTTGGCGGCGGCGATGTAGACGTGGTCGCGGGAGATGCCGAGGAGGGCCTTCACCTCGTGGTCCGCGGGGAGCACGTGCGAGGCGTTTGCGGCGTTCTCCAAGTTCCAGACCAGGACTTCCTGCTTGCCGAAGGTTGGACTGAAGGCCGGGAACGCGAATCGCCCCCAGCCGCCGGCGCGCGCCATCCCATAGCTCGTCAGCGAGACGCTGGCGATCTTCTTGGGTGCGAGTTGTTGCGGGTTCTCCGAGTACGGGGTGCTCCACAGCTCGACCGAGCCGTAGACATTCTCTTGAATGCGGTTCACGCCGCGGAAGAACCCGACCTGGCTGTTCGCGAACGCTGGGGATCCGTAGTCATCGCTTGACGCTGAGGGCTTCAGATAGGTCTGGGGCGCGGTCATCCCGTCTGAGTAAGCGATGACTCGCTGCGGAAGTCCCGCCTCTTGCGCCTGATACTCGTCAAACAGGAACTGAGACCCCGTCGAGACGGGGTCCCCATAGTCCAGGGCGTATCCGGGCTGCTCGGCCTTCGCGAACATCACGAAGTCCGAGCCGTCCACGGCCGAAACGGTGCTGAAGCGATCCACAGGCACCCACCACCAGAGCCAGCGCTTGGAGCCGAGGGGGGTGCGCTGGGGAACGCCAAAGGGCTGCGACTGCAGAGCGAATACGGTGACACTCTCGGGATTGCTACCCACGTCCGCCAAGATGCCCGCGCGGGTGTCCATTCCCAGCGGGCCGGTCATGACAGCGAGCCGGCTCCCCCAAAGTGAGCCCGTCCAGAAGTGGCAGAGGTCGGCTGCGAGCGAGCCGCGGATCCCATCGAGCGCTACCCCATCGCCGGAGGCGAAGATCACCGAGTGCTTCGAGGACTCCAGAGCCAACCCAATGCGCACGACGCTCCCGTCGTCGTGCACGCTGCTACCGGGAGTGAAGGCCGCATCACTCCCCAGGAGCTTCGGATTGAACACCGCCTCCTGACAGTCGCTCGCCCAGGAGCACGTCTTCCACACCCAGGCCTTCAGCTCCGTCGGGTTGGCGAGACGCTCGATGGGGCACCCCGCGGCAACCTGCCCTGTCGATTCCCACTTCGGCTCCGCGCCCCAGTCGACCCCGCCGTCGGAGGCCGCGCCACCGCCAGCTCCACCCACGCTGCCGCCAGCCCCGCCCGAGGTCCCGCCGCCGCTCGGCGACGTTCCCGCGCCGCCGCCTGCTCCTCCCGCGTCACTCCCACCGTCGCTCGCCGCCGAGTCCGAGTCGGTCCCGCACGCGACCCACGCCGTCGCGGCGAGCGCGATCGCGAAGACCCCGGCGCCCAGCGCTCGTCGCATGGCGCTCACAGGCAGTCGGGCACGCCCGCCTTCGGTCCGGCGCCCTTCTTCTTCGGAGCGAAGTAGACGTCCTCCGCCGCGACGAAGGTGTTCTGCACCTTCCCGCCGGGCTGCGACATCGGCAGCGTCAGGCCGCGCCGGGTGAGCGTCGGCTCGAGCGCGAGGCGCCCTGCACGGAAGACTCCGCCCACCAGGAACAGGTGGTGCTCGCCCGGCCGCAGCACGACCGCCGCGGTACGGTCGAGCTTGGTCGAGCTGCCCGCGAGCAACAGCTCTCCGTCCGGCGCGTTCGAGAGCTCGACGCGCGTCGCGTGACCGGCGCGCGGGAAGAGCCCCATCACCTTCGAGCGGAGGGTGTCGAGGTCGAGCCGGACGATCCGCGCGAGCCCCGGGCCGGACCCCGCATCCACGAACCACAGGCTCCGCGTCTCCGGCTGGTACGTGGCGGCGAGCACCAGCCGCGGCGCCGTGCCGCTGATGGGGAGCCGCATCCACTCCCGGCTCTCGATGCCGTAGCGCCAGACGTCGCCGGCTTGCGCGCCGTCGCTGGCGAGCTTGCCGCCCAGCACGAAGACCGCGTGCTCGCGAGCGCTGAGCGCCGCCCCGAAGTCGCTGCGCGGGGCTGGCCCCGGTGAGTCGGGCGGCTCCGCGACAGCCGCGTTGAGGAGGTCGTCGGTGGCGCGGCGCCCGACCGGCTGCACCAGCCCGGCGACCTGCGCCAGCGCCGAGCGCACCGCGGAGCCGTCGGGCGAGAGACCGACCAGACCGACCATGCCGCTGCGCAGCCAGCCGCCGCGCTCCGCCGCCTGGAGCCAGCGCACGTCGGGCTCGAGCAGCGCGCCGAGCGCCGCGCTCGAGAACGACGCGGTCAGATCCGTGCTCTGGGTCAGGCCCTGCGCGCCCACGACCGACTGCGTCGGATCGATGAGCAGGTTCTGGATGTCCATCGACGTGGCGCAGTGCGGGCACGGGTCGCTCTGGCACCAGAAGCACGCGACGAGCGCGGCGCCCTTCACGTTCAGGTCCAGGGTCTTTCCGTAGAAGTTCGACTCGTAGTGGTTCGAGTGGCTCCGGAACACCGCCGGCGACGCCGGTGACATCTGAGGCACGTCGCGCACCGCCGTCCAGAGCACGCCGAGCTTGCCGACGTTGATCCCGAAGCCCTCGACCGCGGTGCTCCCGAGGTCCCAGCTCACCAGCCTCGGCGCCGTGCCGAAGGTCGCGAGCTGGTCGGACGGCGCAGCAGCGAGCCCGGGCTGCGGCTCCTCGGTGACGAGACCCGAAAACGCGGCGCCCGGGGTGAAGTAGCCCGGCGGTGGGGACGCCGGGAGCGAGCCCGGGTTCGGTGGGGCCGGCGCGATGTCCGGCAGCAACCAAGCAGTCGATTGCCCGTACTCACCTGCCTCGAGCGGACACTGCAGCTCGCAGTCCTTCACGGTGCCGACGAGTTTTCCATCCACCTTGCACGGGCAGAACCTCACCCCGACGGTCGCCTCCGGCGTCCCGGTGTACAGCGAGCTGAACGGCGCCTGGCTCGCGGGCTGCTTCTTGGTCGGCGCGACGCTGTTCGGCAGCAGGTGGGGCTGGAGCGACAGCGTCAGCCAGAGGTCCTGGCTGGTGCTGGTGAAGATGGACGCCTTCTCGAACGTCCGCGTGCACGGGTTCGGGTCGCAGGCGTCGCCGACGTAGGGGTAGGGCTCGCCGCGGGCGATCTCGAGGTCCAGGTTGCAGTTCGCCTGGTTGTTGACGCCGCCGTAGTCGCTCTTGGCGTTGAACACGCTCGGGCAGCTGTCGCACGCGTCGCCGAGGCCGTCGCCGTCCGCGTCCGCGAACTTGTTGCAGTGGCGGTGGCCGAGCGCGACGCCGCCGCCAGGCTGGGGCAAGAGCTTCGCGGGGCTGCACTGGCTGTCGGCGAGCCCGGTCTTGGCGACGCACTGCGCGTCCGAGAGGCACTGCATCGCGAAGATCTCGTTCCTGTCCGCGCCGTGGTCCTCGTTCGGGTACGGGCCGAGATCTCCCTTCAGCCCGGCGCAGTTGTCGCAGACGTTCCCCGCCCCGTCGCCGTCGTCGTCGGCCTGGTCCGGGTTGTGCTGCGTCCGGCAGTTGTCGCAGGAGTCCGCGTAGAGGTCGCCGTCGAAGTCTCTGCCCCAGGAGCATCGGCCCACGAAGCCGGCGCACGCATTCGGCAGCGTCAGGCCGTTGAAGACGGTCGTCCCGATCTGGACGCACCGGTTCATCTTCGGGTACGCCTGCGGGTTGCCCGGATTGCAGTCGACGTCCGTGTCGCAGCAGACGAAGTCGCTCTCGCCGCGCACGTCGCTGTGTGGGCACTTGTCGCAGGCGTCGCCGACGCCGTCGAAGTCCGAGTCCCCCTGCTTCAGCGTGAGCGGGTCCCTCGGGTTGGGCATCGTCGGGCAGTCGTCGCAGGCGTCGGGCACACCGTCTTGGTCCTCGTCGGGACCCGTCGTCACCACTCCCGTCGCCTTGTAGCTCGCGTCCGGAACGAACGGGCAAGGGTCGCAGCCGTCAGGGATCTGATCTCCGTCGGTGTCCAGGTCGGCGAGGGCGGCGGGCGCATCGGGTCCACAGGTGCCGTGGTAGTGACCAGCGGAGTCCGTCAGCAGCGGCTGCAGGAAGCCGACCGCGCCGGCGGTGTCGGTGGGAGTCCAGACGTCTTCCATCGTGAGCTGGCAGAAGTAACCGCACACCGGCGGGATGTCCAAGCTGCAGGTCCAGTTGCAGGACAGCGGCGACAGCTCGAAGGCAGAGTTGATCCCGCAGAGCTTCGAGCCCTGGAACATAGGTCCGCCAGAGTCCCCGGGCTCGATCAGCCGGACTTCGCTCGAGCCGAGGAGCGCCTGGACGGCATCGGAGAAGCCAAGAGCCTCCGGCAAGAGTCCGCCGATCACGTCCGTCAGATCGAACTCCGCCCGGTAGGTGTGGCCCGAGATCGGGGAAGTGGATCTGAACACGCTCGTGGTCGCGGCCTGGCGGGTTCGGTAGCTCTGCGCGCCATCCCAGAACCAGGCGCCGTACCCGACGAAGCGCCCGCTGAACGACGAGCTGCAGGCGTGAGTGGTGCCGTCGGGATCGAATGGAAGCTGCGCCGGCGTCACCGACGAGAGCTTCACGCGCTGGTCCAAGGGGATCACCGCGAGGTCCCTGTCGGACATCCACGGAAGCGCGAAATTCATCGGACTGGAGGTCTCCCACGCTCGGGGGACGAACATGGGCTGCCCAGGCGTCGGCGTGTACGACGCGAGGTCACCGACCTTGGGAGAGCCTTCGAAGTCACCGACCGGGAACTGCGCCTCGTTCCTGATCTTGATCGGACTGCCGGGAAGGTAGCCGAAGTCGTTCGAGGCGAAGATGAACTCGAAACCGCTCTGCTCCCCGTTCAGGCAGTGCGCCGCGAGGACCACCCGGGTCGGGGTCGCGAGCACGCCCGAGCAGAGGGTCACGGTTCCTTTGGTGTTCGCGAAGGAGACGTGCACGACGTGCTTGTCGCTAGGCGCCGCACTGCCGTTGGTGACTGCACGCGCTCCAGGCGCGATCACGATGCCAGTCAGGCAGAGCAGCCCTGCAAGTGCTGCGTGCTGCGTGCTGCGTGCTGCGTGCTGCGTGCTGCGTGCTGCGTGCTGCGTGCTGCGTGCTGCGTGCTGCGTGCTGCGTGCTGCGTGCTGCGTGCTGCGTGAGCATGAGCCGACCCTCCCTTTGGTGCGTTCGAAGCTATCGGGTCGCGTGCGCGCCCGTCAACCTGGTCATGCCCGCAGGTCCGCGCGTGTGCGCGCTGGTGCGACATGACGTTGCGTCATGTTCGGATCGGGGACCGAGCTCGGACGCCCTCGCCGCAAACCTACCGCCGCATCGACACGCTCATCAGCAATCCCAGGCCGATCAGCATCGTGACCACGCTCGAGCCGCCATACGAGAACAACGGCAGCGTGATGCCCACCACGGGCAGGAGGCCGACGGCCATGCCGACGTTGAAGATGGTGTGCCAGAAGAACATCGCCCCCACCCCGACCGCCACCGCGGCGCCGAAGCGATCCTTCGACTGCGAAGCGACGTGCACCGCCCAGATGCAGATGAAGCAATAAGTGGCCAGCAGCGTCACCGAGCCGAGGAGGCCCCAGTCCTCTGCGAACACGGCGAAGGGGAAGTCCGAGTACTGATCGGGCACGAACCCGAACTGGTTCTGCGTGCCCTGCATGAAGCCTTCGCCGCTGAGCCCGCCGTTGCCGATGGCGGTGCGCGACTGAAAGGCGTGCCAGCCGATGCCCGTCTTGTCGTGCTCGGGGTCCAGGAAGCTGGTGATGCGGTTCTTCTGGTAGTCTCGGAGCACGTATTTCCAGGACAGCGGAATCGCAGCGGCCGCCGCCACCACCAGGGTCACGACGCTCTGCGCCCGGACCTTGGTCATCGCCAGCATGCTGCCGGCGGTGAGCAGGTAGATGAGCGACGTGCCGAGATCCGGCTGGGCCATCACCAAGACCACGGGGAGGCCCACCAGCCCAGCCGCCGGAGCCAGATCGAGCAGCGTGCGCGGCTCGGTCTTCGGGTCGTCGTGCAGGTACTTCGCGACCACCAAGATGATCAGGATCTTGATGAACTCGCTGGGCTGAAAGTTGAAGCTCCCGATCTGGATCCAGCGCGAGGAGCCACGGATGTCCGCGCCCAGCACGAAGACCAGGCCCAGGGAGACGATGCCCCCGACGTAGAAGAAGTAGGCGAGTCGCTCGAAGTGCCGGTAGTCGATCGCCGCGACCAGCATCGCGAGCAGGCCGCCCACCACGAACCAGTACACTTGCGAGACGTAGACGTCGGCGAGCGCCGCACGCCGGCCCGCGTCCACGTACACGCTGGTGGCGCTGTAGAGGTTCACCACTCCCAGCGTCGCGACCGCGACGATGGCGAGCAAGAGCGGCATGTCGATCTGCGTGCCGCCGCGGAACGAGATGCGGTCACCGCGTGCCATCCCCCGCTCCCTTCTTGGGCGGCTGACGGCGCGCCGAAGCCCGAGCGCTCGCGCGCTTCTCCTCGAGCTTCTGCCAGTCGCGGACCAGGCGAGAGCCGATCGGCACGGCGTTCTTGCCGCCGGCGCCGCCGTGCTCCACCAGCACGACGAAGGCGATCTCCGGAGAGCGCGCGGGCGCGTAGCCGGCGAACCAGGCGTGGTCGCGGTTGAAGTACCAGACCTTGTCCGGGTCCACGCCGCGGGGCGTGACGTGGCTGACCTGCGCGGTGCCGGTCTTGCCGGCCATGTCGGTGCCAGCAATCGTCTCGTGGAACGCCGTACCTTCGCGCTCGACCACGACGCCGGCGAGCCCGGCCTTCACGTGGCTCAGGTGGTTGTCGCTGACGCCGACCATGCGCCGCACCCGGGGCGGAAACTCCTGCACCACCGTGCCGTCGCTGGTCTCGATGCTGCGCACCACCTGTGGCTGGTAGAGCGTGCCGCCGTTCGCCAGCGCGCCGTAGGCCAGGGCGAGCTGCAGCGCGGTGACGGTGGCGGCACCCTGGCCGATGGCGGCGAGCAGGGTGAAGCCGCCGCGGAACGCCCCCTTGTAGCGCCGCGTGTACCAGGCGCGGGTGGGCATGCGCCCGCGCGCCTCGGGGTTCACGCCGATGCCGGTCTTCACGCCGAAGCCGAAGTCGAGGCCGATCTTGGCCAGCCGGTCGATGTGGATGCTCTCGCCCAGGTGATAGAAGTACGTGTTGCACGAGCGCACGATGGCCTGGTGCAGGTTCACCGTCCCGTGTACTCCGGTGCAGCGGAAGAAGCGCCGCCCGTACTCGTAGCCACCCCGACACTGGACGCGCGTGTTCGGATTGATCAAGCCGTCCGCCAGCGACGCCAGGGCCGCGAATGGCTTGTAGGTGGAGCCGGGGGGATAGGCTGCCGAGATGGTCTTGTCGAGCGTCGGCCTGAGCGGATCGGCGTAGAGGCGCCGGAAGCTGTCCCGCACCGGCTGCATGCCGCTGCCGCCGGACACGATGTTCGGGTCGAAGCTCGGCTTGGACACCGCGGCGAGCAGGCGCCCGGTCCGCACGTCCACTACCACCACGGCGCCGGCGAGCTGGCCGCGCATGGCCTTCTCGATGGAGCGCTCGAGCTCGATGTCCACCGTGAGCGACACGTCGCGCCCGGGCACCGGCTCCAGGCGCCGCGGCTCCTCCAGGTACTTCGGCTCGAGATCCTCCCGCGCCGCGCGCTTGTTGATGCCGCGCAAGACCTTGCGCCAGCCGCGCTGACCGCGCAGATAGCTCTCCCAGCGCCGCTCGACCCCGACGGCGCCGAGCTGGTCGCCGGCGCGGTAACCGCGGCCCTCGTAGCGCGCGAGCGTGTCGGGGTCGATCTCGCGCATGTAGCCGAACAGGTGAGCGCCGAGCTCGCCGTTCGGGTAATAGCGCACCGGAACCGGGACCACTTCGACGCCGCGCAACGAGTCCTCGTGAGTCTCGAGCGCCGCGACCACGTCCCGGTCCACGTCCACGCGCAGCAGGGTCTGCTGCGACGGGCGCGTCCCGCCCGCCGCCCGTGCATCCATGAGCTTCTTGGTCAGCTCCTCCTTCTCGCCGTCGTCCAGGCCCATCAGCTGCACCACGCGCGGCCAGGTCTTCTCCATGTCGACCTGCTCGGGGACGGCGTACACGTTGTAGCTCGGTCGGTTGGCCGCCAGCACCTTGCCGTAGGCATCGCGGATCACGCCGCGGGTAGTGGCCAGGGACAGCTCACCGATGATGTTCTTGCGGGCCTGGGCTCGGTGCAGATCCCCTTCGAGCACCTGCAGCTGCACCAGACGTCCGAACAGGATCACGAATCCGCCCAGGATCACCAGCACCATCCAGCGATAGCGGCGCCTGAACTCGCCGACGTCGGAGCGCTGGACGAGGATGCTCACCTCGCCGTTCCTTCGGTGCCGCCGTGGACGGGCTGGGTGCTCTGGTGGAGCCGCTGCGCGATGTGGAACACGATCGGCGCGAACAACGCCGTCGCCACCGCCCGCGGCAACACCAGCCGTCCGATCTCGAGCGGGCGCCGCGTGTCGGAGCCGAACACGGCGAGCAAGATCAGCACCATCGCTGCCTCGATCAGCGCGAATACGAAGCCCAGGGACATGCGCGTGATGAAGGTCTGCGCCGTCAGCCGCACGCCAGCGACCCGCGAGAGCCACCAGACGGCGACGGTCACGAACGTGAACAACCACATCGGCGCCGACGCGACCACGTCCAGGAAGTAGCCGAGCCCGAACGCCAGGAGCGCGCCGCGCGCCATCGAGGGCTCGTGTACGCCGAGGAAGATCACCAGGGGCAGCACCAGGCTCGGCGTCGCTCCGTTGATGTCGAGCCAGCCGAGCAGGCGGTACATGTTCGCCTGGATCAGGATCAGGACGATGCCTATGGCGAGGAAGGCGGCGTTGCGCATGGCCGCATCAGAGCTTGGCCCTCGGGCGGCGCTGAGCTCCGCCGCCCTTGGCCTCGCAGTCCTTCGAGTCGGAGAGCACGACCAGCACCTCTTCGAGGCGCGAGAAGTCGACCGTCGGTTCGGCCTCCACCGTCTGGTACATGCCGAAATCGCGCTTGATGACCTTGTTGACCCGCGCCACGGGCACGCCCTTCGGGAATCGACAGCCGACACCGCTGGTCAAGAGCACGTCGCCCACGTCGACCTCGTCGCTGCGCTGCACGTATTCGACGCGGACGCCGTAGCGACTTCGATCCCCGACCCCGCGCACGAAACCCCGGGCGCCGGTCCGCTCCACGACGACGTCGACGCCGAACCCGGCGTCGACGGTCAGCTCCACGTCCACCTTGTCACCGGCGACCCGGAGCACGGTGCCGACCGTACCGTCGAACGACAGCACGGGCATGCCCGGCTTGACCTGGACGCCCGGGTTGTCCAGCGTGACGTGCGCGACGCGGAAGAACTCCGTGGTGTCCTTGCCGATGACCACGGCGCTGACGGTCTCGGCGCTGATGGTCTCGCGCAGGTTGAGCAGCCGGCGCATCCGGACGTTCTCCGCCTCGGCGCTCTTGAGCTCGCGGACTTCGGCCCTGAGGCGCGCGTTCTCGTAGGCGAGCTTGTCGTTGTCCTTCTTGACGTCGACCAGGTAGACGTAGTCCCCGAACAGCGACGAGATGCCGCGCGCGAGCGCCGCCGAGACGTACTCGAGGGGCGCCGCCACGCGCATGATGGTGCGGTCCACGACGCTCATCTCCTCGGGCCGCCGGATGCTGGCGCGGAGAAAGAAGAACGGCACCGCCAAGAGCAGCACCACGATGATGATGTCGCGGTAGCGGCGGAACGAGCTCACGCGGGACTCCTCACCTCTTTGGGGCGGGACCGATCGGTCAACCGATGGTCACTTCTTTCAAGAGCTCGATGTGGTCGAGGGTCTTGCCGCTCCCGAGCACGACGGCGCTGATGGGGTCGTCGGCCACCATCACGGGCAGTCCGGTCTCGTCCCTGAGCAGGACGTCGATGTTCTTGAGCAGGGCGCCGCCGCCGGTCAAGACGACGCCTTTGTCCACGATGTCCGCGGCGAGCTCGGGCGGGGTGCGCTCGAGGGCGACCAGCACCGCCTCGACGATGGCGTTGATGGGCTCGGCGAGCGCCTCGCGGATTTCGTCGGAGTTCACCACCACGGTCTTGGGGATGCCCGCGACCATGTCGCGACCTTTCACTTCCATGGTGAGCTGCTGATCGAGCGGATAGGCGTTCCCGATCGTGATCTTGATGCGCTCGGCGGACTGCTCGCCGATGGCCAGGTTGTACTTGCGCTTCATGTACGCGACGATGGCCTCGTCCATCTTGTCGCCACCCACTCGCACGCTCTGCGAGTAGACGATACCGGCGAGGGAGATGACCGCGACCTCGGTGGTGCCGCCGCCGATGTCCACCACCATGTTGCCGCTCGGCTCCGTGATCGGGAGCCCGGCGCCGATGGCCGCCGCCATCGGCTCCTCGATCAGGTAGACCTCGCGGGCGCCGGCGCTCTCGGCGCTCTCCTTGACGGCCCGCTTCTCGACCTCCGTGATGCCGAACGGCACACAGATGATGATGCGCGGCTTGACCAGCGTGCGCCGGTTGTGGGCGCGGGCGATGAAATACCTGAGCATCGCCTCGGTGATCTCGAAGTCCGCGATCACGCCGTCCCGGAGCGGACGGATGGCCTGGATGTTCCCCGGGGTCCGGCCGAGCATCTCCTTGGCCTCTCGGCCGACCGCGAGCACCTTCTTGTCGCCGCGGGCGTCCCGTTGCACGGCCACCACGCTGGGCTCGCAGCTGACGATGCCCTTGCCCTTGACGTAGATGAGCGTCGTCGCCGTCCCCAGATCGATGGCGAGGTCGTTCGAGAACAGGCCGTAGAGCCAGTCGAAAATCATCGGTCACTCTCGGGCGGACGCGGATGGGACCATCCCAACCGGACCTCCCAACTCGAGGGGAAACGGGCCAGCGGTCGTAGCACGGCCCGCGCCGCGCAGGCAATCCGGCCAGGATTGCCGCAGCGGCCCGCGGACCGGTCAGGGATTGGGCCGAGATTTGGCGTTTTGGGAGGCCTAGTCCTCGTCCCAGTCTTTCCAGCTCTTGTTGTCCCGACCCTTCTTGGCGCCGCCCTGGTCGAGCTTGCCCTTCTTCTTCTTCTTCTTGTCCCAGTCCGCGCCAGGGCCCGGACCGCCGCCCGGTCCCGCCCGCCGCTCGCCGCCGCCGCCGCGGCCACCCATGTCCGGCGGAGGGCCCGGCGCAAAGTCCGGGTAACCACCACCGCCACTCGGCGGTCCACTCCGCGGCGGACCGCCATATCCGCCGCCGCCGCCGAAGCTCGGCCGGTCACCGCCGGAGCCCGGAGCGCCGCGCGGATGCGCGATGTTCACCATCAGTGCCCGGCCCTTCATCTCCACACCACGCAAGGCGGCGATGGCGGCGTTGGCTGCCTCGGCGCTGCCCATGGTGACGAAGCCGAAGCCGCGCATGCGTCCGTCGGGCCCGACAGGGAGGTGGATGCGGACGACCGGCGTCACGCCGTGCTCGTTGAACACCGCCTCGAGATCGGACTGCGCAGCGTCGTACGGGAGATTTCCTACGTAGAGCGTGCGATCGCCGGTGTTTCCACTGACGGGTCCCGCGCTCTCGCCACGCGCGCCGGGGCGCGGCGGCTCGGACTGGAAAGGGCGTACGGAGATCGAGCGGCCTGCTTGCAGCGATCCATCGAGCTGGTCGCGGGCAGCGGCTGCCTGATCGGAAGTTGCGAGGGTGACGAAGCCGAAGCCGCGCGGGCGGCCGGTGTCACGGTGCTTTGGCAGAGTCACGTTGACGACCGTTCCACCGGTCGCCTCGAACAGCTGCCGCAGCACGTCCTCGGTCATGGAATCCGGCAAGCCCGCAATAAAGAGCTTGCGCTCATCCTCGGTCGACATGCTTCGCGATCCTCGTTCTGCCCTTTCTAGGAATTCCCCGCCGAACGGACGCCGTTCGACGAGCTGCCACAAGATATCGTCCGACCCACCCCGGTTCAAGTCGCGACTGTCCGCCCTTTCCCGGCGACCGGTCAGGGCTCCGAGGGAGCACCCCCGCAGAAGGCCCACACCGCGGGCTCCGGCTGGGTAAGATGCGCGGCAGCCCCTTGAAGCTCCGAATCCTCGTCAACCCGAAGGCGGGCGCCGGTGTCGCGGCCCGCAAGATCCCGGAGATTTCCCGCGCGCTCGAGCGCGCCGAGCTGCCGCACGACGTCGGGGAAACCCGCGGGCCGGGTGACGCCCCCCGGCTGGTCGCCCAAGCCCGTGAGGACGGGGTCACCTGTTTGGCCGTCGTCGGGGGCGACGGCACGCTCAACGAAGTCAGCCAGGCCTACGTCGACGCGGCCGGCAACCCCGTGCCCGGCCCCGAGCTCGCCCTCATCCCCGCCGGCACCGGCGGTGATTTCCGCAAGACCTTCGGCCTGGGCGACGGCATCGGCGAAGCGGTACGCCGGCTCCGCGACGCAAAGCCGCGGCCGCTCGACCTCGGCATCCTGGAGCTGGTCGCCGACGACGGCTCGCGGGTGGTGCGAGCGTTCCTCAACATCGCGAGCTTCGGCATCGGCGGCCTCACCGACCGAATCGTGAACTCGACGCCGAAGTGGATGGGCGGGCGCGCCGCCTTCTTCAGCGGCACCTTGCGGGCGATGCTCGCGTATCGCAACGCGCCGGTCCGAGTCCGCGTGGACGGAGAGGCCTTCCACGAGGGGCCCATCTTCAACGTCGCCGTGGCCAACGGGCGCTTCTTCGGCGGGGGCATGAAGATCGCGCCGGACGCCGACCCTTCGGACGGCCGCTTCGACGTGGTGGTGCTCGGCGATCTGGGGCGCGCAGAGACCGTGCTGCTCTCGTCGAAGATCTACCAGGGGCGGCACGGCGAGCACGAGAAGGTGCGCTTCACGCGGGGCGCGCTGGTGGAGGCGGAGCCGATCTCGAGCTCCCGCGAGGTGCTCATCGACATGGACGGCGAGACCCCCGGGCGGTTGCCGATCCGCGCCCGCGTCGCGGTAGGCGCCCTCACGATTCGGGCCTGACCGAGTCCGGCTCGTCCTCGTCCTCGTCCTCTGCCTCGTCTTCTTCCTCGAGCGGCGTGCTCGGCCGGCGGCGCAGGAAGACCACGGCGCCCGCGGCGAAGAGCAGGAAGCAGCCCCACTGCGCCGGGGTCAGACCGAGGTAGCGCGCGTCGGCGTTCGCGCCCTGCCGGATGCGCAAGAAGTCGAGTCCGAAACGGATGGGCGCGTACGCCATGCACATACTGCCCAGGTAGACGCCCCACGCTCGGGGCTTCCTCTGCAGGACGAGGAACGTGATCGCGAGCGGGATGGTGAGCACCATCTCGATCAGCCCGAGATCGAAGCGAGCGCCGTCGGGATAGCGCACGGCGAGCCACATCTGGCTCTCCATGCCGGGGTGATCGTGGGCTACCGTGCAGCCGAGGCGCCCGAACCACCACCCCACCGGGAAGCTGCTCGCGACGACGTCCGCGTAGCGGAGCGCGCGCTCCTGGTGGATCCGCCGCCAGATCAGCAAGCCGATGGTCGCGCCGGCGAAGCCGCCGAAGCTGCTCAGGCCTTCCCAGACTCGGATCAGCGAGAACGGGTCCGCCACGACTCGCTCGGGAAAGTAGAACAGCGTGTCGAACACGTGGCCGCCCAGGAAGCCGACGCCGCCCACCCACATGATGAAGCTCATCAGCTTGCGCTCGTCGAGCCCGCGCCGCCGGCCGTGACGCAGCGAGATCCACGCGCCGATGTAGACGCCGATGGCGACGAGCGTCCCGAACGGCTTGAACGAGAACGGCGCCGGCGGGAAGTTCCCGCCGAAGAAGCCCTTCGGGATCAGCTCCCAGTCCGGAAGCTGGATGAACGGGATCAGCGGCTCTAGGCTCATGGTTCACTCTGGCGCGCGGGCTCGACCACGAGCTCGTCGTCGGACTCCGGGGTCGGCGCAGCCAGCATGCGCACGCGCACGCCCCGGCACTCGCGCGCGAGGATCACCGGGCTCACCGCCTCGCGCTGGCAAGACGATGCGGCGAAGTCGGCGGCGAGCGCGGACTCCACGACCTGCACGGCGCGGGAGATGGCCTCGGTGCGGGCCTGCGCGTCACCGGCGCGCACTGGTCGCCGGTCGGTGGCCTCGTAGAGCCGACTCCACAGCTCGGGACCCGAGAGGCGCGCGCGGACGACGTTGCCGCGGTACAAGCTGAGCTCGACGTCGAACAGGACCTTGCGCGGGCTCAGCCGCTTTCCATCCGGGATCGCGTAGGGGAGCGACACGGACTTCAGGCAGCGCTCGTCGGCGCAGCGCGCCGGGGGCTCGAGCACCCGGTAGTGGTGGATGGTCTCGTGCGGCAGCTCGCTGGTGGGCTTGCCGAAGCTGGGGATGGACCCGAGCCGGGTGGCCCAGTCGCTGACCTCGCGCACCACCTGCCGCCGCATGTCCTCGGCGTCGCCGAGCTTGGCCTCGACGCCCAGTGCCTCCTCGAGCAGCTCCGCGTCGCGCTGCCTCGCCATGCGATCCGCCTGCGCGAGCTCGGCGATGCGCTCCGCCGCCTGCTTGGCGTGCGGTCCCCGCGGCAAGGTCGCGAGGTAGGCTTCGAGGCCGGCGACGGACCTGGCGGAGCGCGCGTAGTACAGCGGCTCGGCGCGCTCGAACCAGCTCTTCACCTCCTGGCTCC